>NZ_BPRB01000034.1 GCF_022179685.1 Methylobacterium trifolii
GGAGAAAACAGAGCGCACGCCCCGAGCGGGCGGAACGGCCGGATATCTGGCCAGAGATCGATTTCTTATTGATAGCGCGTTCGCCGAGATTTTGCAATCGGACCGTGTCGGCCGAAGAAATTCTCGCGCGCGCCCGTGAGTTCGCCGTTCTTCATCGCACTCAAGGCCCCCATCGTTCGGCAGGCTCGACCGGACGGTCGAGCCTGCCGAACGATGGGGGCCTTGAGTGCGATGAAGAACGGCGAACTCACGGGCGCGCGCGAGAATTTCTTCGGCCGACACGGTCCGATTGCAAAATCTCGGCGAACGCGCTATCAATAAGAAATCGATCTCTGGCCAGATATCCGGCCGTTCCGCCCGCTCGGGGCGTGCGCTCTGTTTTCTCCCACATTTCGACGACCAGCGGACGGGCGCGTGATGACCATGCGCTCGACCGATACGTTCGCCTATCAGGATACGGAATTTTCTATGAGCACCGGCACCGTTAAGTGGTTCAACGATCAGAAGGGCTTCGGCTTCATCCAGCCGGATGACGGCGGCAAGGACGTCTTCGTGCACATCTCCGCCGTCGAGCGCGCCGGCATGCGCGGCCTGACCGAGGGACAGAAGATCTCCTACGAGATGGAGACCGACCGTCGCAGCGGGAAGCAGTCCGCGGGCAGCCTCCAGGCCGCCTGATCGCGATCAGCCTGCCAGCGACCTTCGAAGCCGTTCCGACTGGAACGGCTTCATTCGTTTTCGACGCCGGCCCTGGGCCGGCCCTGCATCAAGGACACCGTGTGAATCCCTTCAAGGACAACCAGCTCACCGACCGGCTCGAGACTGCGGCCAAGGCCCGCGAGGCGATGCTGGACCGCTACCGGTCGCGCCCCCCGGCCGACGACCCGGCCGTCATCGCCCGCCAAGCGGAGCGCCAGGCCGTGATCAGCGCCCGTGAGGAGCGTAGCCGCGAGCGCGAGACCGCTCGAATCGCCTCCGAGGCGGCCGCCGCGGCCGAACTCAAGGCGCAGCGCGAGTTGGAGGCGGCCGAGCAGGCCCGACTGGCCGCGGAGAAGATCGAACGCCAGGCCGCGCTGGTGGCCGAGCAGAAGGCGGCCCGCGACGCGCGCTTCGCCGCGCGCAAGGCCCGCGCCCGCCGCTAAGAGGTGCCCCATCGGCGAACCGGCACCCGGTTCGCCGCACAGGCTGCATCCCACGTCCGGAGCCGAAGGATACCGATCCATGCGGTGGGGTCGGTACGGCGCGCAACGACCCGTCACGGTCCCCCGTGAAGCCGCCAGGAGGAAGAGTCCGATGTCTCACAAGTTCAAGCTCGGCCAGCGCGTCCGCCAGGTGCGGGCGACCGCCGGAGACAAGGACGGGGCCGGGATGCTCTGCGAGGTCATCCGGCTGATGCCGGAGGACCGAAGCGGGGAGCCGGGCTATCGCATCAAGTCCTCCGCCGGCGAGCGGGCGGCCAACGAGAGCGATCTCGTCCTGGCTGGCTGATTTCGGCGGGCCGATCCCGGCGGGCAGTCGCCCGAGACACCGGCTCGGCGCACAGGGCTGGCAACGGCCTTCCGCGTTGCCTCACACGTGCGTCCGCACCATATCAGGAACCACACCGGCCGGGGCGACCAGATCGCTCGGCCGGACACGGCCACGATGCCGGAAGCGGGCGGTGCCGAAGGCGCCGCGCTCCGTCCTCGCTGGCCGTTCGTCTGTCGCGGGCCGTGTCCATGAACCGCCCACAACCCCCGGAAGGCTATGAGCAAGCGTATCAGGCAAAGACCCCAGGAACGGGGCTCGGTGCTGTTCGACGTGTATTACGAGGACGGCTCCCAGGCGTCCAACCGGCGCGTCCCGGCGGAAATTCTCGGCGGCCTCGACGGCGACGAGCCGGCCCGCGAGGCGATCGCCGCGCAGGACGAGGCCATCGCCCAGAAGTCGGGCCGGCCGCAGCGGTCCATCCTCAGCCTCGCCCGCTCGCCGATCCCGGAGCCGAAGCTGCCGCGCACGCCGTAGGCGCGAGCGGCCTGACCCCCGTCCTTGGCCGATTCCGGGCGGGATGCCATAAGGCGTGGCCCTCGACGAACCGCGTCCCGGAACCTCCCCGATGGAACGGACCCTGACGGCGCAGCGCGCGCCGGGTGCGGCGTGAACGCGCCCGATCCGGGGCTGTCCCGGTCGCTTCGCCGTAGCCGTCTCGGCGTGAGCGGCCCGCGGGCCCTGTGGAAGCGCCTCTCGCGCGCCGTCGGCGACGTGCTGCCGAAGGGCCTCTACGCCCGCTCGCTCATCATCATCATCGCGCCCGTGGTGCTGCTGCAGTCGGTGATCGCCTACACCTTCATGGAGCGGCACTGGCAGCTCGTGACCAAGCGCCTGTCCTCGGCGGTCACCTCCGACATCGCCGCCCTGATCGACATCTACGAGCGCTACCCCCAGGACAAGGACGCCGAGACCCTCACCCGCATCGCGGGCGAGCGCCTGAACCTCGACCTCGACATCCTCAAGGGCGCCAAGATCCCGGCGCCGGGGCCGCGGCCGTTCTTCTCGATCCTGGACGAAGCCCTGTCCGACGAGATCCAGCGCCAGATCGGGCGGCCGTACTGGATCGACACCGTGGGGCGCTCCAACCTCATCGAGATCCGCGTGGCGATCCCCGACGGGGTGATGCGGATCACCGCGCGCCGCTCGCAGGCCTACGCCTCGAACTCGCACATCTTCCTGGTCTGGATGACCGGCTCCTCGATGGTGCTGCTGGGCGTGGCGATCCTGTTCCTGCGCAACCAGATCAAGCCGATCCTGCGGCTGGCCGCCGTGGCGGAGGGCTTCGGCAAGGGCCGCGAGATCGAGTTCCGCCCCCGCGGCGCCCGCGAGGTGCGGCAGGCCGGCCACGCCTTCATCGAGATGAAGCGGCGGATCGAGCGGGCGATGGAGCAGCGCACGACGATGCTCAACGGCGTGAGCCACGACCTGCGCACCATCATCACCCGGTTCCGGCTCTCCCTGGCGCTCGTCGAGCAGACGGCCGAGATCGAGGACCTGAACCGGGACGTGGACGAGATGAGCCGGATGCTGGAGGCCTACCTCGCCTTCGCCCGCGGCGATTCGGCGGAGGCCGCCGCCCCCACAGACATGCGGGCGATGCTGGAGGACCTGCGCACCGACGTGGAGCGCCTCGGCGCGCACGTGGCGGCCGTGGACCTTTCGGGGCGGCCGAGCGTCACGGTGCGGCCGGACGCCTTCCGGCGCTGCCTGTTCAACCTCGCGGCCAACGCCGCCCGCTACGGCGAGACGGTGGCGATCTCGGGCCGCCTCGATGCCCGCGCCTTCCTCGTCTCGATCGACGACGACGGCCCCGGCATCCCGGCCGAGAGCCGCGAGGAGGTGTTCAAGCCCTTCGTGCGCCTGGACGACGCGCGCCAGGATGCGGGCGGCTCCGGCCTCGGCCTCTCGATCGCCCGCGACATCGCCCGGGCGCACGGGGGCGACGTGTCGCTGCACGACAGCCCCCTCGGAGGCTTGCGCGCGACGGTCCGGGTGCCTGCCTGAGGGGCGTCCGGTTTCGCCTCAGCCGGCCGTGCGCTCCTGAAGACGCTCGAATTCGAGCCGGGCGTTGGTGATGAGGTAGTCGAGGGTCTTGGCGTCGAGGCCGGCGCCCGTGAGCCGCTCGCGCAGCCGGGCCTCGTTCTCCCAGGCATAACCCGAATCGTGGGGCAGGTGGCGCAGCAGCAGGGCGCTCACGATCCGGGTCCGCTCGTAGGCGCGATGCCGGAGGAGCCGCTTGATCAGCCTGATCAACTCCTCGATGCTCTCGCCCTCCGAACGCACCCCGCTGCGTGGCACCGATACGCGAGCCATGGCGTCCGCTCCCCTTTTCCGGAACATTGGCCGGAAAACACTTGCCTTTCTCTTAGCGTCAGGGGCCCTAAGGCTCGATTCTACCAAGCATCAATAACAAGTCTGCTCCTGGAACGTGATGTGGAGCGTCTGCGGCGAGGCCGCCTTCCATCCCCGGTCCGGGCAAAAAACTTCGCCTCGGGGTGTCCCCACGGCTGCGGGGCGGTGCTATGCACGCGCGCTATTCCCGATCCGCGACGGCCGTCGCCCCATCCGAGTGCCGCCATGAACCCGCTCGTTCCCCTCACCATCCTGATCTCCCTGCCCTTGGCCGCGATCGGGGTGGTGCTCTACACCGACACCGGCATCGAGCCCGCCCTGTTCTACGCCTCGGTGAAGACCTTCGTGATCCTGGCCGTCCTCGCCGGCGCCCTCTCCTTCGGGGCGAGCAAGCTGGCCGAGCGCGCCAAGAACTGAACACACCAAGAACTGACCGCGCCGATCCTCTGGCGCGGGTCGTGCACGGGCGCCGAGGTGGACTGAACGCGCCGCGCAGGCACCGGGAGCCTTTCGCCATGATGCAGATCGTTCCGGCCTTCGGGCGGATCGGCGAGGAGAACGCCTTCGCCGTGCTGGCCCGCGCCAACGCGCTGGCAGCCGAGGGGCGCGACGTCATCAACCTCGGCATCGGCCAGCCCGACATGCCGACGCCGGCCCACATCGTCGAGGCCGGCATCAAGGCTCTGCGCGACGGCCATCATGGCTACACCCCCGCGGTCGGAATCCCGCCTTTGCGCGAGGCGGTCGCCCGCGACATCCAGCGGCGCCACGACGTGGCGGTCTCGCCCGACGCTGTGCTGATCGTGCCCGGCGGCAAGGTCACCATGTTCATGGCGATCCTGATGTTCGGCGAGCCGGGCGCCGAGATCCTCTATCCGGATCCCGGCTTCCCGATCTACCGCTCGATGATCGAGTTCACCGGGGCGACCCCCGTGCCGGTGCCGATCCGCGAGGCCAACGGCTTCGCCTTCTCGGCCGAGGAGACCCTCGGGCTCATCACGCCGAAGACGCGCCTGCTCATCGTCAACTCGCCGGCCAACCCCACGGGCGGGGTGACGCCCAAGGCCGAGATCGACGCCCTTGTGGCGGGGCTGGCCGCGCACCCAGACGTCGCCGTGATGTCCGACGAGATCTACGGCACGATGACCTACGACGGGCAGGCACACCACTCGCTGCTCAAGTACGAGTCGATCCGCGACCGGCTGATCTACCTCGACGGTGCCTCGAAGTCCTACGCCATGACCGGCTGGCGCCTGGGCTGGTCGGTCTGGCCGAAGCCCCTCTACGACGCGGCGCGCAAGCTCGCGGTCAACGCCCATTCCTGCGTCAACGCCTCGACCCAGTGGGCCGGCATCAGTGCCCTCGACGGCCCGCAGGATTGCGTGGCCGAGATGGTCGCCGAGTTCGACCGGCGCCGAAATATCGTGGTCGACGGGCTGAACGACCTGCCCGGCGTGAGCTGCATCACGCCCAAGGGCGCCTTCTACGCCTTTCCCAACATCGGGAAGACGGGCTGGAAGGCCAAAAAGCTCGCCGCCACCCTGCTGGAGGAGGCGGGCGTCGCGGTGATCGGCGGTCCGGATTTCGGCGTGCACGGCGAGGGCTACCTGCGCCTCTCCTACGCCAACTCCGCCGAGAACATCCTGCGCGCCCTGGAGCGGATGAAGACCTTTTTGAGCGAGCGCAAGCCGGACTGATACCGTGCCCGCGCGGCGGCTGAGCGAAGCCGAAATCCGGGCGTGTCTCAGTTTGAAATGTGTCTTGAGCGTCCGTGATCGGTAGGAACCAGACGTTTCCGGCTCCTTCGATCGTCCTCACCCCGCCAGTGCGGGTAGCCAGCCAAGGTGTCTAATGCAGACGGCCCAGCGCACAGGTGCATCTGCTCTCATTCATAGAAACAGGCGATCAAAGCTGACTTTTAAATGGCGGCGCTTCCGCGACGCGCAGGTTCTAAAGCTTGCGCGAGAGGCTACTTGGAGTCAGCGTTCGCGCCGGTAGTGCATGGCGACCGCGCCATTGCGGAGTGGCTTCGCCGAGACCAGCTCGAGCCGTCGCGTACTGGGCAGCCTGCCGTGATATAGAGTCGGGCCGTGGCCAGCGATTCTTGGGTGGACAAGGAACTTGTACTCGTCGATCAGATCCAGCCGGTCCAGCTCGGTCGCGAGTGTGCCGCTGCCGAGGAGCACGCCCGCCGGAGTCGCGTCCTTGAGCCTCTGCACGCCTGTACGCAGGTCGTCGGCTATGTGGTGGCTATTGGTCCACGGGAAGTCCTTTCGCGTCGTCGACACCACGTATTTCGACTTGGCCTCCAGCTTGATCGCCCACTCGCGTATTGCCGCCGGCGCCTCCACGTCGCCGCGAGCGACCGCCGGCCAGTAGCTCTCCATCATCTCGTAGGTGATGCGGCCCCAGAGCATCGCCCCGCCCTCGTCCATAAGGCGGGTGAAGAACGCGTGCGTCTCGTCGTCGGCGATTCCTTCCTGGTGGTCGACGCAGCCGTCCAGGGTGAGGTTTAATCCGAAGGTCAATAGTCCCATGCGGCAAGCTTATGCCATACGCTCGAAAAGACGAACGGCTATTACACGCAGTTGATACTCAACTTCCGCTATGGATCGCCACCTGCCGAACCGCACGACAGCTGGGTCGGCTCGGAACCGGCCGGTTGAGCTGGATCGAATTTCAAACTGAGACATCACCCGAAATCCGCCTCGCGAAGCGATCGGACGGATTTCGTATGAGCTGTCACGGCTCGGCATCACGGCCTGGCGGGAACGTGCCTGTCGAGCCAGCCCGCGAGCCAGTCGGCAACCTCCAGGCTGTTGGTGTCCTGCATCAGCATGTGCGAGTTGCCCGCGATGCCGATCTCGGGCAGCAGCACCAGTTCGGCCTTGCCGCCGGCGGCGTTGGCGGCCGCGACGAAGGCCCGGCACAGCTTCAGACGCGGGGCCCAGCGCGGCACGAGGTCGACGTAGTCGCCGAACAGGACCAGGATCGGCAGGTCCCTGTAGGGCGCCATGTCGTCCTTGGCCGGGTCCGGGCATGCGGCCGGCTCGATCGCGACGAGGCCGCGGATGCCGGTCCGGTCCAGGGCCGCCGTCTGGAACGGGTAGATGCCCGATTGCGAGTGGCTGATCAGCACCGTGCCGTCGAGGCGCCGGGCGAGTTCCGACAGGGCCGGCACCGTGGGGTTCGGGGTGGGCAGGGTCGCGGCCCAGTCGGCGACCATCTGCTTCCAGAACTCGCCCTGCGCGCCCAGGGGAAACCGCATGCCCGGAAACACCTGCGGGTATTCCGGCCCGAAGCGGAAGATCGCCCAGGCGGGCTCGTGCCCGGCCGAGACCACCGGCGGCAGGGTCTCCGGCGCCGCCCGGCCCATCTTGACCGCATTGATCGCGACCGGGCTCACCGCCGAGCGCCCGCGCCCGGCCTGGTCGATCACGTAGGTCGGAAAGCCGCGCCGGACGAAGAACTCGTCCCAGCCCATGCGGCCGTCCGGCGTCGTCTCCCAGGTCTTGCCCGTCAGGCAGCAGCCGTGGATCAGGGTGAGTGCGGGGCGCCTGGCGTCCACGGGGATCTGGTAGCGGACATAGACCTGGTCGACCGTGATGGTGCCCGAAGGCGCGTAGGCGGGCAGCGTCGAGAGGGTGTCGGAGCGGGTCTCGCGCCCGCCGACGAAGAAGCTGCCCTGGCTCGCGATGGTCAGGGGGCCGGCAGGCGTCTCGGCGGCCGTCGCGACCTCGGCGGGCATGGTGGCGATCAACCCGGCGAGGATGCAGGCGAGCAGGGGCCCGCGCAGGGACGACGAACCGTTGCGCATCGTTGTTCCTCCCATGGAGCAGGTCTTCGCCGGCCGCCACCACGCAGGCGCGGCTGGCCGGATGCGTAGCACGGCCCGGGCGGGCGGCGATCGCTCCGGATGACGGGAGCGAGACAGATCGGCCCGGGCGTCCGCCGCGGGCCGAGCCGGCATGGCATCCCGGTTGCCGCATCGGCGCCCGGCGCCGATAGAGGGGCGACCCGGACCACGCGCAGCCACGGCCCCCGCGAGGACATGCCCGCATTCAGTCCCTCCCCCTCCCCTGCCCCGCCGGAGCGCCGGAGCGGCCCCGAACGGATCGCGGCGGAGGCGGTGCGGGCCCTTCGGGATGAGCTCGACACCTATCCCAAGCCCGGCCTCGTCAGCCGCATCGACAGCGGCAGCCACGCGGATATGGATGCGGCGACCTTCGCGGCGAGCACCCGCGCCCTGGAGCCGTACTTCGCGGACCTCGCCGCGGCCGGGGCGGCCGGCCTGCCGATGCCCCGGCTCCGGCGCATCGGCATGGCGGCGGAGGAGGCCATGCGCGCGGCGACGGGGGGCGTGAACACCCATCGCGGCGCCATCTTCGGCCTCGGCCTGCTCTGCGCCGCGGCCGGGGCGACAGATACGACGGTGCGGCCGGCCGGATGCCTCGGCGCGCAGGTCCGCGGACGCTACGCCGCCGACATCCGGGACGGTCCGGTGCTGTTGCGCGCGCCCGGCGCCGAGGCCCGGCGCCGGCACGGGATCGGCGGCGCCCCTGAGGAGGCAGCGTCCGGCTTTGCCACCCTCTACGGGACCGGGCTGCCAGCCCTCGACCGGGGCCGGCGCCTGCGTCCGGGCGATGCCGGGGCCGCGCGCGTCGAGACCTGCTTCGCCCTGATCGCCGCCCTGGAGGACACCAACCTCCTGCATCGGGGCGGCGCGGACGGCTACGCCTTCGCCCGCGCGGCGGCGGCCGGCTTCGTCGCGGAAGGCGGTGTCGGGCAGGCGGATTGGCGGGCGAAGGCCGAGGCGATCCACCACGCCTTCGTCGCGCGCAGACTCAGCCCCGGCGGGGCCGCCGACCTGCTGGCGATGACGCTGTTCGTGGACGCCCTGGAGGAGCCCCGCCCGTGACCCTGGCGCTCCTCTGCTCGGGCCAGGGGGCTCAGCATCCCGGCATGTTCGAACTCACGGCCGGGCATCCGGCGGCGCAAGGCGTCTTTGCGTCGGCCACGCCCCTGCTCGGCCGCGACCCGCGCGACCTCGTCCGGGCGGGCGGGCCCATCCTCCACGAGAACCGCACCGGCCAGATCCTGTGCTGCATCGCCGCGCTCAGTGCCTGGAGCGTCGTCGCAGAGGCCGCGCCCGCGCGGATGATCGTTGCCGGCTACAGCATCGGCGACCTCGCGGCCTGGGGCTGCGCCGGACGGTTTTCGGTGGACACGGTGCTGGAGCTCGCCGCCGCGCGCGCCGAGGCGATGGACGCGGCCTCCGGCCCCGGCCACGGACTGGCGGGGCTACGCGGCCTGCCCCAGGCACGGGCCGCGGCGTTGGCGCAGGCGCATGGCTGCCACGTCGCGATCCTGAACGCGCCCGACAGCGTTGTGGTCGGCGGCGCGACGCCGGCTCTGGAGGCCCTCTGCCGGGACGCCACCGCCGCGGGCGCCCAGCGCGCGGTGCTGCTGCCGGTACACACGCCCTCGCACACGCCCCTGCTGGCACGGGCCGCGGAGCGGTTCCGCGCTCAGCTGGCCCGGACCCCTCTGGAGACGCCGCCACGCCCCGCGCCCCGCCTCCTCAGCGGCCTCGACGGGGCGGCTGTGTTCGATGTGGCAGCCGGCCTGGACAAGCTTTCTCGCCAGATCGCCAGCACGATCGACTGGGCCGCGTGTCTTGAGGGCGTGGCGGAGTTCGGCGCGACGGACGTGGTCGAACTCGGCCCCGGCCACGCGCTGGCCACCATGGCATCGGCCGCGATGCCGGGCGTCCGCGTGCACGCCCTGGAGGATTTCCGCTCGGCCGCGGGGGTCGCGGCCTGGATCGCGAAGGACTGAAGCCGGGCGCTCCGATCGCGGAACGCCCGATGCGAAAAGGTCAGGAGTCGAGGGCGTCGGCCTCGTCGATGTCCAGCAGGAAGACGATGTCGGCCTCGTCCTCCTCGTCGCCGTCTTCGTCCTTCGAATCCGTGCCCTCGGAGTGGCGGGGATCGTCCTCGAAATCCCCCTCGCCGTCGTCTTCGGCCAGCGCGTCCTCGAAGATCTCGATCTCCTCCTCGGTGGCGGCGCGGATCTTCAGCTCGGAGGTGCCGTTCCAGAGCGGGCGGCCCTCGCTGGTCATGGCCTGGATGTCTTCCTTGAAGCCGTCGCAGGTGAAGAGGTCGCGCGCGGTCGCCTCGTCGCCGTTGATGACCGCCACGGCAGTGCCTTCGATCTCGAGCGTGAACATGGCCGACATCCCTCTCAAACCCATCGCGCGGATGCTGTAGGGGTGAACGCCACGCCCGCCAACCCCGCCCTCGACCCCGAATCCCACGGTCCGTCTCCTGCATGGCCGGAGCGGGCCGTTCCGCCCCGCCCCGCATCCGCGGCGGCGGCCACGCTCGCGCCCTACGAGAACAAGGAACACCCCGGATGCGGATCAGGCTCGGCTGCGAGATGCGCTATGCGTTTCCCTATCCCGTGCCGATGGTGGTGATGCTCACCGTGCATCCGTCCCGCGCAGGAGCGCTCGAAGGCCCTGACACGATCAGGACGGACCCGCCCGTGCCGGTGGCGACCTATCGCGACAGCTTCGGCAACCAATGCGGCCGCCTGACCGCCCCGGCCGGCGCCTTCACCATCGGGACCGACGTGGTGATCGCCGACGACGGCAGGCCCGACCCGGCCGTGCCCGAGGCCGAACAGCACGCCATCGAGGACCTGCCCTCCGAGACCATGCTCTACCTGCTGCCGAGCCGGTACTGCGAATCCGACCTGCTGGCGGACGAGGCGTGGCGGCTGTTCGGGCACCTGCCCCCCGGCTGGGGCCGGGTGCAGGCGGTGTGCGACTTCGTCCACGCCCACATCGCCTTCGGCTACGAGTTCGCCCACCGCGACCGCACGGCATTGGACGCCTATGCGGGCGGGCGCGGGGTCTGCCGGGACTTCACGCACCTGGCCGTCGCCTTCTGCCGGGCGCTCAACGTGCCCACCCGCTACTGCACCGGTTACGTCAGTTTCATCGGCGAGCCGGAGCCGCACCCGGCCGGCGACTTCGCCGCCTGGATGGAGGTCTTTCTCGGCGGGCGCTGGCACGTGTTCGACCCCCGCAACAACGCCCCACGCATCGGCCGGGTGATGGTGGCCTACGGACGCGACGCAGCCGACGTGCCGCTGACCCACACCTTCGGCCCCAATCCCCTCGTGGGCTTCCGGGTCTGGGCCGACGCGGTGGCGGTGATCGACCACCTCGACGTGGACACCGCCGAGCCCCCGGAGGAGCCCCTGCCGCCGCAGACGATGGTGACGCGGATGGGCTGAGGCCTGTTCTCGCCGACAGGTAGACGCGTGCTGACCCGATCATCGCGCAGCGAGCAACCGGATAGATGTACCTGAGGATGCGATTATCAGATTTATTGCATCTCAGATTGATCGATAGACAGTTTCGTGCTCCTCATTCGTCGGTTCCGAGGAGGCGGCGCAGGCATGGGCAACGGTCAGGCACCCCAACCGCGTCCTCCATTGATGCCGGGCAAGCCGCGGCGGATACGCCGGGTCGTGCGCGGGACCTTCCGGGGTACCGGCTATCTTGTGGCGGGATTCGTCGGGATCACGGTCGTCGTGCTCGCGATCGGCAACATCCTGTTCTCCTCGGCCCGCACCGTGCCCTACCGGGCCCTCGATCCGCAGGCCGAAAACTGCCGGCAGGACGCGGAGGCCGGGTGGGACGTCCTCGCCCGGCCGGCTGCGGGCGGGAGGACGGGGGCGGTCGGCAACGACGAGTGGGCGGCCATCGACATGGCGGGCCCCGGGGCACGCCCTCGCCTGTCCTGCTCCATCCAGCGCCACGCGCTGCCGGGCTATCGGGCTTCGGACGGAAGCGAACGGCGCCTCGCCTACGACCTCGCCTTCATCGAGTTGCAGGAGGACGGCAAGCCCTTCGTCCTGCGCGAATCCTGCAAGGCGGACCAAGCGGGTTGCCGGGACGAGGGTTACGGCCCCGTTCGCAAGCAGGTGGGCGGCCGGAGCCAGTTGCAGGCGCTGCTCGACCATCTCGATCCGGCCCGTCCCAACTACGTCCTCGTTTTCATCCACGGCTGGCGCCACAACGCCGACATCGGCGACTCGAACGTGGGCGACTTCCGGCATTACGCGGCCCACGCGGCCCGGTTCATCGAGGATCGCTTCGCCGCCGATCCGGAGCACAAGCCGCGCGTGACGGCGATCTATGTCGGCTGGCGCGGCGCGCGCACCGACGAGACCTGGCTGAAGCGCAAACTCGGCACGGTCGGCGAGTGGCTCGGGACGCTGGCCGCCCTACCGACCCTGTTCGACCGCAAGCCGGTGAGCGAGGCCGTGGCACCGGCCGCGCTCTCGGCTCTCCGGGCGATCGAGCACCGCCTGCGGATCGACAAGTCCCTCCCCTCCCCGAAGGACCTGCCCGTGCAGGGCGCAAGCCGCATGATCGTGTTCGGCCATTCCCTGGGCGGCAACATGCTGGCCACCGCCCTGCAGGACGACCTCGTCAAGAAGGTCTCCAGCCATGCTCCGGGAACCTACATGCTCCCCTCCGTCGGCGACCTCGTGGTGCTGATCAACCCGGCGGCGGAAGCCTCCAAATGGGTCGACGTCCAGAGGGCGCTGTGGCGGCGCATCCCGATGAGCTTCGCCGAGCGCGCGAGCGGGGCGGACTATTCGTCCGGCCACCGCTTCTTCCGTCCCGAGCAGCGGCCCGTCCTGGTCTCGGTCACCGCCGCCCTGGACTGGCCGCCCGGTGGCCGGACCGAGACGGATTGCAAGCCGCCGAAAGCCGGTACGGACGACACCTACAAGGAAAGCCGCGCCCTCGTACGCGACGGCGTCGAATACGATTGGGCGACCTACGACCTGTTTCCGGCCTTCAAGGGCGATTTCCGCCCGGCCGCCGATTCACTGGTCCGCTTGGGGACCGGCCGTGACCCGCACGACCAATGCCTGGGAAGCGTCCCGCTCACCTGGCAGCAGAAGACCTTCGGATGGCTCGCCACCCTTGCGGCCCGCGGCATCCGCGTCCTGCCCTTCATGCGGACCGACCTGGAGGATACGCGGACGATCGGCCACCTCGATCCATCACGTCCGGCACAGGGGGGCGGCACGCAGAACTATTTCCCGACCCGTCCATTCGGAACGACGCACGAGCTTCGCGGCCGGCCCAAAGGCGAGCCGAACGTGGCCCGGAAGTGGCGCGTGCCGGTTGGCGTTGGGCAGGAGCGGGAGATTCCGGTCGATTACGCGGAGGTCGTGGGCCCGGATGCCGCCTGCCCGGTCGCGAAGGACTGGCTCGCGACCGCGCGCGCACGGCAGGAAGAGCGCGATCACGGCGGGCACGGCACGTACTGGGCGAGCGACGATGCGGGCGCTGCCGCACCCGCCCTCCAGTTCCTGCACGGCTTCAACTTGGCCGGGATCGCCGCCATCACCCGCGCACGGGACCCGTTCTGGAACATGCGGGCCTTCGACACGGCGCTGGCACGGCACGACGGCTTCATGCTGTCGTCCTTCATCTGCGCGATGAACCAGCTCGTGATGGACGACGTCACCAGCTTCACCCCGCCCACGCCGCCTCCCGGCGCGGCCGGCTCCGCGGCCGGCACCCCGGCGCTCATGCCCGAACCGGTGGCGCCGAGCCTGGCGCAGCCGTGATGGGTCTCGGGCGCTAGACGCCCCCGCCGCCCCGAGAGATGGCGCGCTTGACCACGGCCTGGACCTCCGGGTTCGAGAGGAAGAGGTCGTGGTTGATCAGGCCGCCGCCGTAATCGGACGCGTCGGCCACGCGCACGCCCAGCGCCTCCAGGCGCTCCCGGTCGGCCCCGCCCGCGCGCACCACGCCGCCGGCGATGGTGCTGGAGAGTTCCAGTGCCCGGTCGTTGGTGGAGGAGATCACGGTGATCTTGTTCAGGTCGGGGCCGAGGCGGGTGACGCTGTTGGCGAACAGGTCGAAGTCGATGTCGGGGGCGGCCAGCACCACCGCGCCGATCTTGTTCATCGCCGCCTCGCCGGCCTCGGCGCGCAGCATCCGGATGGTCTCCAGGGTCAGGAGCGTGCCCATGGAATGGGCGACGATGTTGATGCGCCCGCCCGAGGGCGAGGCGGCCAGCGCCTTGAGCAGGTCCTCGAAGGCATCGCGCGACCACAGCGCGCTCTCGCGGTCGTAGCCGTAATCGAAGGTCGCGGCGGCCGACGGCCAAGTGAACAGGCCCGAGACGCCGCGGAAGCGGATGCCGTCCGAGAGCCGGGCCGCGCTCACCGCAGCCGATTCGAAGGATTCCCGGTAGCCGTGGACGTAGATCAGCACGTCGCGCCCCAGCGCCGCCTGGGCGAAGGCGTCGGCCGCGCCCGGCCCCGACTCGACCTTCGGCACGGCGCCGACGGTCCAGTCGCCGGTGACGACGGAGGAGACCTTTCCGATGAGCGAGCGGTCGGGCACCGAGAGGCGCACCTCGGCAAAGCTCAGGCCTCGGCCGCGCTCGGAACTGAAATAGGGCGCCTTGGGCGGGCTGCCGACGGGCTTGCGGGTTGTGGCCACCAGTAGCACCGGCATCACGTCCAGCGCCGACTGCTTCTCGGCCAACGTGCCGGTGGCGAGGCCGTCGGCGACGCAGCCGCCGAGCGACGGCGCCAGGGCGGCGACGCCCGCGAGGGCACCGAGGCGGACCAGGGAGCGTCGTGTTTGGGTCTGGCGCAGCATGATCCCGGATCGGTCCCGCAACGTGAGGCCGGGGCGAGCGCCACGGCCGCGATGTCCTAGCCTGTGGCGCAGGATCGTGACCATGGCGGGGCGCAAGCGTGGCCGGAGCCCGTGTGGATAGCGGGCAGGGACCGGGTTGTGGCGCGAGAGGCACAATCCGGAGCCCGACCTCTCGACGAAGACCCTCGGCCCCGGCATGAAGGGCCCATGGCGCCGACCTCACCCATCGATCTCGAAACCCTCCGGACCCGCCTCCTGTCCGGTGACCGGGCGGCGCTGGCCCGCGCGATCACCCTGGCGGAATCGAAGCGGGCCGACCACCGGGCGCTCGCCCGCGACCTGATCGACGCGGTGCTGCCGGAGACCGGCCGGGCGATCCGGGTCGGGATCACGGGGGTACCCGGCGTCGGCAAGTCGACCACGATCGACGCCCTCGGCTCGAACCTGACCGCTTCCGGCCACAAGGTCGCCGTGCTCGCCGTCGACCCGTCCTCCTCCCGCACCGGCGGCTCGATCCTGGGCGACAAGACCCGGATGGCGCGGCTCGCCCACGATCCGGCCGCCTTCATCCGGCCCTCGCCCTCCTCGGGGACGCTGGGGGGCGTGGCGGCCAAGACCCGCGAGACCATGCTGCTGTGCGAGGCGGCGGGCTTCGACGTGATCCTGGTGGAGACGGTGGGGGTCGGCCAATCCGAGACGGCGGTGGCCGACCTGACCGACTTCTTCCTGGTGCTGATGCTGCCCGGGGCCGGCGACGAGTTGCAGGGCATCAAGAAGGGCATCCTGGAACTCGCCGACATGATCGCGGTCAACAAGGCCGACGACGGAGAGGCGGAGAGGCGGGCCAACGCCGCGGCCGGCGAATACCGCGCGGCGCTCCACATCCTGACGCCGGCCTCGGCCACCTGGACCCCGCCGGTGGTGACGATCTCCGGCTTCCACAACCTGCGCCTGGACGCGCTGTGGGAGCGGATCGTGGATCACCGGGGCAAGCTCACCGCCACGGGCGAGATCGCCAGGAAACGCCGCGAGCAGGACGTGAAGTGGATGTGGGCCCTGGTGCACGAACGCCTGCACCAGCGCCTCGTCGGCTCGCCGGAGGTGCGCCGGCAGACCGCCGAGGCCGAGGCCGGGGTGGCGCGGGGTGAATCCTCGCCGGCCGCGGGGGCCGCGGCCATCGCCGAGCTGATCGGCCTTTGAGCGGCCACCTCCTGGTCACCGGCTTCGGCCCGTTTCCGGGCATGCCGGACAACCCGAGCGCGCGCCTCGCCCGATGCCTGGGCACCTCGGTCCGCCTGCGGCTCGGCCTCGGCCGGCCCCCGCGGGTGCTGGTGCTGCCCACCGCCTATGCCGCCATCCCCGCCGACCTGATGCCGGCCCTGGCCGAGGGGCCGGGCGCGGTCCTGATGTTCGGCGTGGCCTCCCGCGCCCGGCGGATGCGGGTCGAGGGGCTGGCGCGCAACCGGGGGAGCCTGCTCTATCCGGACGCCTCGGGACGGCCGGCGGCGCGGTTGGCCCTCGATCCCGGCGGCCCGCCCGCGCGGCGGAGCACGATGGCGCGGCAAGCCCTTGCGATCCTCAGGCGCCACGGCCTCTCCGTGCTCCCCTCTAACGATGCCGGGCGCTACCTGTGCAACGCCAGCTACTTCGCGGCGCTGGCCGCCCCCTGCCCCGTGCTGTTCGTCCACATCCTGCCCGTGCCGCGGACGCGGCGGCCGCGCAAGGCGGGGGGCACCGGCCCGGACAGGCAGGTCGCGGCACTGGCGGACGTGGCGGTCGCGCTGATGATCCGGGGCGCCAGGCTCCGGCGCCTCTGAACGCGGCGGCGTCTCAGCGCAGCCAGCCCCTCAGGCGCGCCACAGCCTCGATGCAGTCGGCCTCCGAGCCGGCGAAGGAGAAGCGGACGTGGTGGGCGCCGTCCGTCCGGTCGAAGTCGAGGCCGGGGGTCGCCGCGACGCCGGCCTCGTCGAGCATCCGGCGGCAGAAGGCGGAGGCGTCGTTGGTGAGGTCGGCGACGTCCGCGTAGAGGTAGAAGGCACCGTCCACCGGGTGCGTGCGCCCGAGGCCGAGGCCGGGGAAGGCGTCCAGCAGGATGGCGCGGTTGCGGGCGTAGCCGTCGCGCACCGCGTCGAGTTCCTCCTGCGCGTCGAAGGCGGCAAGCGCCCCGATCTGCGAGAGGTAGGGCGCGGAGATGTAGAGGTTCTGGGCCAGCCGCTCCACCGGGCGCACCAAAACCTCGGGCACCACCATCCAGCCGATGCGCCAGCCGGTCATGCAATGGTACTTCGAGAACGAGTTGATCACGACCGCGTCCGGGTCGAACTGCAGGGCGCAGGCCGTGGGCACGCCGTAACCGAGCCCGTGGTAGATCTCGTCGGAGATGAAGGGCAGGCCGAGGCTGCGGGCAGCCGCGCAGAGGTCGCGCAGGGCCTCGGGGACGATGACCGTGCCGGAGGGATTGGCCGGGCTCATCACCAGCACCCCCGAGAGAGGCTCGGCCGCGTGCGTCGCCCGCAGCAGCGCGGCGGTCGGGGCGAAGCGGTCCTCGGGGCGCAGCACCATCGGCGCGGGCACGAGGTCCAGGGCCGCCAGGATGCTGCGATAGGCCGGATAGCCCGGCTGGGGCACGCCGACCCGGGCGCCCGCATCGAACAGGCTCAGGAAGGCGAGGATGAAGCCCGCCGAGGAGCCGGTCGTCACCACCACGCGCTCGGGCGCGACCGCGACGCCGTAGCGCGTCCGGTAGTCCCGCGCGATGCGCTCGCGCAAGGCCGGCAGGCCGAGCGCCTCGGTGTAGGGCACGCGCCCGCGCTCCAGGGCGACGCGCGCCGCCTCGATCACCGGGCGCGGGGCGGGCGCCGAGGGCTGGCCCACCTCCATGTGCACCACGCCCTCGCCGCGGCGCTCCCTGGCGGCGGCGGCCGTCATCACGTCCATGGCGAGGAAGGGGGCGACGGCGGCGACGCGGCGGGACGTGGGGATCATCGGATCGCCTCATGCGGCGGGAGCCTGCCGGGGTAGCCCCATCGCCCCGGCGCCTCAACCGGCACCGACCTCAATGCGGCACGAAGCCGGCCGCCATGTTGACGGCCAGCGCCAGCACGCCGGTGTTGAAGAAATAGGCGTAGACGGTCTGCACCGTGGCGATGCGGCGCATCCGCTTGCTGGTGAGGTTGGTGTCGGAGGTCGCCGCCGCCGCGCCGATGGTGACGGTGAAGTACAGGAAGTCCCAGAAGTCGGGCTCGGGCTCGCCGTGGAAGTCGAGGCCGCCGCGGCCCTCGCCCTCCGCGTCACCGCCGTAATAGACGTGGGCGTAGTGGACGGTGAAGACGATCTGCACGAACACCCAGGCGCAGAGCACCGTGAGCGCGGCAAGCGCGAGGTCGTAGGTTCGGGTGGAACCAGCAGCCTTCCCGCCGAGGACCAGGACCGCCACCGCACCGAAGCTCGCGGCCGCCGCGAGCAGGGCGAAGACCGAGATCACCCCGGCGCTGTCGTCGAGGCGGGCAGCCTCCCGGCGCAGGGCGTCGCGCGACTGGCCGCTCGCCTGGGCGACGATCAGGCCCGCGTAGACGATCACCCCGGCGCACCAGCCCGCGAGCAGGCGCGTCCCCAGGGCCGGGCTCGGCAGCAGCAGCCCCACGGCGAGGGCGACCCCGATCGCCCCGAGGAGGCGCGGGCGCAAGCTGAAGGCGCGGACGGGATCGATCATGGGCGAGGCACCGGGGCGGGCTTATACGGGCTTATACAAGGATCGATCGTGCGGGACGTGATTTGACCCGGCGCCGCGAAAACGCCTAACCCCGTCGCTATTGCCCAAACGCCACACCGGCGCGCCGCGCCCGTTCAGCGAGGACAGATGCCCCTGCACCGCTCCCTCCCGATCCTCGCGCTCGCGCTGGGGCTTTCGACCGCGGCCGTCGCGCAGACCGCGCCAGCGCCCTTCACGGACGTGCAGCGGCAGGCCATCGAGAGCATCGTCAAGGAGTACCTGATCAAGAACCCGGAGGTTCTGCAGGAGGCGATCGCCGAGGGCGAGAAGCGCCAGCTGGAGACGCAGCGCCTCGCCCAGGCCGCGGCCCTGAAGGAATCGCAGGCCGCGCTGATGAACAGCCCGCACGACGTGGTCGCGGGCAACCCCGCCGGCGACATCACGATGGTCGAGTTCTTCGACTACAATTGCGGCTATTGCCGCAAGGCGCTCACCGACGTGCAGGCGCTGATCAAGGGCGATCCGAAGCTGCGCGTGGTGATCAAGGACTTCCCCGTCCTCGGCCCGGAATCCGTCGAGGCGAGCCAGATGGCGGTGGCCGCCAAGCAGCAGCTCAAGGGCGACAAGGTGTTCGAGTTCCACCAGAAGCTCCTCGAATCGAAGGGCCGCGTGAACGCCGCCAAGGCGGTCCAGGTCGCCAAGGAGATGGGCCTCGACATCGTCAGGCTTCAGAAGGACGCGCAGGGTCCCGAGGTGAAGGCGGCGCTCGCCGAGAACCGGGGCCTGGGCGACAAGCTCGGCCTCTCGGGCACCCCCGCCTTCGTCATCGGCGACGAGATCATCCCCGGCGCGGTCGGGGTCGACCCGATCCGCAAGACCATCGCCGACGTGCGCCAGTGTGGGCACGCCTCCTGCTGAGCGCACCCTGGACCGGATCGTCGCCGCGCCGTGGCGCGCGGCCTTGTCGCAGCCGGCGGCCTTCGTCTAAGACCGGCCCCTTGCGCGTCCGGCCCCTCGGCCCGGGCGCGTCCGCCCGCACGGTGCCATGACCGCGATCCACGTCCTCAACGGGCCGAACCTCAACCTCCTCGGCCGCCGGGAGCCCGGCATCTACGGAAGCGCGACGCTCGCCGACATCGAGCGAGACCTGCGCGCCCAGGCCGGACGGCTCGGCATCGACCTGACTTTCCGGCAGACGAACGCGGAGGGCGAACTCGTCGGCTTCGTGCAGGAGGCGGGACTCGCGGGCGCCGGCGTGCTGATCAACGCGGCCGCCTACACCCACACCTCGGTCGCGCTGCGCGATGCCATCGCCGGCAGCGGGGCGCTGGCGGTCGAGGTGCATCTCTCGAACGTTCACGCCCGCGAGGCGTTTCGCCATGTCTCGCTCATCGCCCCCGTCTGCGCCGGGGTGATCTGCGGCTTCGGCCCGATGAGCTACAGCCTCGGCCTCGACGCGCTGGCGCGCCTGATGGCCGGCCGATCCGACACGACGCAGCCTTGAGAAGACAGGCCCCGATGTCCAAGCACGATACCATCGACCCCGAACTCGTCCGCGAACTCGCCAACCTCGTCACCGAGACCGGCCTGTCCGAGATCGAGGTTGAGAAGGGGGATTTGCGCATCCGCGTCGTGCGCCGCCTCGAACCGGTCGCCGTGCAGGTGGCGGCCCCCGCCCCCGTGGCGGCTGTGGCCGCGCCGGTCGCGGCGCCGGGGCCGGGGCCCGCCCCCGAGCGCGGCCGCGCGCATCCGGGCGCCGTGCCCTCGCCGATGGTCGGCACCGCCTACCTGCGCCCGTCCCCGGACGCCAAGGCGTTTGTCGAGGTCGGTGCGACGGTGGCGGCCGGCGAAAAGCTGCTGCTGATCGAGGCGATGAAGACCTTCAACGAGATCGTGGCGCCGCGTGCCGGCACGGTGACCGCGATCTTCGTCGAGGACGGCCAGCCGGTCGAGTTCGGCGAAGCCCTCCTGGCGATCGAGTAGGTCATGTTCGACAAGATTCTGATCGCCAACCGCGGCGAGATCGCCCTGCGCATCCTGCGGGCGGCCAAGGAATTGGGCATCGCCACGGTCGCGGTGCACTCCACGGCCGACGCCGACGCCATGCACGTGCGTCTGGCCGACGAGAGCGTCTGCATCGGCCCGCCCGCGGCCCGCGACAGCTACCTCAACATCCCCTCGATCATCGCCGCCTGCGAGATCACCGGGGCGGACGCGGTCCATCCGGGCTACGGCTTCCTCTCCGAGAACGCGCGGTTCGCCGAGGTGCTGGGCCACCACGAGATCGGCTTCATCGGCCCCAAGGCCGAGCACATCCGGACCATGGGCGACAAGATCGAGGCCAAGCGCACGGCCAAGCGCCTCGGCATCCCCTGCGTGCCCGGTTCCGAGGGCGGCATCGAGGACATGGACGAGGCCAAGCGGGTCGCGGCCGAGATCGGCTACCCGGTGCTGGTGAAGGCCGCCTCCGGCGGCGGCGGGCGCGGCATGAAGGTGGCGCGCTCGGAATCCGAACTGGAGCAGGCGCTCGGCATGGCCCGCACCGAGGCCAAGGCGGCCTTCGGGGACGACGCGGTCTATCTCGAGAAATACCTCACGAACCCGCGCCACATCGAGGTGCAGGTCTTGGGCGACGGCAAGGGCGGCGCGGTCCATCTGGCCGAACGCGACTGCTCGCTCCAGCGCCGCCACCAGAAGGTCTGGGAGGAAGGCGGCTCGCCGGCCCTCAACGCGGCGATGCGGGCCGAGATCGGCGGCATCTGCGCCGACGCCATGAAGGAACTCGGCTATCTCGGCGCCGGCACCGTCGAGTTCCTCTATGAGGACGGGCGCTTCTACTTCATCGAGATGAACACCCGCATCCAGGTGGAGCATCCGGTGACCGAGATGATCACCGGCATCGACCTGGTGATCGAGCAGATCCGGGTGGCGGCCGGCGGCCCGCTCTCGGTCACGCAGGACGAGATCAAGGTCGAGGGCCACGCCATCGAGTGCCGGATCAACGCCGAGCACCCGGCGACCTTCCGGCCCTCGCCCGGCCTGATCACCTATTTCCACCCGCCGGGGGGCCTGGGCGTGCGCGTCGATTCCGCCGCCTTCCAGGGCTACCGCATCCCCCCCAACTACGACTCGCTCATCGGCAAGCTGATCGTGCACGGCCGCACCCGAAACGAGTGCCTGATGCGCCTGCGCCGGGCGCTGGACGAGTTCGTCATCGACGGCGTCGACACCACCCTGCCCCTGTTCCGGACGCTGGTGCGCAACGCCGACGTGCAGAACGGCGCCTACGACATCCACTGGCTCGAAGGGTTTTTGGAATCGGGCGGATTCGACGGTTGAGGGAAGCGGCCTGACGGGATCGAGGGACCAACCTGGGAACGGATGCCGCGCAGGTCCGTTTTCTCTCCAACCCCCACAATCAGGAACGATCTCATGCGCTATGCCGCTCTCATGGTCGCAGGTGCCCTGTTGACCGCATCTCCCGTCCTCGCCCAGGATGCAGGCAACGTCGGCCAGCCCTCGCGCGCCGTTCCTCAGGCCGGCCAGACGACCGGTGGTCCCATCGACACGCCGCCCGGCGCCGGCGGGTCGATGTCCACAGGCAGCGTCTCCCGGCCCGCCGGCGAGATGGGCATGTCGCCGGGCGCGGGTGCGGTCGATTCGGCCAAGGGCGGCAACGCGGACCAGACCAACAAGCCGGTGCCGAACGCCGGCACGACCTCCGGTGGTCCCGCCCGCTGATCTCGGCACGGACCGGACGAACCACAGGCATCGCGGCCGGCCCTTCACGGGGTCGGCCTTTTTTTCGTGTTTCTCACGAGACTCCCGCTGCTGCGTCGCAGCCAGAGGGAGGGCTCCCGAGGATCGGGCGTTTCGTGAGGTGCACTTCGTCGGGCCGGCGCACTGGCGTTCCGGCCCCGCGCGCGGCAGACTCACCCTCATGCACGACGGCGCCCGCGTGGAGATCACCCCGGAGATCCTGCTCAAGGCCTACGCCGCGGGCATCTTTCCGATGGCCGAGGATGCGAGCGACCCGACCCTCTACTGGGTCGAGCCTCGCGCCCGCGGGGTGCTGCCGCTCGACGATTTCCGCATCCCGAAACGCCTCGCCAGGACGGTGCGCGCCGACCTGTTCGAGGTCCGCTCCGACACCGACTTCGACGCCGTGATCGCCGGCTGCGCCGCGCCGCGCCGCGACAGCGAGCGCACCTGGATCAACGCCCGCATCCGCGAACTCTACGGCGCCCTGTTCGACCGGGGCCATGCCCACACCGTCGAGGTCTACGCGGACGGCCGCCTCGCCGGCGGGCTCTACGGGGTGTCGCTGGGGTCCGCCTTCTTCGGGGAGAGCATGTTCCACGAGGTGCGCGACGCCTCGAAGGTCGCCCTGGTCCACCTGATGGGCCGCCTGCGCGCCGGCCGCTACCGCCTCGCCGACACCCAGTTCGTGACGGAGCACCTGGCGCAGTTCGGGGCGGAGGAACTGCCGCGGCACGTCTACAAGCGCCGGCTCTCGGACGCGCTCGCGCACGATGCGGACTGGAACGCCTGGCCGCGCGACGGCAGCGTCCGCGGCGCGCAGGTGCTGGCCGCCCTCGGGCCGGGGGCGGACGCGGCGTAAGTCCGGACGGCGGCCGGCTCAGGCGGTCAGCGGAAGATCGCGTCGAAGATCGATTGCGGCTGCTGCTGGGGCGGCGGGGCCGGGGCCGGGCCCTCGTTCGACGGGAAGAACTTTCGCGAGGGCTTCTGGCGGGGCTGGACCGGCACGCCGCGGGGCGCCTCCACGTCGACCTGCCCGGACGCGTTGAGCTGCTGGGCGGTCTTGGTCTGGTCCTTCTGGCCGCGCTTGGGCCGTTCCGGCTTGGCGGCGAGCGCGGGGATGTCCTCCTGCTCCTTCGCCTCGGCGATCACGTCGCTGCCACCCTTACAATCGACCAGCCAGACATCGTAGATCGGGTGCTCGATGGCGTGGAGGCCGGGGCTCGCGGCGAACATCCAGCCCGTGAAGATGCGCCGGTACTTGTTCTCCAGCGTCACCTCGTCGACCTCGAGGAAGGCCGTGGTCTTGGCGCTCTCGGTGGGCGGCCGCGTATAGCAGACGCGGGGCGTCAGCTGGAGGGCGCCGAACTGCACCGTCTCGTCCACCGCCACCTCGAAGGAGACGATGCGGCCGGTGATCTTGTCGAGGCCGGAGAACACCGCGGTCGGGTTCTTGATTTTGTCGGCCTGGGCCGGCACGGCGCACACGGCGAGGGCGGCCAGCGAGAGGGTGCGCAGGACGCGTGCGGTGATGCGGCTCAAGGCTCGGCCCTCTCGACTGGCGCGGCGGTGATCCGCTCGCCCGACCA
The DNA here is from genome assembly GCF_022179685.1 of Methylobacterium trifolii. Taxonomy (GTDB): domain Bacteria; phylum Pseudomonadota; class Alphaproteobacteria; order Rhizobiales; family Beijerinckiaceae; genus Methylobacterium; species Methylobacterium trifolii. Next base: position 23,651 of record NZ_BPRB01000034.1, read on the forward strand.
TGCGGCACGATCCTTCCGCGCCGGCGCGTCCGGCCTTCAACACCCGAACGGTGGTGGAAAAAGGGCGTCGCCTGAGCGGGCTCGCGTCGGCAGGCCAACGGGAGCCTGCCTCAGTGTCTTGGTTTGTCGCGGGCTTCGATCGCAAAACCGCGGGGCACTTTTGCGAAGCCCGCTCAGTCGCCCGGGTTCCACGGCACGTAGTCGCCGGTGGCGGCGGGGCGTGCGCCCCAGGAGAGCTGCGAGCCCTTGGGGCGGTAGGCGTCCGGCGAGCCGGTCTGGTTCTCGAGGTGGGGCTTCTGCCAGGCGCGGGGGGTGTAGTCCTCCTCGCTCGGCGCCACGTCGCCGTTGTGGCAGAGCCAGCCGCGCCAGCCGGGGGGCACCTTCGAGGCGTCCGCGTAGCCGTTATAGACCACCCAACGCCGCTCCGGGCCGACCGAGCGGTCGATCAGAGGGCCTTGCGCCCGGTAGTACTTGTTCCCGAAATCGTCGCTGCCGACGAAGGTGCCGCTGCGCGCGGTGTAGAGCGCGAGCGACATCGTCTGCCCGTTCCACCAGGTGAAGATGCGCAGAAGCGTGTCCTTGAGAGCCATCGCCGTCCCCGAGACCGGAACGCGGCCCGGACGATGGGCAGCGCAGGGCGGTTATGCTGAGCGCGGGCGCGCGAGTCCAGCCGAAACCCCGGACTGTCGCCCACGCGCCACGCCAGCGTGGACTTGTCGCACCGGTGGGGCCGTAGGACGGCGCGCGGGCCGGCCGCGGGTGTGGATCCGAAATTTTCCCAGTGGGATTCCGGAAGGCCGAAAGAGCACTTACGCGGACGCCGGAGATATCCACAGGCTTCTGCCCGCCGACACAACATCTAGCGGGGAACATAGCCGGCGCACACCACTTGTTGACGTGAGGGCCGCCCAGGCGTTAATGTCCGTGTCGTGGTTCGGGAGCGCCGATCCGGTCGATCCGGGCGCTCGTCCAGCCTTCATCGTCATGTCCGCCGGTCCGGGCCGCGTCTGTGTGCGATCCGGAATTCGGCTCCCGTCTCAGGGATCAACCCCCGCGCATCGCCGCGGGCCGGGACGCCGTGTCTCGTGGAAGAGGTGTGTTTCATGCGGTTCGAGCGTCGTTACACCACGGCCGGTTCCTCTCCCTACGCGGCCATCCCCTTCCGCAAGACCCTGAGCGAGATCCGCAACCCCGACGGCTCGGTGGTGTTCCGGCTCGACGGCATCGACGTGCCCGAGGGCTGGAGCCAGGTCGCCAGCGACGTGCTGGCCCAGAAGTACTTTCGCAAGGCCGGCGTGCCTGCCCGCCTGAAGCGGGTCGAGGAGAACGACGTTCCCTCGTTCCTGTGGCGCTCGGTGGCCGACGATGCGGCGTTGGCCGAGCTTCCCGAAGACGAGCGCGGCGGCTCCGAGATCTCGGCGACGCAGGTGTTCGATCGCCTGGCGGGCTGCTGGACCTATTGGGGCTGGAAGGGCGGCTACTTCACCAGCGAGGAGGATGCCTCCGCCTTCCTCGACGAGCTGCGCTTCATGCTCGCCCGGCAGATGGTGGCGCCGAACTCGCCGCAATGGTTCAACACCGGCCTGCATTGGGCCTACGGCATCGATGGCCCGAGCCAGGGCCACTACTACGTCGACTACCGCACCGGCGCGTTGACCAAGTCGGCCACGGCCTACGAGCACCCGCAGCCGCACGCCTGCTTCATCCAGTCCGTCCAGGACGACCTCGTCAACGAGGGCGGCATCATGGACCTGTGGGTGCGCGAGGCCCGCCTGTTCAAGTACGGCTCCGGCACCGGCTCCAACTTCTCGCTCCTGCGCGGCGAGAACGAAAAGCTCGGCGGCGGCGGCAAGTCGTCGGGGCTGATGAGCTTCCTCAAGATCGGCGACCGGGCGGCGGGCGCGATCAAGTCCGGCGGCACCACGCGCCGCGCGGCCAAGATGGTCATCGTCGACATCGACCATCCCGACATCGAGAGTTTCATCGACTGGAAGGTGAAGGAGGAGCAGAAGGTCGCCGCCCTCGTCACCGGCTCCAAGGTCGTCTCCAAGCACCTTACCGCGGTGATGAAGGCCTGCACCCAGTGCGAGGCGCCGGGCGACGCCTGCTTCGACCCCGAGCGCAACCCGGCCCTCAAGCGCGAGATCAAGGCCGCCCGCAAGGCGATGGTGCCGGATGCCTATACCAAGCGCGTCGTGCAATTCGCGCGTCAGGGTTTCACCAAGATCGAGTTCCCCGTCTACGACACCGACTGGGATTCGGAGGCCTACCTCACGGTGGCCGGCCAGAACTCCAACAACTCCGTGTCCTTGACGGATGATTTTTTGCGGGCGGTCGAGGCGGGCAAGGATTGGGAGCTCAAGGCCCGCGTCACCGGCAAGACCGCCAAGACGATCCCGGCGCGTGATCTGTGGGAAAAAATCGGCGAGGCGGCGTGGCAGTCGGCCGATCCGGGCCTGCACTTCAACACGACGATGAACGACTGGCACACCTGCCCGGCGGGCGGGCGGATCCGGGCCTCGAACCCGTGCTCCGAATACATGTTCCTCGACGACACCGCCTGCAACCTGGCCTCGGCCAACCTGCTGACGATGTACGACCGGCAGACCAAGCGCTTCGACGTCGAGGCCTTCGAGCACCTCAACCGCCTCTGGACGGTGGTGCTCGAAATCTCGGTGATGATGGCGCAGTTCCCCTCGCGTGAGATCGCGGAGCTGTCCTACCGCTACCGGACGCTGGGCCTCGGCTACGCCAACATCGGCGGCCTGCTGATGACCATGGGCCTTCCCTACGACTCGCATGAGGGCCGGGCGCTGGCCGGCAGCCTCACCGCGATCATGACGGGCGTCGCCTACGCGACCTCCGCCGAGATGGCCGCCGAACTCGGGCCTTTCCCGGACTACGCCGAGAACGCGGACGCCATGCTCAAGGTGATCCGCAACCATCGCCGCGCCGCGCACGGCGAGGCGGAGGGCTACGAGTTCCTCAGCATCGCCCCGGTACCGCTGGATCTGGCCAACATCCCGCAGGGTGACCTCGGCGCCCGCGCCAAGGCCGCCTGGGACCGGGCGCTCGCGCTCGGCGAGGAGCACGGGTTCCGCAACGCCCAGGCCACGGTGATCGCGCCCACCGGCACGATCGGCCTGGTGATGGATTGCGACACCACCGGCATCGAGCCCGACTTCGCCCTGGTGAAGTTCAAGAAGCTGGCCGGCGGCGGCTACTTCAAGATCATCAACCAGGCGGCCCCCGATGCGCTCCGCGCGCTGGGCTACCGCGAATCCGAGATCGCCGAGATCGAGGCCTACGCGGTGGGTCACGGCTCGATGGGGCAGGCGCCCGCCATCAACCCCGGCTCCCTGCGCGCCAAGGGCTTTTCCGACGACAAGATCGCGGCGATCGAGGCGGGGCTGAAATCGGCCTTCGACATCAAGTTCGTGTTCAACCGCTGGACGCTGGGCGACGCCTTCCTCACCGACACCCTCAAGGTGCCGGCCGACAGGCTCGGCGACCCGACCTTCGAGCTGCTGCCCTTCCTCGGCTTCTCGCGGAAGGACGTGGAGGCCGCCAACACCCACATCTGCGGGGCGATGACCCTGGAGGGCGCGCCGTATCTCCGCCCCGAGCACTACGCGGTGTTCGATTGCGCCAACCCCTGCGGGCGCACGGGCAAGCGCTACCTCTCGGTGGACAGCCACATCCGGATGATGGCGGCCGCCCAGCCCTTCATCTCGGGGGCGATCTCCAAGACCATCAACATGCCCAACGACGCGACCGTCGAGGATTGCAAGGCGGCCTACAAGCTGTCCTGGACCTTGGCGCTCAAGGCCAACGCCCTCTACCGCGACGGTTCCAAGCTGTCCCAGCCGCTGAACGCCTCCCTCATCGCCGACGACGATGACGAGGCCGAAGACGCGGTCGAGGCGATGATCCAGGCCCCGGCTGCGGCAAGAGCGGCGCAGCTCGCCGAGAAGATCGTCGAGCGGGTGGTGGAGCGCGTCGAGCGCATCCGCTCGCGGGAGAAGATGCCCCACCGGCGCAAGGGCTACACCCAGAAGGCGGTGGTCGGCGGGCACAAGGTCTACCTGCGCACCGGCGAATACGACGACGGGCGCCTCGGCGAGATCTTCATCGACATGCACAAGGAGGGCGCGACCTTCCGGAGCCTGATGAACAACTTCGCCATCGCGATTTCGCTGGGCCTCCAGTACGGCGTGCCCCTGGAGGAGTACGTCGAGGCCTTCACCTTCACCCGCTTCGAGCCGGCGGGCTTCGTGCAGGGCAACGACGCGATCAAGAACGCGACCTCGCTCCTCGACTACGTCTTCCGGGAGCTCGCCGTGTCCTATCTCGGCCGCGCGGACCTCGCCCACGTCAACCCGGCCGAGATCGGCGGCACGGTGATCGGCGGCGGCGAGACCGACACCACCCGCGAACCCGGCAAGCCGGGCCCTGCCGCCTCCAGCGTCGTCTCCCGCGGCCTGCTGCGCGGTTCGCCCGACCGGCTGACCCTTGTCCATGGCGGGCCCTCCGGCGCCACGGTCGGCGTCGGCGCACCTGCCACCGGTCACACGGCCCCGGCCGGGGGCGTCGTCCACGCGATGCGCGGCGCGACGGCCCTGAAGGCGGAGCCGGCCCCAGCGGGCCATGCGGAGACGATCGCCGAGACGCTCCCCTTCGGCCGGTCCGAGCGCAGCGTCGCCGATCGGCGGGCCGAGGCGAAGATGAAGGGCTACGTCGGCGAAGCCTGCCCGGAATGCGCCAACTTCACCATGGTCCGGAACGGGACGTGCCTGAAATGCGATACGTGCGGCTCGACGACGGGATGCTCCTGAGCCTGCCGACCGTCGTTTCGGACGGCTTTTGCTGAGAACCTATGCTTGCCGTCCGAGACGGCCGGCATAGGTCAAGAAAACCATCCATCTATCGCGCAGGAAGCGAAGACACACCCAGCCTTGATGAGGATGACTCATCAAGGCTGGTCCGCTACGAATGATTGGATATCGTTCAGCCGCCCGGCGTATGTAACACCTTCGTAACAATCGAAGATCCGAGGCGTCGGCTGTGGCCTGCGCCGGATTTCCCCGCAGCCTCCGGTAAGTTCTCTGTACGAACCATGCGATTGGTCTCGAACCGTTGAGGCGAGCGCGCCTTGCGCGTCGATCACGGCGAAGGTTGGCTGCAAACGGGCGTGATCGCGTCCCACCCCTGCCTACGACCGGACGGCTTCTGCCCACGCTTGGCAAGTCGAAGCGCAAGACCGTTCGCCATCGGCGATGATGTCGCTGGTGGCGATCTCAGAGGTCCGCGCCGTTTCTAGCGCGTGGCTACGCGCGGAAATCGACGTTGGTCATGGGCGCACGAACGCGAAGCGCGGCAGGCCGAGGGCCGGCTGTCTATACGCCGTTGGGTGTGCCGGGAGACCTCGCGCTCTCAGAGTAAGGTGTTCGCCCGACCGGCAGGTTTGCGAGAGCCGCACGGCGTATGCTTCGTCCAACATCCCTATCGAGATTGCCGCCGTTTCCCCTATCCCTGATGCATGTTCTTGCGCGGGGACGGCGCGAATTTTACCGTTTGCCGCTCAAATGGCGAACGGTCAGCGCCTGACGGAAAACGCTGACACCGCCTCTGTCGATGAGGGGCGCTCAGCGGTGCCTGCGATCTGCACGACGGGCCAAGTCTACGACAGTCGATACTGACTGGAGGAACCGCGGCCCTTATCCTGGACCGGCCGCCGCACCTTCCGTTTTGGGGGCTTTCATATACCACACTGGTCCCCCATGGCACGAAGGCGGCGAAATCTCCGTAAGCGCTTGGGAATCGGTTGGAATGACTGTGAGCAATCCGCATCGCGTGTGTCGCGGCACGAAAAAGCCGGCTCGCATGTGTGCGAACCGGCTGATTGTGTTTCGTTTATTTTGGTTGCGGGGACAGGATTTGAACCTGTGACCTTCAGGTTATGAGCCTGACGAGCTACCGGGCTGCTCCACCCCGCGCCAAGGTGTTGGGCCTTTGGGCTTTGTCCGCCTGTCGGGCGATTGTGCTGAGGGAATGCGTTGTCTTG
>NZ_BPRB01000035.1 GCF_022179685.1 Methylobacterium trifolii
CCTGGCACTACACGCCGCGGGAGATCTTCGCGGCGTGTAGTGCCAGGTCAGAGCCAGGGGTCTTCCGTCATCGGCCACGAACATCGCCGCCTCCTGCAACACGTGCAGGCTAATTCTTCAACCCTTCAAGACGTTCCCCGTAAAAACTGCGCACACACAGGCTATCCCCATCGTTCCGGCCGGATGGTGAAGATTTGTGCCGCGCAGCAAGACTGTTGCACGGCAAACAGGCTCATGCGCGCCCCTTCGCCAGCCCCTCGAAGCCGAAGGCGGCGGCCTCCGGGACACCGACCCGCCTCGTGCGGACGTGCCCGCGGCTGAGCCGGGCGTGGACGGTGGCCATCACCAGGACGGCCATGGCGAAGACCTGATGAGCCAGCGCCGCCCAGAGGGGCACGGCCAGCAGGAGCGTGGCGATGCCGAGCCCCGCCTGCGCGAGGACGAGCCCCGCGATCCCCGCGGCACGGCGCGATGCGCCCGCCCCGCCCTGAACGATGCGGGCGTCGAGGGCGTGGAGCAGGGCCACGGCGAGGAGGAGGTAGGCCGTGAGCCGGTGGTTGAACTGGACCAGGGTGGTGTTGTCGACGAAGTTCTCGATCCAGGGCCTGACGGAGAACAGGTCGTCCAGGGGCGGGACGAGGCTCCCGTCCATGTCGGGCCAGGTGTTGTGGACCAGCCCCGCATGAGAGCCGGCCACGAGGCCGCCGAGGAAGATCTGCGCCAGCACCAACACCGGCAGGAGGGCGGCCGTCGCGCGCAGGCGCCGCGGCGCAGGGGCGCGCGCCTCGTCGCGCTCGCCCGCCGCGAGCCAGACCAGCCCGGCCAGGATCAGGCTCGCCATGGTGAGGTGGAGGGCGAGCTTGAGGGGGGCCACCGCGATCATGCCCGGCTGCAGCCCGGAGGCGACCATGATCCAGCCGATCGCGCCTTGCGCCGCGCCGAGCACGCCCAGGGCGAGCAGCCCGAGGCCGAGGCGGCGGCCGAGCATGCCCCGCCACCAGAACACGAGGAGCGGCAGGAAGAACGCGAGCCCGACGATCCGGCCGAGGATCCGGTGCCCCCATTCCCAGGCATAGAGCACCTTGAAGTCGGACAGCCCGAGGCCCTCGTTGAGGATTCTGTACTGGGGCGTGCCGCGGTACTTCTCGAATTCGGCGGCCCAGTCCGCGCCCGAAAGCGGCGGCACCACGCCGGTGACGGGCCGCCACTCGGTGATCGAGAGCCCGGACCCGGTAAGCCGCGTCGCGCCCCCCACCGCCACCATCGCCACCACCAGCACGGCGAGCAGGTAGAGCCAGGTCCGGACGGGGCCGGTGCGCTCGGGGTGGGGCCTCATGGCCGGGTCATCCGTCTGGTGTCGCGATCGGCTGCCGGATTAGGCGCTGGCGCTGCGGGCGGCAACGTTCGGCGGTGCCGCACCGCCGAAGCGGCCGTGCATCACGCGATCCCCGGACCTCCGAACGGTCCTCGCCGTTCGGAAAAGGCCCTGTCGCGCTGCAGGCGAGGTCTTCGCAACGGACGTGGTCGGGCGGGGACGGCCGGTCCTGTGCCGCTCAGGCGGCCTTGAAGGCGGCCTCGGCGGTGCGGCCGTCCAGCAGGGCCGGCAGGGCCTTGAGGTCGAGGGGCTTGGCGAGGAAGCCGTCGAAGCCAGCCGCGCGCGCGGCCCGTTCGTCCTCGCGGCCGGCATTGGCGGTGAGCGCCACCAGATGGAGGTGCCCGATGCCGGCTTCCCCGGAGCGGATACGGCGGGCGGTCTCGTGGCCGTCGAGGTTGGGCATGCGGATGTCGATCAGGGCGAGGTCGAAGGGCCCGCACCTGGCGAGCCGGTCCAGGGCCTCCAGGCCGTCGGCGGCGTGCACCACCTCGGCGCCCAGGCGCTCCAGGGCGCGGGTGGCGAGCAGCGCGTTGATCGGGTTGTCCTCGGCCAGCAGCACGCGGACGGCAGGCCCGGTGCGCCCGGCCGCCGGCAGCGGCGCCGGCCGGGCCGGCTCGGTCTCGGGATTGGGCGCGAGCAGGCGGTCGAACAGGGAGCGGGCGCGCACCGGCTTGATCAGGTAGCTGTCGAAGCCGGCGGCCCCCGGGGCGCCGAACTCGCGCCGGTCGAAGGGCGAGAGCAGGATCAGGCTGCAGCGGACGCCGCTGGCCCGCGCCGCGTCCGCGAGCCGGCGGACGGGGGCGTCGCCCAGGGCCCGGTCGGCGATCACGGCGTCGAAGCCGGCCCCGCACAACGCGGACAGGCCCTCCTCGATGCCCGCCACGACCACGGCGGCGGCCCCCGAGCGGGCGAGGCTGCCGGCGAGGTAGGGCGCCTGGAACGGCGAATCGGCCACGATCAGGACGCGCCGCCCGGAAAGCTGGACCGGCGGGGCAGCCTCAACCGAAGCGTCCGCCGGGGCCGCGGCCAGCGGCAGCGTCACCCGGAAGGTCGAGCCGCGCCCGAGCTTCGAATCGGCCTCGATCCGCCCGCCCATCCGGGCCACGAGGCGGCGGGTGATGGCGAGCCCGAGGCCGGTGCCCTCGTGGCGTCGGCTGGCACTGCCGTCCCCCTGCTCGAACTCCTCGAACAGGATCGGGATGCGGTCCTCCGGGATGCCGGGACCGGTATCCGACACGGAGAGGACGACGCCCTCCCCCGTGCGGCCGAGCGTGATGCCGACCCCGCCGGAGCCGGTGAACTTGATGGCGTTGCCGGCGAGGTTGACCAGGATCTGCCGCATACGGTCGGCATCGCCCACGACGAGGCCGGACAGGTCCTCGCCCACGTCCAGGGCGATCTCGATGCCCTTGTCCTGCGCGCGCGGGGCCAGCAGCTCGACCACGCCCTCGGCGAGCGCGGGCAGGTCGAAGGGCTCGGCCGCCAGATCCAGGCGCCCGGCCTCGATGCGGGAGAAGTCGAGGATACCGTCGATCAGCCCGAGCAGCGCCTGCCCGCTGGTGCGCACCGCCTCGACGTAGGTGCGCTGCTCGGCGTCCAGCCCCGTGTCGAGGACGAGGTCGGCCATGCCGAGGATGCCGTTCAGGGGCGTGCGGAACTCGTGGCTGACGGTGGCGAGGAAGCGGGATTTCGCGACGTTGGCGGCCTCGGCGCGGGCCAGCGCCACGTCGAGGGAGCGGGCGGACTCGACGCGGGCGGTGACGTCGTGGCCGGCGCGCAGCCACTGCATCGGCTCGTCGCCCCGCGCGATCGGCATCTCCACGAAGGCGAACCAGCGCGGCACCCCGTCCACCGGCAGCACCCGCGCCTCGATCCGGCGCACCCCGTCCGGGCCGATCTCGACGGAGCGGCTCTCCAGCACTTCGAGGTCCACGCTCGCGCCGACGAGGTCGAAGGGCCGGCGGCCGAGGAGGCGCGCGTAGCCCTCGTTGGCGAAGGTGATGCGCTGGAGACTATCCCGCTGCACGATCACCTCCATCGTCGCCTCGACCAGCGCCCGGTAGCGGTCCTCGCTCTCGGCGATGCGCCAGATCCGGTCGTGCAGGTGCTCGGCCTCGGCCTCCGCGCGCCTGTGCGGCCGCCGGCGCCACGCCAGCACGGCGAGGCTCGCGGCGGCGATCAGGGCAGGCAGGATCAGGGCGAGGTCCCGGAGGTCCATGGCAGGCTCCCCCGGCGGAAGGCCGGCTGGCGCCAGCTTCGCAAGGGAGATTGAAGGAGGCGTTGGGAAAGGCGCTTAACCGGAGCTTGCGCGGATACGCGAGCAGCAGACCGCCCTGAACCTCAACCCGCGGGAAAGTCGGCCCCGACGCTCGCCTCGCGCCAGGCCTCGATCTCGGCCAGCCGGCCCTTCAGCCGCTGCGTGACGGCCTCGAAACCCCAGGCGCCGAGGACGAGGTGGCGCGGCGGGTCCTCGACCTCGGTGATCCGGATCATCGCCTCCCCGGCCCGCACCGGGTCGCCGGCCTGGCTGCCGCCCTTCTCCGCCGTCGCCTTCAGGCGGGCGCCGGCCGTCTCGGCGTAGTCGGGGATCGTGCTCGGCGTCTGGACGCGGGAGCGCCCGGCCCGCTGCGCCCGCATCATCGGCAGCACGGCACGGGTCAGGGCGAACAGGCCGAAGACGTTGGCGTCGATCTGCGCCCTGATCCGGTCCGCCTCGCCCTCCTCGACGGAGGATTGGTAGCCGTGGCCGGCGTTGGTCACCAGCACGTCCAAGCGCCCGAATCTCTTGTGTGCCGCCGCCACGGCGGCTTCGATCTGCCCGGCCCTCGGTCACGTCGAGGGCCAGCGCCAGCGCCCGGTCCTCCGCGCCCGCTACGAGATCGGCCACCCGCCCGGCGTCGCGGGCCGTCACCACGGCGCGCCAGCCGCGGGCGAGGACGAGCCGGGCGAGGTCGTTCCCGAACCCGGTCGAGCAGCCGGTGACGAACCAGACCGGCGTGGTCGATGACGCCGTGATGTCCGTCCCTCGCGGCCCGCCCTGCGGGCCGTTCTCGCGATGGAGCGGGAGGTCGGGGCAGGCGCCGCGGGGTGGAGGCGTGGGCGCATGCATCCGCCTCATGTCAGCCCGCGGTGGAGTCCCTTCGGGGGGTCCCTTCGCATTGCTGGATCAGCAGGGCGACGAGGCCCGACCAGCCGGTCTGGTGGGAGGCGCCGACGCCGCGGCCGGTGTCGCCGTGGTAGTACTCGTAGAACAGGACGTGGTCGCGAAAGTGCGGGTCCTCCTGCTCGATGCGGCTGTCGCCGTAGACCGGGCGGCGCCCGTCCGCGCCGCGGGCCGAGAGGCCGATAAGGCGGCGCGAGAGGTCGTCGGCGATCTCGCCCAGCGACAGGGTCCGCCCGGAGCCGGTGGGCGCCTCCACGCGAAAGTCCGGGCCGTAATAGTCGTGGAAGCGGCGCAGGCTCTCGATCAGCAGGACGTTGACCGGCAACCAGACCGGCCCGCGCCAGTTGGAGTTGCCGCCGAACAGGCGCGAACCCGATTCGGCCGGCTCGTAGGCGAGGCCGAGGTCCTGGCCGGCCCAGGAGAAGCGGAACGGCGTGGCCGCGTAGACCTTCGAGACCGCGCGGATGCCGTTGTCGGAGAGGAACTCGGCCGGGTCGAGCATGCGCCTGAGCAGCGCCTTGAGGCGGTGGCCGCGCAGGAGCGAGAGCAGGCCGGTGCGGCCCTGGCCCGGCTCGTTCCAGCGGGAGACGAGGCGGGCGAGGTCGGGCCGGCTCTCCAGGAAGAACTGCAGCCGCGCCGAGAAGCGCGGCAGGCGCGCGATCTCCTCCTCCTTCAGCACCGCGACCGCGTAGATCGGGATCAGCCCGACCATGGTGCGCACCCGGATCGGCAGGCGCTTCCCGCCCGCGCTCTCGATCACGTCGTAGAAGTAGCCGTCCGCCTCGTCCCAGACCCCGTCGCCGGAGGCCGCCGCGATCAGGAGGAAGTGCTCGAAGAACTTCTCCGCCATGTCCTCGTAGGTGGAATCCTGGAGCGCCAGCTCGATCGCGATCCGCATCAGGTCGAGGGCGTACATCGCCATCCAGGCGGTGGCGTCGGACTGGGTGAGTTCGGCGCCTTCGCCTACCGGCTTCGAGCGGTCGAAGATGCCGATGTTGTCGAGCCCAAGGAACCCGCCCTGGAACAGGTTGCGCCCGGCCGCGTCCTTGCGGTTGACCCACCAAGTGAAGTTCAGGGTCAGCTTGTTGAAGATCCGCTTGAGGAAGGCGTGGTCGGGCCGGCCCGTGAGTGCCCGGTCCATCTCGAACACCCGCCACGCGGCGAAGGCGTGGAGAGGCGGATTGGCATCCGAAAACCCCCATTCGTAGGCGGGTAGCGCCGCGTTCGGGTGCATGTAGGCCTCGTCCACGAGGAGCAGGAGCTGCCCCTTGGCGAAGTCCGGGTCGACCATCGCCAGCACGAGGCTCTGCAGGGCGAGGTCCCAGGAAGCGAACCAGGGATATTCCCAGGCATCGGGCATCGAGACGATGTCGGCCGCGCGCACGTGGCGCCAGTCGGCGTTGCGGCCCCCGCGCCGTCCGGCCGGCGGCGGGGGCTCGGCCGGGTCGCCGTCCTGCCACTCGCGCACGTCGTAATGGTAGAGCTGCTTCGACCACAGCATGCCGGCGAGCGCCTGCCTCTGGACGCTGCGCAGGTCCGGATCGGGGATATTGGCCTGGAGGGCTTCGTAGAACGCATCCGCCTCATCCTGCCGCGCGGAAAACACCGCGTCGAAATCCGCGAAGGGGTCCGCCGCCTCGGCCTCCGGGCGGAATCGCAGGCGCAGGGTCCGGGTCTGCCCGGGGGCGAGGTCGAGGCGGTAGAGGGCGGCGCATTTGGTCCCGCGCTGCGCAGGGTTCACCGCGCCGGCCTCGCCACGGACGACGCGGGCGTCGATGCCGTCCTTGTAGAAGCCCTCCTTGTCGGAGGCCTTGGCCGGCCCGGTGCCGAAGAGCCGGTGGGTGTTGGTCTCGTTCTCGGTGAACAGCAGGTCGTCGGCCCCTTGCGCGTGGAAGCGCATCGGCGCCAGCCCCGGATGCAGGGCGCGCACGCTCCCGTCCCCGGCGGCCGACAGCTCCGGGCGCTCCGCCTCGCCGCGCCAGGACCAGGTGTTGCGGGCCCAGAGCTGCGGCAGCACGGTGAGCGCGGTCGCCTCCGGGCCGCGGTTCGTCACGCTGATCCGCATCAGCACGTCGTCCGGCGCCGCCTTGGCGTAGGCGATCTCCACGTCACAATAGCGGCCCGCGTCGAACAGGCCGGTGTCGAGCAGCTCGAATTCCGGGTCGTCCAGGCCGCGGCGGCGGTTCTCGGAGATCAGCCCCTCGTAGGGGAAGGCGTCGTGCGGGTACTTGTAGAGCATCCGCATGAAGGAATGCGTCGGCGTGGCGTCGAGGTAGTAGTAGAGTTCCTTCACGTCCTCGCCGTGGTTGCCCTCGGCGTTGGTCAGGCCGAACAGGCGCTCCTTCAGGATCGGGTCGCGCCCGTTCCACAGGGCCGGGGCGAGGCACCATTCGAGGTGGGCCGTGCCGAAGCCGCCGATGCCGTCCTCGCCCCAGCGATAGGCGCGGGAGCGGGCGTGGTCGTGGGGCAGATAGTCCCAGGCCTCCCCGTCCGGGCTGTAATCCTCCCGCACGGTGCCCCATTGCCGGTCGCTGAGATACGGCCCCCAGCGGCGCCAGGCGGGGTCGCTCCGCGCCTGGACGAGGCGGGCGCCCTCCGCCGTGTCGAAGAGGCGGGACGCCGCGTGGGGCTGGGTCATGGATTCGGGTCTCCCGTGCGAATGCCGCCGGCCGCTCCCGTCCGCATCCTGCGTGGCCTTCGGTATCGCAAGGGGGACGCGTGCGGGAGAGGGCGCCCGTCGCACCGCGCTTCACGGGCCGGCCCCGATGGTGTAGGCGCGGCGCGACCCCGGACCGGTCCACGGTCGTGAGACGTACGAGCATCATGCCGAGCCGCATCGACGCCACCTTCGCCCGCTGCCGTGCGGAGAACCGGGCCGCCCTCGTCACCTACGTGATGGCGGGCGACCCCGACCCCGAGACCTCGCTGAAGGTGCTGGAGGCCCTGCCGGAGGCGGGCGCCGACATCGTCGAGTTCGGCCTGCCCTTCACCGACCCGATGGCGGACGGGCCGGCGATCCAGGCCGCGGGCCTGCGGGCGCTGAAGGCCGGCCAGGGCGTGGCCAGGACCCTGGAGCTGGTGGCCCGCTTCCGCGCGGGCGACGCGGACACGCCCGTGGTGCTGATGGGCTACTTCAACCCGATCCACACCTACGGCGTCGAACGCTTCCTCGACGACGCGCTGGCGGCCGGCATCGACGGGCTGATCGTGGTCGACCTGCCGCCGGAGGAGGACGACGAACTCTGCCTGCCGACTTTGGCAAAGGGCCTCGCCTTCATCCGGCTCGCCACCCCCACCACCGACGAGAAGCGGCTCCCGGCCGTCCTCGCGAACACCGCGGGCTTCGTCTACTACGTCTCGATCACCGGCATCACCGGCACCGCGACGCCCGATTTCGGCAAGGTGGCGCAGGCGGTCGGCCGCATCCGGCGCCACACGGCCCTGCCCGTCGTCGTCGGCTTCGGGGTCAGGACCGGTGCGCACGCGGCCGAGATCGCCCGGGGCGCGGACGGCGTCGTCGTCGGCTCTGCCCTGGTCGACCGGCTGCAGCGGTCGCTGGACGGCGAGGGCCGGGCGCAGGCGGGAACCGTCGAGGCCGTGGCCGGGCTGGTGCGGGAGCTGGCAGCCGGCGTACGCTCGGCGGGCGGCGAGCGGGCGGCCTGAGGCCGGCCGCACTGGCGGTCCGGGCGACCGGCCACGATATCGACCTCGGAACAAACCGGACGGGCGCCTCACCATGGTCGAACCGATGAACTGGATCTCGGAGGTCGTGCGCCCCAAGATCAAGACCCTGTTCAAGCGCGAGACGCCGGAGAACCTCTGGGTCAAGTGCCCGGATACCGGGCAGATGGTGTTCCACAAGGAGGTCGAGGGGAACCACTGGGTCATCCCGGGCTCCGAGCACCACCTCAAGATGAGCGCCCAGGCCCGCCTCAAGATGATGTTCGACGGCGGCACCTGGCTCGACGTGCCCCTGCCCGAGGTCGCCGTCGACCCCCTCAAGTTCCGCGACGAGAAGCGCTACGTCGACCGCCTCAAGGAGGCGCGGGCCAAGACCGGCATGCAGGACGCCTTCAAGGTCGGGTTCGGCCGCGTCGGCGGGATGCCGATGACGCTGGCGGCCCAGGAATTCGGCTTCATGGCCGGTTCGCTGGGCATGGCGGCGGGCGAGGCCTTCGTGCGCGGCGCCGAGACGGCGCTCGACAAGCGCACCCCCTACATCCTGTTCTCAGCCTCGGGCGGGGCCCGGATGCAGGAGGGCATCCTCTCCCTGATGCAGATGCCGCGCACCACGGTGGCGGTGCGGCGCCTCAACGCAGCCAGGCTCCCCTACGTCGTGGTGCTGACCAACCCGACCACGGGGGGCGTGACCGCCTCCTACGCCATGCTCGGCGACGTGCACCTGGCCGAACCCGGCGCGCTCATCTGCTTTGCCGGCCCCCGCGTCATCGAGCAGACCATCCGCGAGAAGCTGCCCGACGGCTTCCAGCGGGCGGAATACCTGCGCGAGCACGGCATGGTGGACCAGGTGGTGCACCGCCACGCCCTGAAGGAGACGGTGGCCCGGATCTGCGGCCTCCTGATGAACGTCGGCCCGGAGGCCGGCACCGCCCGCGCGCCGGCGCAGGCGCCCGTCCCCGAACCCGCCTGACGAACGCCGCCGAACCGATGGATTCCTCCGACGCGCTGATGGCGCGCTTCCTGGCCCTGCACCCGCGTACGATCGACCTGTCGCTCGGGCGGATCGAGCGCCTGCTGGCGCGCCTGAACCACCCGGAGCGCCGGCTGCCGCCGGTGATCCACGTGGCCGGCACCAACGGCAAGGGCTCGACCATCGCCTTCATGCGGGCGATCCTGGAGGCGGGGGGCCTGGCCGCCCACGTCTACACCTCCCCCCACCTCGTGCGCTTCCACGAGCGCATCCGCTTAGGGGGCATCGGCGGCGGGCACTACGTGGCCGAGGACCGCCTGGCCGACGCCTTCGCCCGCTGCGAGGCCGCCAACGCGGGCGACCCGATCACCGTGTTCGAGATCACCACGGCCGCCGCCCTCCTGCTGTTCTCCGAGGCCCCGGCCGACGTGCTGCTGCTCGAAGTGGGCCTGGGCGGCCGGGTCGACGCCACCAACGTCATCGACGAGGTGGCCGCCGCCGTGGTCACGCCGATCGGGCGCGACCACGCGGAATATCTCGGCGACACGGTCGAATCGGTAGCCACCGAGAAGGCGGGCATCTTCAAGCGCGGCTGCCCGGCCGTGATCGCGGCCCAGGACTACGCCGAGGCCGATGCGGTCCTCTGCCGGCAGGCGGCGGCCGTGGGCGCGAGCCCGATCATCGTCGGAAACCAGGACTTCTCCGTGCACGAGGACAGCGGGCGCCTGGTCTTCCAGGACGAGACCGACCTGTTCGACCTGCCCAAGCCGAAGCTGACCG
This sequence comes from Methylobacterium trifolii, assembly GCF_022179685.1. Classification (GTDB taxonomy): domain Bacteria; phylum Pseudomonadota; class Alphaproteobacteria; order Rhizobiales; family Beijerinckiaceae; genus Methylobacterium; species Methylobacterium trifolii. Next base: position 9,970 of record NZ_BPRB01000035.1, read on the forward strand.
GCCGCCACCAGTTCACGAACGCCGGCACGGCCATCGCGGCTCTGCGCGCGGCCGGGTTCGGGGATATCGGCGTGGCCGCGATCGAGGCGGGCCTGCGCAACGTCGACTGGCCGGGCCGGCTGCAGCGCCTGAGCCGCGGCCGGCTCGCGGCGCTGGTGCCGGCCGGGAGCGAACTCTGGCTCGACGGCGGACACAACATCGACGGCGGCCGCATCCTAGCGACCGCGCTGGCGGATCTGGGCGAGCGCAGCGACGTGCCCCTCGTCCTCATCGTCGGGCTGCTCGGCACCAAGGACGCGGAAGGCTTCCTGCGCCACTTCGTCGGCCTCTCCCGCGCCCTGATCGCGGTGCCGATCGCCGGCCAGATGGCCGCCCGCCCGGCCGAGGAGGTCGCCGACATCGCCGGCCGGGTCGGCCTGAGCGCCCGCGTGTCCCCGAGCATCGAGGCGGCGCTGTCGGCCGTCAGTGACATCGCCTTCGAGAAGCCGCCGCGCATCCTGATCTGCGGCTCACTCTACCTCGCCGGCGCCGTACTCACCGCCAACGGCACGCCGCCTTGCTGATTGCTTGACGAGAGGCAATAGGCGCCGTCTCGACCTGGAACAGCGCCCCGCCCCGGCCGGCCATGCTGATCTTCCGAGAACAACCGCCGGATCGGCGAGTCCTCGGACCTGTGGCACGGGCGCTACATCTTGGCTGTGGAAAATGACCTATCTTCCCCATCGATCGGGCACATGCTGGGGATCACAAAAAATGAAAAAGCTTCTTTCTACGCTCGCAGCCTTCACGGCTCTCACCGCCGCCGCTTCCGCGGCTGACCTTCCGCGCCGCGCTCCGCCGCCGGTGTTCACGCCGGTTCCCGTCTTCACCTGGACGGGCGCCTACTTCGGTATCAACGCCGGCTACGCGTTCGATGCCAGCGAAGGCCGCAACGGCTTCATCGACGCCGCCAACAACCCGGTGGCCTTCAACCCGGCCACGGGTGCCGTGCTCACCCCCAACACCGTGCTGCCGTTCGTTCCCGGCCGCACCGTGCTGTTCACCCAGGATTCCCGTGACGGGTTCTCCGGCGGTGGCCAGGTCGGCTACAACTACCAGTTCACCCCGGGCTCCGGTCTCGTGATCGGTATCGAAGCCGACGCTCAGTACCTCGACTTCGGCGGCCGTCGTAACAACGGCATCACCTTCAACGGCGGCGCCGGCGTGGTCGCCCCGACCTTCGCTCCGGTCAACGGCAACCTGAGCGCCCTCGACTACTTCGGTACGGCCCGCGGCCGCATCGGCTTCGCCTTCGACCGCGCCCTGTTCTACGGCACCGGCGGTTTCGCCTATGCCGGCGGTGACGGCACCGCTCGCGTGAACAACTCCGTCGGCGGCCGTGACGGCTTCCGCACCGGCTGGACCGCCGGTGCCGGTGTCGAGTACGCCCTCCCGACCGACTCGTTCCTGAACTTCTTCCGTTCGTCCGCCGTGACGATCAAGGTCGAAGGTCTGTACGTGAGCCTGGACCGGAACCGCAGCAACCTGAGCCTCGTCGGCGCGACCTCGCAGTTCCCCGGCCTGGGCATCCTGCCGGTCTACGATCGCCTCGGCTTCAACACCCGTCGCGAAGACGCCTTCGCCGTCGTCCGCGCCGGCCTGAACTACAAGTTCGGCTCGTACTAGGCCGTTCTGCTGCGATCCGGACGGCGCGAGCCGTCCGGATCGTGAACGACAAAAAAACACTGGGTCCTGAAACCGAAAAAGCCCGGCCTCACGGCCGGGCTTTTTTTGTCGCGGCGGCACGACGTGGACGGACGACGGGATGCCGTCCGTCCGTTTTCGTCAGGCGCTGGCGGTCTGGGCGCTGATCCAGCGCGAGAGGTCGCCCTTGGGCGCCGCGCCGACCTTCTGGTCGACCTGCTCGCCGTTCTTGAACAGCAGCAGCGTCGGGATCGAGCGGATGCCGTACTGCGAGGCGATGCCGGGATTCTCGTCCACGTTGACCTTGGCGATCTTCACGCGGCCCTGAAGGTCGGAGGCGATCTCCTCCAGGGCGGGGCCGATCTGCCGGCACGGGCCGCACCATTCCGCCCAGAAATCCACGACGACCGGCTCGGCGGACTTCAGGACGTCCTGCTCGAAGCTCGCATCGGTCACTTTCACGGTCGCCATCACAATCCCTTTCCCATACCGCGCGGCGGCAAACGGCCGGCTCGCGCGACTGCGGCAGAATTGGCGATGGGGCGAGGCCCGGTCAAGGCGCCTTGCGGGCCCTGCATGACCGCCTCCCGCGGCCCTCATGCCGGCAGCGCGCACGGGGGAGGCCGAGAAAAACCTCGAAGTCCGGCCGGTTACGCCCCATCTCCGCCTCACCGAGCATCGGCGCGCAACCGCGCGCGCCTGAAGACGCGGTGCGGCCGTCGGCTGCCCGCCACCCCCGCCGTCCCGCACGGCGGCTCCGAGATGAGGAATGTCCCAGGTGACGCGAATCCGCTCCATCGCACTGGCCGGCCTGGCCACCGTCGCCCTCGGCTCCCCGGCCTTCGCTCAAGGGGCGGGCGGCTCCGAGGCGCGGCCGTCGCGAGTCGAGGGCGAGGCGTTCAGCGCGCCGGCCGCCAAGGGTGCGGGCGACAGCCCGGCCGAGACCGAGGCGCCGAACACGCGCTACAAGCCGCTGCTGCCGAATCAGACCCGCGCCCCGAAGCCCGCCGAGGCCACGAAGATCGAGGTCGCCACCGTCGCGAAGGGGCTGGCGAGCCCCTGGGCGATGGAGTTCCTGCCGGACGGCCGGATGATCGTCACCGAGAAGGCCGGCAAGATCCGGATCGTGGCCAAGGACGGCACGGTGGGTCCGGCCATCGCGGGCGTGCCCAAGGTCGATCCCCGCGGCCAGGGGGGCCTGCTCGACATCGCCCTGAGCCCCGGCTTCTCCGCCGACCGGATGGTCTATTTCAGCTACGCCGAGCCCCGCGACAAGGGCAACGGCACCACCGTGGCCAAGGCCAAGCTCACCGAGGACGGCAAGGGCGGCGGCAAGCTCGAGGAGGTCAAGGTCGTCTTCCGGCAGATGCCGACCTACGACGGCGACAAGCATTTCGGCTCGCGGCTGGTCTTCTCGGGCGACGGCAAGCTCTTCGTTACGGTGGGCGAGCGCTCCGACAAGGTCACGCGGGTCCAGGCCCAGGACCTCGCGAGCGGCCTCGGCAAGGTCTTCCGCATCGACACGGACGGCAACGCGCCCAAGGACAACCCCTTCGCCGGCAGCGACAAGGCCAAGGCCGAGATCTGGTCCTACGGCCACCGCAACGTCCAGTCCGCGGCGCTGGACGCGCAAGGGCGGCTGTGGACGGTGGAGCACGGCCCCCGCGGCGGCGACGAGCTGAACCGGCCCCGTCCGGGCCTGAACTACGGCTGGCCGGTGGCGACCTACGGCATCGAGTATTCCGGCGAGACGCTGGGGGACGGCGTCACCCAGGCGGCGGGCACCGTGCAGCCGGTCTATTACTGGGACCCGGTGATCGGCCCCTCCGGCATGGCCCTCTATACCGGCGACCTGTTCCCGGCCTGGAAGAACGACTTTCTGGTCGGCGGCCTCGTCAGCGGGGGGCTCGTGGTGCTGAAGGTCGACGGCGACAAGGTCGTCACCGAGGAGCGCGTGCCCCTCGACGCCCGCATCCGCGACGTGCGGGTCGGCCCGGACGGGGCGGTCTACGCCGTCACGGACGGGGCGGACGGCAAGATCCTCAAGCTGACCCCGCCCAAGGCCAAGGAAGGCTGATCAGGTCGACAGCCCGGCCTCGGCGAGCGCCGAGGCCATCTCCGCCTCGCTCAAGGGCCGGATCACCGGCCCCGAGGCCCAGACCAGCACCGGCCGGATGTGGTGCTCCGGATAGATCCGCGCCAGCAGGGCGGCGTAGAGGGCGATCTGGCCGGCATCGGCCTTCGGCAGCGCCGCCCCGGCGGCGGGCGGCCGACCGGTCTTGAAGTCGGCCAGCCAGACGGTGCCGTCCGTCACCGCGAGCCGGTCGACCCGGCCGAATACCGACCGCTCGGCCCCGTCCACCCGCACCGTCCCAGACAGACTCACCTCCGCCCGCGCGCCCTCGGAGAACAGGGGCGCGAGGTCGGGCTCCCCGATGACCCGCATCGCCGCCTGGACGATGCCCCGGTGCTTGCCCTCCGCCAGGCCCGGCGCGCGGGCCGCCACGAAGGCCAGGGCCGCGGCGTCCCGGCGGGTCGGATCGAGCCGCGGCAGGTGCTGCAGCAGGGCATGGATCAGGACGCCGCGCCGGCGCGCCTCGGCGTCGGCCTGCCGCGGCGGGATCAGCCGCGAGCCGTCCGCGGCCTGCATCATCCCAGACGGGGAGAGAGGCGGCGGCGCCTCGGCCTCGGCCGGCACGGGCGTGCGGAGCCATGCCGGGATCGGGGTCGCCTCGGCAGGCGCGCCGGCGTCCACGTCCGGCCGGAGCCCAGCCTCGCCCCCACGCCAGAGGGTGACGGGACCGTAGGTCGTCTCGACGGCCTCGCCGGGGCCGACGTGCCGCTCCATCCCGGCGAGCACCATCCGGCACCAGGCGGCCTCGGTCTCGCGCTCGTGCCCGCGATAGGGCGCGATCACCAACCGGTCGGCCGCCCGCGTCATCGCCACGTAGAGGAGCCGGTTGTGCTCCTCGCGGGCGCGGGCCTGCAACGCGGCCCGCGCGGAGCCGAGGACGGCGTTGTCGTAGGATCTGGCGCTCGACCAGACCGGTGGCAGGCCCGCACCCATGGCCGCCATCGGCAGGAGCGGCGGGTCGTTGCGGCCGAGGGGCTCGCAGCCGTCGATCACCACGACGACGGGGGCCTCCAGGCCCTTGGCGCCGTGCACGGTCATCACGCGGACCTCGTCGCGGCCCGATTCCATGTCGCGCTTGACCGTGTGCGCCCCCTCCCCCGCCGCGCCGACGTAGCGGGCGAGGAACCCGCCGAGCGAAGGCGCGTCGTTGGCCTGCTCGGCCTGCGCGGCGGCTGCGAGGAACACGTCGATGGCGTCGCCGGCTTCGCCGCCGAGGCGCGCGACGAGCTTTGCCCGCCCATTCCGGGGACCGAGGAGGGCGGCGTAGAAGCCGAACGGCCCCTCGGCGCCGGCCAGCGCGATCCAGCCGGACAGGGCCGCGAGACCGGCGATCGCGGCGGCGTCGCCCATGTCGGCGTGCCGGTGAAGGGCGTCCTCCAAAGTTTCCGCGAGGTCGCGGCGGGCCGCGATGCGGACGAGGTCGTCGTCGGACAGCCCGACCAGGGGCGTCTTGAGAGCGGTGGCAAGCGTCAGGTCGTCGGCCGGCAGCAGCCCGGCGCGGCCGACCGCGACGAGGTCGGCGACCGCGATGTGGGCGGCGACGTCGAGGCGGTCCTGGCCGGCGACCGGCACGGCGAGGCCCTTCAGGGCCCGGATCACCTCCTCGAAGGCCGCCCCGCGCTTGCGCACCAGGACCAGGATCTCGCCGGGCCGCCAGACCCGGCCGCCCTCGTCGCCCACCGTCGTCCAGCTCCGCACGGCCCGCGCGATCCGCCGGGCGGTGACGATGGCCGGGGCGTTGGCCTCCGGCGCGTCGACGGGGGCGGCCCAGGCATCGGGCTCGGTCTCCTCCACCGGCTCGGCCACCGGCCAGAGTTCGACCGCGCCGGCAGCGCCCGGGCGGGCGCTCGTATGAACCGTGCCCACGGCCGCATCGTCGAAGGACAGCCCCTCGTAATGCTCCGGCACGGAGAAGACCGCGTCGACCGCCCGGAGCACGCTCTCCGTCGAGCGGAACGACAGGGTCAGGGGTACGTCCGCGAAGTCCATCCCGGCGGCCTTGGCCGCGCCGATCCAGGCCGCGCGGGTCCGGGCGAACTCGCGGGGCTCCGCGCCCTGGAAGCTGTAGATCGACTGCTTCGGGTCGCCCACCGCGAAGCGGGTGCGCCGCAATTCCCGAGCGCCCTCGCCGGCCGCGAACTCGGCCGTGATCGCGTCGAGGATCGCCCATTGCTGCGGGTTGGTGTCCTGCGCCTCGTCGATCAGGACGTGGTCGATGCCGCGGTCGAGCTTGTACAGCACCCACCCGGCCCCGACCCGCGAGAGCAGGTCGAGGGTCTTGTGGATCAGGTCGTCGAAGTCGAGGGCGCCCAGCCGCGCCTTCTGCGCCTCCACGCGGCGGTGGATCTCGGCCGCCAGGGTGAACAGGGCGCGGGTGCGGGCAAGGGCGTGGGCCGCCCGCAGACGGTCGAACAGGGGCACGAGCCGGTCGCGCTCGTTGATGAGCGCCTCGCGCAGGGCCTCCGGCACGGCCTTGGTGCCGAGGCTCCTGTCGGCCTTCGGCTCGTCCTTGGCGGTGAAGAAGACCGACCGGTAAGCGTCGAGGGCGTCGGCCCTCGCGCCCGCCGCCTCGACCGCCAGCAGGGCATCGGCTAGCCCCTCGTCGGTGGACTTACCGGTGCGCAGGCGCGCGGCAAGATCGTGCAGGTCGCCGAGGCCGCCGTCGAGGATGCTCTTCTCGATCGTCTCGGCCGTCTCCCGCGCGCCGAGCCCGAGGGCCGCGTGCAGGGCCGCGAATTGCGGCCCCAGGCCCCGTCGGTCGCCGAGCACCGTGCGGGCCGACATCGCGGCGCGGATCGCCCGGCGCAGGATGTCGCCCGAGGCCTCGGGCGCGACCCGGGCCAGGGCGTCGCTCAGGACCGGGTCGCCCCTCACCGCGTCGGCCAGCACGTTGTCGGTCTCCAGGGCGAAGGCGGCCCGCGACTGGTCCTCGTCCAGCACCACGAAGCGGGCCGGCACGTTCGCCTCGAAGGGGAACATGTGCAGCAGTCGCTCGCAGAGGGCGTGCAGGGTCTCGATCTTGAGGCCCCCCGGCGTCTCCACCGCGCGGGCGAACAGGCGGCGCGCCGCTTCCAGTCGCTCGCGGCTGGGGGTGGCGCCTGTGAGGTCGGCGAGCTCAGCGCCGAGCGCGGCGTCGTCCAGGGTGACCCAGCGCCCGAGCAGCCGGAACACCTGGATCGACATGTTGGCGGCGGCCGCCTTGGTGAAGGTGAGGCAGAGGATGCGCCCGGGCGCCGCCCCGTCGAGGAGCAGGCGCACCACCCGGTCGGTGAGCACCTTGGTCTTGCCGGCCCCGGCATTGGCCGAGACCCAGGCCGAGGCGCGCGGGTCGGCCGCGTCGCGCTGACGCTCCCGCGTCAGGTCGTCGACGACGAAGGCGTCTTCGGCCATCAGCCCTCTCCCTCGCCCCCGAGCGACCATTCCAGCACGCGGGCGAGATGGTCGTAATCGCCGTAGGACTTCGCGAATTTCGGGTAGGGCCGCGAGGTGTAGGCCGCCTCCCCGGCCATGAAGCGGGCCACCAGCCCGCGCAGGCGCCCGGCATGCTCGGCCACGATCGCGTCCACCGTCCGGGCCTCCCCCCGCGGAGGCTTGAAAGGCGCCGGCACGAAGGGCTTTCGGCCGCCGGAGGCGTGGACGTAGAGAAGGTCGGGCGTCGCCTTCACGGCAGGGAGGCCTTCGAAGGCGCCGGCCATCAGCATCGCGGCCTCCAGGGTGAGCTGCGGCGAGAAGCCGGCGAAGACCTCGCGGTTGCCCGGCGGCTGGCCGGTCTTGAAGTCGACGATGCAGGCGCTGCCGTCCGGGCGCAGTTCGATCCGGTCGGCGCGGGCGCGCAGGGTGAAGACCTCCCGGCCCATGGGGATCGCCCAGCGGCCGGAGATCTCGGGGTGGATGCGGGCGAGGTCCGGGCGGCGGGCGGCCTCCCAGGGCAGGTAGGCGCCGGCCGTGCGCTCGTAGCGGGGCCACCACTCGGCATAGAGTTCGGGATAGGTGTCCTTGATATCCGTGAAGTGGTCGACGGCGACCTGCGCCAGGACTTCGCGTGCGAGGCCTGGATCGGGCAGGTCGGCCGGGTATTTCAGCGCGAAGCGCCCGAAGACGTCGTGGACGATGGAGCCCCGGTCGCTGGCGCCGGGCGCGGCGGCCACCGGCTCCAGGGGATCGAGCCCGAGGACGTGGCGGGCGAAGATGACGTAGGGGTCGCGCACCAAAGTCTCGATCTCGGTGACGCTCAGGCGGCGCGGGAACAGGGCCGGGTCCGGCCGCGGCTTCGGCTGGGTCAGGCGGGGTTGGGCCGGGGCGGCGTCGAGGGCCGCGGCATAGCCGGTGAAGCGCCGCCCGGCGGCCAGCGCCTCCCCCCAGCGCGTTTCGCCTGAAAACGCGCGCAGGCGCTGGAGCAGCCGGGACGGCACGGTCGGCGCGCCCTCGCGCTTGAGCGCGCGGGTGATCACCGCGTCGCGGCAGCCCAGGGCCTGGACGAAGTCGTGCGCCATCTGGCCGACGCGGCGCTCGGGCGGATCGAGGCCGACGCGCTCGCGCATCGGGCGGTTGAGGAAGGCGTCGGTGACGGTCTTCATCGGCCAGACGCCCTCGTCGAGGCCGCCGAGGACGACGCGGTCGGCACCGAGCAGGCGGGCTTCCAGCAGGCCGAGGATGCGCAGGCGCGGATGCGGGGCCGTCCCTGCGCAGGCCACGACCCGCTCGCGGGCCAGCGCCGTGAAGAAGGCCGGGTAGTCGGCGAAGCGCCCGTCGAGGCGGTCGGGCCGGGCCATCGCGAAATCGTCGAACAGGGCGTCGAGGCAGGCCAGCGACGCCTCGGGGGCGGGCTCCCGGTCGTCCGGCGGCCCTTCGAGCAGCCACTCGCAGGCGGCCCGGTGGCGGCCGGCGAGGGTGACGAGATCGCCGGTCTTCGCCTCGTCCGGGGCCGGGAAGTCGACGAAGGCCGCCTCCAGGCCGTCCACGACCCGCTCGGCCAGGTCCCAGTCGAGGTCGGTCAGGCGCTGCTTGGCGCGGGGGCGGCGCTGGCCCTCGCCCTGCCGCTGGTCGCGCAAAGCCGCGCGGATGCCGGCAAATCCGGCCTTGGGCGCCGGCCCGCGCAACGCCCCGATCTCCAGGGCCGCCGCGCCGCGCACGACCTCGCCCCGCGGCAGCCCGATCCGCACCAGGGGATGGGCCAGCAGGGCGATGATCCGGGCGGGGATCGCGTCGCCGTGCCGGTCGCCTGCGCGGATGAGGAGGTCGGCGGCCAGTTCCGCGGCAAGCCGCGCCAGCCGCCCCGCGGGGCTGCGCGCCAGGGGGAGGCCGGCCGAATCCTCGGCGACGATGCCCCAGCGGGCGAGTTCGGCAGCCACGCGTATGGCCAGCCCCCGGTCCGGGGTGACCAGGGCGGCGCTGGCGCCAGAGGTCTCCAGGGTCTCGCGCAGGGCGATCGCGGCGACGAGCGCCTCCTCCCGCTCGTCGGCCGCCTCCACCACGGCGAGCCCCGCGAGCCCGAGAGCGGCGGTGGCGTCGCGTTCCTGCGCATCCAGGCGCGCCCAGGCGTCCGTCGTCTCGGCAGGCCGCAGGGCCTCGGACAGGAGGCGCGCCCGCGCCGCCTCCTCGGGGCGAGAGCGGCCGAGGTCGGTCACGGCCCCGCGCGGCAGGTTCATGCAGTCCGGGCCGAGCAGGCGGTGCAGCACCGCCTGCGGGTGGCCGTGGGCGATCGCGCGCGTAGGCCCCTCCCCCGTCTCGATCGCGTCCCATCCGGTCGCATCGAGGTCCAGGTCGAGGCCCGGCAGCACCACGGCGCCCCGGCGCAGACCCGCGACGGCAGCGATCAACTTGGCGGTGGCCGGCACCGAGCCGGTCGAGCCGGCGATCACCACCGGGTCGTCCGGCCGCTCGCGCGCGAGGCGCGCCGCCTCGGCCAGGACGAGGCTTCGGGCGCGGAAGACCGGGTCACTCAAACTCCGCTCGGCCAGGATCGCCGGCCACGCCTCGGCGGCGATGCGCAGGAAGTCGAGGGTGAGGCCGAAATAGCGGGAGTATTCCGCCTCGACGGCGGCGCCGATCTCCGACCAGGGCAACCCCTCCACGGTCAGCGCATCCATCAGGCGTTCGAGGTCGCCGGCGAGGCCGATGGCGTCGGCCGGCGAGGACGGCACCAGGAACGGCACGTCGTCGTCGATGGGCAGGAGCCGGCGGTCCACCGTGTCGGCCCAGGCCTGGACGAGGCGGGCGAGGATGAGACGCCGCTCCAGGGGCGGGATCGGCGGGTTGAGGCTGTCGGGGCCGTTCTCCAGCAGCGGCTCGGCGGCGAGATCGAGTTCCGCCTCGTCGGCCTCGCCCAGGGGAATCATCCGCGGCAGCAGCGCCGCCGCGCCGAGGCGCCGTCCGAGGATCGCCGCCAGCGCGCGGGTCGCCCGGCGCGTGGGCAGGAACACCGTCACGCCGGCCAGCGCCAGGGGATCGGCCCCGACCGGGCCCACGAGGCGCCCGTCGATCAGGGCCTCGGCCAGGGTCGGCAGGAAGGGCGCGCCGCGGGAGATGGTGAAGACGTGGGAGTCGGGCATGCGAGGTTCCATCACCGCTTCGCCGAACCGGGCCGACGCACGACGGCGCGCCCGATCCGGCGACCGCCTGCAACGACGACTCTACGCGTTCATTGTTCGTTCTTCAAACGCCCCAAGCCTTGGCGCCTCACCCCTCCCGCGCGCTCAGCCGCACCCGCTCCTCCGCCGCCCGGATCGCCTCCGGCGTGCCGACGTGCAGCCACTGGCCGTCGAGGCGCACGCCGAACAGGCGCGCGTTCGCAATGGCCCGGTCGAACAGCAGGTTGAGGGAGAAGGCGCCCTCCGGCGTGTCGGCGAACAGTTCCGGCTTCAGGATCGCGACGCCCGCGTAGATGAAGGGGGCGATCTCGCGCTCGCCGCGCCGTTCCAGGCGCCCGTCCGGGTCCATCACGAAGTCGCCCGCGCCCTCGTAGCCGAGGCTGGTGGCGGTGGGGGCGACCAGCAGCAGGACGTCCATGGCGTCGGCGTCCCAGCCCGCGATCATGCGCGCGAGGTTGGGGTTCGGGCCCTCGAGCCAGAAGGAATCCGAGTTCAGCACCACGAACGGCCCGTCGCCGACAAGCTCGAGCGCCTTCCGGATGCCGCCGCCGGTCTCCAGCAGCGCCGCGCGCTCGTCGGAGACGACGATGCGCGGGGCCGTCTCGCGGCGGGCGAGGTGCCCCTCGATCAGGTCGGCGAGATAGTGGACGTTGACCACGGCCGTCTCGATGCCGGCCTCCGCCGCGCGGTCGAGGGCGTGGTCGAGAAGGGCCTTGCCGGCCACCTCCACCAGGGGTTTCGGCACCGTCGCGGTCACGGGCCGCATGCGCTTGCCCAGGCCCGCCGCGAGGACGAAGGCGCGGGTGACGGCGGGAATCGCGGCGTCTCGGGTCTCGCTCATGCGGTCGGCTCGACTGTGGGGAGGCGGCGGTCAGGCCACGTCGATGGTGGGCTTCACCAGGTCCGGCAGGTGCTCCGCGTGCCAGGCACGCAGGTCGGAGAGCGCCGGATGGGCGAGGTTGCGGGCGAGGTAGCCCTCGATCCGCGGCAGGTGGGCGAGGTAGCCGGGCTTGCCGTCGCGCCGGTCGAGACGGGCGAAGATCCCCAGGATCTTGGTGGCGCGCTGCGCGGCCAGCAGCGCGTAGGCGGTGGCGAAGGCGCCCACGTCGAAGCCGGGGTCGCGGGCCCGGCGCTCGCGGGCGTAGAGGCCGAGCAGGCGCAGCTCGAACTCGGCGCTGGCGTCGACGCGGGCATCCTGGAGCAGCGAGGCCACGTCGTAGGCCGGGTGGCCGAGGACCGCGTCCTGGAAGTCGATCAGGCCGACGCGCTCCAGCCCCGTGCGCTCGGGCAGCCAGATCAGGTTCGGCGAGTGGTAGTCGCGCAAGGTCCAGGTCGGCCGGTCGGGAACCGCCCCTTTCAGTGCCTCGCGCCAGAGCCGGACGAAGTCGGCGCGGGCGGCCTGCGACAGGGTCACGTTCCGGATCGCCGGAGCGTACCAGTCCGGCAGCAGCTCGGCCTCGAACAGCAGGGCCTCCACGTCGTAGGTGGGCAGGACGTGGTCGATGCCCTCGGCCACCGGCAGCACGCCCGGCAGTTCCGTGGCGTGCAGCTTGGCCAGCAGCCGCGTCGCCTCCGAATAGCGCTCCGGCCGCGGGCCGCTCGCATCCGCCACCGGCTCGCTGCCGAGGTCCTCCAGGATCAGCAGGCCCTCGGCGAGGTCCTCGCCGTAGATGCGCGGCGCGGAGAAGCCCAGCGCCCGCAGGCCCCGGTCCAGGGCCACGAAGGCGTGGACGCTCTCGGCGAGCTTGACGATGGCGCTGTAGGGCTTGCCGTCCCGCACCGGCGGCCCGTCCGGGCGCGGCGGCGAGATCATCAGCACGGCGCTGGTGCCGTCGGCATTGGTCAGGCGCTCGTAGGCGCGCGACGAGGCGTCCCCCTGCATCAGCCGGCGCTCGGCCATGTCCCAGTTGGCGCGGGCGAGCAGCCCCCGTACGGCGCGGGCGCGGTCGAGGCGCGCGCGCATGCCGCCGCTGCCGTCGATGCGGGCGAAGCGCGAGCCCTCGCCGAACTCGGGACGCAGGGCGAGGTCGATGGTGAGCGTCGGGCCGTCCCGGTGCGGCAGCCGGTCGGGCCACTCCACCAGGGCGATGGCGGATTCGGTCATCTCGTCGAAGCCGAGTTCCACCAGTTCGTCCGGCCCGCGCAGGCGGTAGAGGTCGGCGTGGACGATGGCGCGCCCGTCATGGGCCGCGTAGGGCTGGATCAGGGTGAAGGTCGGGCTCGGGACTTCGAGCGCCGGGTCGCGCGCCATCTCGCGGATCAGGGCGCGAGCGAGCGTGGTCTTGCCGCCGCCGAGGCCGCCGGAGAGCGCCACGAGGTCGCCCGGCATCAGGAACTCGGACAGGAACAGGCCGAGGTCCTCCGTGGCGCCCTCCTCGGGCAGCACGATCTCCCACGGGGCGGGCTCCGAAGGCGCGGGCTCGGAGGGCGCGGGCGCTCCCGGAGCAGGCTGGTCCTGCGGGCGCATGTCCGGATCGTCCTCGCCCAAAGCCGACATCTCCTCGGTCCGCCACGTCCCCGGCCCGCTGCGCGGTCCTTCGCGGGGACGGCGCGGCTGCGGGCGTTTCTAGCGGAGGATCGTTAACCGAACATCGTGCCAACCCGAAGCCGCCCGTGGCATGACCGCCCGCATGCCATCAAAAAGTCCGGCGCGCGCGATCGAATCGAGGACATGGATGCCTCGCGCCCTTGACCGTCCATTGCGCCGGTGTCATCTCGTCTCCTGTCGCTAACGCGTTGAAAATCAACTAGTTTTCAAGAGTTCTAATCTAGCGCGAACCTAAGACGACCCGCTTCAGCCGCGGGGCATTCCACACGAGAAGGCGGGTTTTACGGATCGCATGATCGTCTGTTCCTGCAACGTCCTGTCCGACGGCGCCGTGCGCGACTGCCTCAACGGCGGCCCGGCCTGTCCGCGCACGCCCGCCCAGGTCTATGCCTGCCTCGGCTGCAGCCCGAAATGCGGGCGCTGCGCCCGCACCATCCGCGCGATCATGCGCAACGCCCTCGAAGGTGCGGCCCTGGACGCCGCGCATGGGGGCAGCCATGCCTGCAATACGGGTTGCGCGAGCGGATGTAGTTTGGGAAAGGTCCAAACTGCGGGTGAGGGGATCGCCGCCTGACGGCTTGAGCCCGGCCCATCCCCTCCCGAACCAGACGGGACAGAAGGGGAGTCCGATCGGATGAAGGGCGACACCAAGGTCATCGAGTACCTCAACCGGGGCCTGCGCAGCGAACTGACGGCCGTGAGCCAGTACTGGCTGCATTTCCGCATGCTGAACGACTGGGGCTACATCGAGCTCGCGAAGTTCTGGCGCAAGGAATCGATCGAGGAGATGAACCACGCGGACCGCTTCGTGGACCGCATCCTGTTCCTCGACGGCTTCCCGAACCTCCAGGAACTCGATCCGCTGCGGATCGGCCAGAACGTCCAGGAGATCATCACGTGCGACCTCGCGGCCGAGAACGAGGCCCGCGCCCTCTACCTGGAAGCCGCCAAGTACTGCGATTCGATCAACGACCGGGTCACGAAGAAGCTGTTCGAGGCCCTGGCCGAGGACGAGGAGGGCCATATCGACTTCCTCGAGACGCAGCTCGAACTGATCGGCCAGATCGGCCTGCCGCTCTACGCCCAGCGCCACATCGGCGGCCTGGAGCCGATCGCGCCGGAAGCCGTCTAGGTTCTCGACGCCTCCGGCCGGGCAGGTCGCGGACGTGCCGCGACCCGAGTGCGGCCTCTCCTCCCCCACGGATCTCGGGCTTGGCCGAGATCCGCACTCTCGCTGGCTCAAGTCGGGCAAGCCCGACTTGGGATGGGGCGGGGAACCGCGTTCCGGAATAGTGACTCATCCGGGCGCGGGCGCTGCGTGAACCTGCCAGCCCCCTAACAGAGGCAGATCCGAGACAATGCGGCTCGTCGTTGTGGGCGCCGACGGGCGCATGGGGCGGATGCTGGTGCGCGCGGTGGCGCAGGCCGAGGGCTGCACCCTGTCGGGGGCGATCGAGCGCGAGGGCTCGGCCGCGCTCGGCCAGGATGCCGGGGTGCTGGCCGGCCTGCCGCCCCTGGGCGTGCCGGTCACGGACGACCCGCTGACGGCGTTCGCCGCGACCGACGGGGTGCTCGACTTCACAGGTCCTGCCGCCACCGTCCACTTCGCCGAACTCGCGGCCCAGGCCCGCATCGTCCACGTGGTAGGCACCACGGGCCTGTCGGAGGCCGACCTCGCCAAGCTCCGGGCCGCCGCCTACCACGCCCGCATCGTGCGCTCTGGCAACATGTCGCTGGGCGTCAACCTCGTGGCCGACCTGGTGCGGCGGGTCGCGGCGGCTTTGGGACCGGACTTCGACATCGAGATCGCCGAGATGCACCACCGGATGAAGGTCGATGCGCCCTCCGGCACGGCGCTGCTGCTGGGCGAGGCCGCCGCCGAGGGCCGCGGCGTGGACCTGGCGGAGGTGCGCGTCTCGACCCGCGACGGCCATACCGGGGCCCGCAGGCCCGGCGACATCGGCTTCGCGACGCTGCGCGGCGGCAGCGTGGTCGGCGACCACAGCGTGATCTTCGCAGGCGCCGGCGAGCGCATCACCATCAGCCACCACGCCGAGGATCGCGGCCTGTTCGCGGCCGGCGCCGTCAGGGCGGCCCTGTGGGCACATCCCAAGCCCCCCGGCCTCTATTCCATGACGGACGTGCTCGGCCTGTAGTGCCCGAGCTTGGGCGTTGGCACCGCCTCTGCTACGAGCCGGCCGCATGTAGTCGGCGCCGATCCGCCGGCCCGACCCCAAGGAATCTTTCGCGATGGAGCGCCTGCTCGTCCTCGCTCGCCACGGCCAGAGCGACTGGAACCTCAAGAACCTGTTCACGGGCTGGCGCGACCCGGACCTGACCGACCTCGGCATCGAGGAGGCCCGGAAGGCCGGGCGCTGGCTCAAGGGCGAAGGCTACGGCTTCGACGTGGCCTTCACCTCCAAGCTCAAGCGGGCCCAGCGCACCAGCAGCCTGCTGCTGCAGGAGATGGACCTCACCGAGATCGAGACGATCCGCTCCGAGGCCCTGAACGAGCGCGATTACGGCGACCTCTCCGGCCTCAACAAGGAGGACGCCCGCCAACGCTGGGGCGCCGAGCAGGTGCACCAGTGGCGCCGTTCCTACGACGTGCCGCCGCCGGGCGGCGAGAGCCTGAAGGACACCGCCGCCCGCGTGCTGCCCTACTACATCGAGACCATCCTGCCCCGCGTGATGGCGGGCGACCGGGTGCTGGTGGCCGCCCACGGCAACTCCCTGCGCGCCCTGGTGATGGTGCTCGACCACCTCAACCCCGCGACAATCGCCGGGCTGGAGATCGCCACCGGCGTGCCGCTGGTCTATCGGCTGAACGCCGACACCACCGTGGCGATGAAGACGGTGCTGGAGCGGCACATCGACGAGACCTGACCGGGCTCCCGCCATGCCGGTCGAACTCGCGCCCGGGCTGATCCACCATCCCGGCCGGCTCGATGCCGCGGCCCGGCGCCGGCTCGCCGCGGACGTCGCGGCCGTGCTGGCGGCGGCCCCGCCCGTCACGCCGCGGATGCCGCGCACCGGCAAGCCGTTCTCGGTGCGGATGTCGAATTGCGGCCCCCTCGGCTGGGTCTCGGACCGGGACGGCTACCGCTACCAGCCCCACCATCCCGAGACGGGCGCGCCCTGGCCGGCCATGCCGGCGGCGGTCCTGGAGGCCTGGGAAGACCTGTCAGGCCACACCGCCCCGCCGGAGGCCTGCCTCATCAACCTCTACGCCCCGGGCACCCGCATGGGGCTGCACCAGGACCGGGACGAGGCGGACCTGTCGGCCCCCGTGCTGTCGCTCTCGCTCGGCGCCCCGGCCCTGTTCCGCTACGGCGGCCTGCGGCGGTCCGACCCCACCCGCTCGATCCGCCTCATGGCAGGCGACGCCCTGGTGATGGGCGGCCCCTCGCGCCTGATCCACCACGGGGTGGACCGCATCCTGCCGGCGGGCGACCTCCTCGGCGCCGCCGAGGACCCGCTGCCGGGAATCCTGCCGGCTGGTGGGCGCTGCAACCTCACCCTGCGGCGCGTCACGCAACCCGGCGCGGTCTCCGGCGTTCAAGCTTGACGGTGCGAGCCTGTCCGGCGCGGCGGCCGCGACCGTGGAACGAGGAGGTCTCCATGGCTCTGGTCCCATGCCCTGCCTGCAATCACCCGGTCTCGGAGCAGGCGCGCGCCTGCCCCTCCTGCGGCCATCCCGGCAGCGGCGAACGCGGGGGCGTGGCGCGCGTCCTCGGCAACGTCGCCGGCACCTACATCTCGGCGACCAGCTTCGCGAGCCTCGTGCTCGGCGTCGTGATGTTCACCGGCTTCTCAGCCATCATGATCACGCTGATCCTCAGCCACCGCTGAGGCGGGGTTCGCGCGCCTTCGACGGGACGAGCGATGCCCTTCGGCGACGCCGAAGAAGAATCGTCCGTCGGCAGGATTGCCGAGGGTCTTCTCGACGTGTCCTGACAGAGCAGCCGGCGTGTCATTACCTTCGAGGAAACGTTCGACAACACTGCGCCGCCACGCTATGGCGACGGAAAATGCATAATCCATTCGGACGAGATCTGCCCGTTCAAGAGGCAGAGGTGATACCCGCGACAGACTAAGCTGGCGTCAGCACTACGGAGGAGACACGGAATGAAACCCACGACGCGTGCGTTCGTCGGCACCCTGTTCGGTGCGACGGCGCTGGCAACGGCCCTGGCGATGCCGGCCTTTGCGGCGGACCCGATCAAGATCGGCGTGACCGGCCCCTATACCGGCGGCTCCTCGGCCATGGGCGTCTCGATGCGCGACGGTGCGCGCCTGGCCGCCGCCGAGATCAACAAGAACGGCGGCGTGCTCGGCCGCCAGATCCAGCTGGTCGAGCGCGACGACGAGGCCAAGAACGAGGTCGGCGCGCAGGTCGCCCAGGAACTCATCAACAAGGAAAAGGTCGTCGCGACCTTGGGCTTCATCAACACCGGCGTGGCCCTGGCCGCCCAGCGCTTCTACCAGGAAGCCGAGATCCCGGTGTTCAACAACGTCGCCACCGGCACCGTCATCACCAACCAGTTCAAGACCCCGGACTACGACAGCAACTACGTCTTCCGGAACTCGGCCTACGACGTGCTCCAGGCCGGCATGATGGTCGACGAGGCCCTGGCCAAGGGCCACAAGAAGATCGCGGTGCTCGCCGACTCGACCAATTACGGCCAGCTCGGCCGCGAGGACATCGAGAAGTACCTCGCCACCAAGAGCGTGAAGCCGGTGGCGGTGGAGAAGTTCAACATCAAGGACGTCGACATGACGGCCCAGCTGCTGAAGGCGCAGCAGGCCGGTGCCGAGGTGATCCTGGCCTACGGCATCGGGCCGGAGCTGGCGCAGATCGCCAACGGCATGGCCAAGCTCGGCTGGAAGGTGCCGATGATCACGTCCTGGCCCGCCTCGATGCAGAGCTTCATCGACATCGCCGGCAGCAACGGCAACGGCGTGATCATGCCGCAGACCTTCATCGAGGATAAGACGCTGCCCAAGCGCAAGACCTTCCTCGAAGACTACTACAAGACCTACGGCGTCACGAAGATCCCGACCCCGGTGGCGGGCGCGCAGGGCTACGATTCGGTGTTCCTGATCGCCGCCGCGATCAAGCAGGCCGGCTCGACCGACGGGCCGAAGATCCGCGAAGCCCTGGAGAACCTGAACACCAAGGTCGAGGGCGTGGTCACCACCTACGACAAGCCGTTCACGGCCACCGACCACAACGCCATCACCCGCAACATGGTGGTGTTCGGCAAGGTCCAGGACGGCAAGATCGTCTACGACAAGGCCGAGGACGCCAAGAACGCCGGCGTCGTCCGCCTCAAGGAGAAGACCTCGAACTGATCCTTCGGGATCGGTATCGATCATGACCGCCGCCGGGCCGCCCGGCGGCGGGACGGGCCGTCCGGGCAAGGCCATCCCCCGCGTGGGCGCGCGGGGGTGGTCCGGACGGGGCGAGGCGCGCGACCCACCCGAGACGGGCATTCGAACCAGATGACCATCTTCCTGCAGCTCGTCGCGTCCGGCGTCGCGGTCGGCATGATCTACGCCGCCATCGCCTTCGGCTACCAGCTCACCTTCGCGACCTCCAAGACCCTGAACTTCGGCCAGGGCGAGGCGCTGGCGCTGGGCGCCCTGTTCGGCCTGACGCTGGCGCCCTTCACCGGCTACTGGCTGATGATCCCGCTGGTGCTGGTCTTCGGCTTCGCACTCGGCGCCGTGGTCGAGCGGCTGGCCGTGCGCCCGGCGGTGAAGATCAAGTCCGAGTACGGGTGGATCATGGCGACCATCGCGCTTGGCATCATCTTCAAGAATCTTGCCGAGAACATCTGGGGCCGGGACGACCTCAAGTTCCCTTCGCCGCTTCCCGAGGAGGCGATCCAGGTCGCCGGCGTCCGCATCCTGCCGATGGAGCTGCTGATCATCGCCGGCGCCCTGCTGATGATGCTCGCGGTCGAGATCTTCAACCGCAAGTCGATCTGGGGCAAGGCGGTGATCGCCACCTCGAACGACATCGACGCGGCCGGCCTGATGGGCATCAACACCAAGCGCGTCATCACCCTGTCCTACTCGATCAGCGCCATGACCGCGGCCTTCGCAGGCGTCCTCGTCGCCCCCGTGACGCTGACCGGCGCCACCATGGGCGCGGTGCTGGCCCTGAAGGCCTTCGCGGTGGCGATCATCGGCGGCTTGGAGTCGGGCCTCGGCGTCATCGTCGGCGGCCTGATCCTGGGCGTGGCCGAGACGATGACCGGCTTCTACATCTCCACCGGCTACAAGGACGTGCCGGGCCTGATCCTGCTCCTCGTCGTGCTCTCGGTCCGCCCGGTCGGCCTGTTCGGCAAGGCCGTGATCAAGAAGGTCTGAGCAGTGAATACCTGCGCCCGGCTCACACTTTCCCAAACACCGGGCGTCTCCCTCCCCCCTCTGCGCAGGAGGGCGGCCCTCGCGTCAGCGAGGGTCGGGAGAGGGGAACGCGTTGTCCGGCTACGGCGCTTCCCTCTCCCGACCCGCTTCGCGGGCCACCCTCCCCCGCAGAGGGGGGAGGGAAGGACGTGTTGCGCTTCGAATCCGACATCCTTGATCCCGCCCGCTCCCACGAGGTCCTGACATGGCGCAATCCACGCTCGCGCCGACGGTCGCCCCGGCGGCCACCCCCGGCTTCTCCCGCCACGTCGGCGCCCTGGGCGCGATCCTGCTCGTGGTCTTCCTCGCGGCCTTCCCGCACGTGATCACGAGCAGCTACTACGTGCACCTGCTGATCGTGATCGCGATCTACGCGATCCTGATCCTCGGGCTGGACATCGTGGTCGGTTATACCGGCCAGGTCAGCCTCGGCCATGCCGGGCTGTTCGGCGTCGGGGCCTATGCGGCCGCGATCCTGTTCCTGAAGTTCAAGCTCGGCATCTGGGCCGGGCTGCTGGCCGGCATCGGCTTCACCTCCGTCTTCGGCCTGTTGCTGGCGGTGCCGGCGCTGCGGGTCACGGGCCCCTACCTCGCGATGGTGACGCTGGCCTTCGGCACCATCATCCAGATCTTCATCAACGAGCTGACGCCGATCACCAACGGGCCGCTCGGCATCACCCTGCCGCCGGCCCGCGTCATCGACTTCGCGATGTTCGGCATCACCCCGCCCTGGGGGGCGGCGGGCCGCAAGCTCGAATTCTACTACCTCGTCTGCGCCGCCCTGCTGCTGACCATCCTGGTGGTGAACCGGGTGGTTCGCTCGCCCTTCGGGCGCGCCTTCGAGGCCCTGCGCGACAGCCCCATCGCCTGCGACTGCATGGGCGTCAGCGTCTACCGCTACAAGGTCTACGCCTTCGTGGTCTCGGCCGCCCTCGCGGGGCTGGCCGGCGCCCTGTTCGCCTGGTCGGAGCGCTACGTCGCCCCGAACTCCTACGGCTTCGAACTCACGGTGCTGTTCCTGCTCGCCGTCACCATGGGCGGGCGCAAGTCGCGCGCCGGCCCGCTGATCGGCTCGGCCATCATCGTGATGATGCCCAACATCCTGGCCGACATCGAGCTGGTGCGGATCATGGCCGGGATCATCGCCGCGGTCGCCCTGGTCGTCGGCGCCCTGGCGTTCATCCGCAAGCAGGACAACCGCTACGCGATCCTGGTGCCGGTGGTGCTGTGTATCCTGTTCTTCCCGGCAACGCTCGCCCTGCAATCGGTCACGGACTTCCGGCTCACCGTCTTCGGCCTGATGATCCTGTTCGTGGTCTACTACCTGCCCGACGGCATCGTCGGCTTCCTGCGCGACAAGATCCCGGCCCTGCGTCCCGCCCACACCGCCGAGGGGCGGACCGTGCAGGCCGAGGGCGCGGCCCTGATCGCCCAGCGCGGCCGGGCGGCCGGCACCGAGCCCCTGCTGACGGTGGACCAGGCCCTGATGCAGTTCGGCGGCCTGAAGGCGCTGGCCGGCGTCGACCTCGCCGTGCGGCCGGGCACGATCCACGGGCTGATCGGGCCCAACGGCTCGGGCAAGAGCACGATGATGAACGTGCTCACCGGCATCTACAAACCCACCGCCGGCTCCGTGACGCTGGCGACGGCCGGCGGGCAGGCTAGGCGCCTGGACGGCCGGACGCCCTCGGAGATCGCGCTGGCCGGCGTCGCCCGCACCTTCCAGAACGTTCAGCTCTTCCGCGAGATGACGGCGCTCGAGAACGTGCTGGTCGGCCTCCACCACGCCTTCCACGGCACCATCGTGGACGCGATCCTCGGCACGCCCCGGCGCCGGCGTGAGGAGCGCGAGGCCCGCACCCGCGCCATGGCGATCCTGGACTTCATGGGGCTGGCGAGCCTGGCCCAGGTCGAGGCGCGCAACCTGCCCTACGGCAAGCAGCGCCTGCTGGAGATCGGTCGCGCCCTGGCGCTCGACCCCGTCCTGCTGCTGCTCGACGAGCCGGCCGCCGGCCTGACGGCCCCCGACATCGCGGACCTGACCGCGATCATCCGCAAGATCCGCGATGCCGGCATCACCGTGATCCTCATCGAGCACCACATGGACGTGGTGATGGGCCTGTGCGACCGGGTCAGCGTGCTGGATTTCGGCCACAAGATCGCGGAGGGCGGCGCCCGCGAGGTCCAGCAGGACCCGAAGGTGATCGAGGCCTATCTCGGCAGCCCCGCCGAGACCGAGGGGCAGCCCGTCCATGCTTGAGGTCACCAACCTGTCGGCCGGCTACGGCCAGATCGAGGTCCTGCACGGCCTCTCCTTCACCGTCCCCAAGGGCCAGGTCGTCACGCTCATCGGTTCCAACGGGGCCGGCAAGACCACGACGATGCGGGCGCTCTCGGGCATGATCCAGCCGCGCTCGGGCTCGATCAAGCTCGCCGGCCGCGAGATCGGCGGCCTCGACAGCCACGACGTGGCCCGTGCGGGGCTGGCCCACTCGCCCGAGGGGCGGCGGGTGTTCCCGACGCTCAGCGTGGAGGACAACCTGACGCTGGGCGCCTTCCCGCGGCTCACCGGCTCGCGGCCGAAGGGGGACGTGGCCGCCGACCGGGAGCGGGCCTTCGTGCTGTTCCCGCGCCTCAAGGAGCGGCGCACGCAGCTCGCGGGCACCCTGTCGGGCGGCGAGCAGCAGATGCTGGCCATGGGCCGGGCGCTGATGCTGCGCCCGGAGATCCTGCTGCTGGACGAGCCCTCGATGGGACTGGCCCCGAAGCTGGTGGAGGAAGTCTTCCGCATCATCCGCCAGCTCAAGGAGGAGCAGGTGACGATGCTGCTGGTGGAGCAGTTCGCCATGGCCGCCCTCGGCGTCGCCGACCACGCCTACGTCCTGGAGAACGGCCGCATCCGCTTCCAGGGGCCGGCCGCACAGCTCAAGAACGACCCGGCCGTGCGCGCGGCCTATCTCGGCGGGGATCACTGACCGTCTCGCCCCGCGGCTCGGGCGGAGGAGACCGGGTCGGCCCGCGGGCGCGGACCCTTCAGTAATGCGGCGGGGGAGGCTCGGGCCCGCGTTGGGTTCCGCGCTCGCCGGCCGCCTCCAACTGCTCGCTGAGTGCCTCCACCTGCCGGGTCAGCCGGTCGATCGCCTGCCATTGCTCGGTCGCGGTCCGGCTCAGGTCCTCGATCGTGGCGTCCTGCTCGGTCAGGCGCATCTCGAGACGGTCGATGCGGGCCGGGTCGTCCATGCACAAGTCCCTCGGAGGCCGGTCGGGCCGCCTCTCTGAGAGTTCGCGCCGCCCCGGTCAATCACTTCGAGAGCCCACGGTGAGGGCCGGCGGCACACCGGATACGAGAGCCGTTCGATCGCGTGGCGATGCGGCTTCCGGCTTCGCGCACGCGAGTGATCGTCGTACGGCACGAGAGGATCATGGGCCGACGGCGGTACGGATGAATATCTGTCACGGCATACAACCATTTGTTGCAATTATTGATAATACAATCTGCGAGAACGGAGGAAAGTCTGGTGACTGCGGCATATTGCGCTGGTTTCACGGGATTTTGATGGAGAATTCCAGTAATCGCCGGCGAGATGTCAGTCCGTTAATCACCCGGCATCAAAAGTCTCATGGCAAGAGGCCCGCTCCGGAACCATACGCCATGCACTTCCTGTCACCCCGCCGCGACCCGGTGCTCGAAGCCCTCGACCGGTCCCAGGGCCGGATCGAGTTCGGCATGGACAGCACCATCACGTTCGCGAACCAGACGTTCCTCGACGTCGTCGGATACGCGATGGACGAGATCCGGGGGAAGCCTCACGGCATGCTGGTCCCGCAGGCCGAGCGGGAGAGCGAGGCCTACCGCACGTTCTGGGACGAGTTGCGTCAGGGACGGTTCCAGGCCCGGGAATTCAAGCGGGTCGGCAAGTCCGGCCGGACCATCTGGATTCAGGCCTCCTACAATCCGGTGGCCGATCGCGGCGGCAGGCTGGTGAAGGTGGTGAAGTTCGCGACCGACATCACCGCCCGGAAACTGCGCGACGCCACCTACGAAGGCCAGATCGCGGCGCTGAATCGCTCCCAGGCCGTGGTCCACTTCGCCCTGGACGGCACCGTCACCGATGCCAACGAGAACTTCCTGAAGACGATGGGCTATCGCCTCGACGAGGTCCGCGGCCGCCACCACGGCATGTTCATGCCCCCGGCGGACCGGGACGATCCGGCCTACGCCGCCTTCTGGCGCGCGCTGGCCGAGGGCCGCTATCAGGCCGGAGAGTTCCGGCGGCTGGACAAGCAGGGCCGGGAAGTCTGGATTCTGGGTGCCTACAACCCCGTGCTCGACCTCGACGGAAAAACCTGCGCCGTCGTGAAGTTCGCCACCGACGTGACGAAGGAGGTCGCCGCCAGGCTGGCCCGGATCGAAGGACAGCGCGCCATCTTCGCCGACATCGAGGCGATCACCCACGCGATGTCGGACGTCAACCGGCAGGCGCAGATCACTTCAGAGAGCGCGGCCCAGACCTCGGGCAACGTCCAGGCCGTCGCGGCCGGTTCCGAGGAGTTCGCCGCCTCCATCGAGGAACTCAGCCGCCACGCCACGGAAGCCCAGGGCGCCTCGGACGACGCCGTGCGCCGCGCCGAGGAGGCGGGCGCGATCGTCTTGGGCCTGACGGCGGCCGCCGACCGGATCGGCGAGGCCGTGACGCTGATCCGCTCGATCGCCGACCAGACCAACCTCCTGGCGCTCAACGCCACGATCGAGGCGGCGCGCGCCGGTCAGGCCGGACGGGGCTTCGCCGTCGTGGCCGCGGAGGTGAAGGCCCTGGCGACCCAATCCTCGCGGGCGACCGAGGAGATCGGAACCCAGATCGGTGCCGTGCAGGACGCGACGGCCAAGGCCGTCGGGGCGATCGAGGACATCGCGCGGACGATCGGGCAGCTCAGCCAGATCTCGCTGAGCGTCTCGTCGGCCGTAACCGAGCAGGCCGCCGTGACCCGCGACATGTCCTCGAACATGCAGACGGCCGCCAGCAGCGTCGGGCTGGTGCGCGGGAACATGGAAGGAATCGTCCTGGCCGCCGACGCGGTCGACGCGTCCGTCAGGAAGATGGCCGCGGCCGCCCGCGCCCTCGGCTGACAGGTCCTCCGCGCCGGTCCCGGCCCGTGGCCGGGACCGGTCGATGCCGTGCGGGCGATCGGCCCGTCAGCGGCGCTCGTAGAGCAGCCGCGCCCGGATGGTGCCTTCGATCGCGCGGATCTCGCCGAGCAGGGCCTCGGCGTCCGTGTCGTTGGCGTCCGTCTCCAGCACCACGTAACCGACTTCGCCGTCCGTCTGGTAGAACTGCGCGGCGATGTTGATCGCCCGCCGGGCGAAGACCTCGTTGAGGCGCCCGAGCATACCCGGCAGGTTGCGCTGGACGTGGATGAACCGCGTCCCGGTCGGCCGCGCCGGCAACTGGACCTGCGGGAAGTTCACGGCGCCGACCGTGGAGCCGATGTCGGAATAGTCGACGAGCTTGCGCGCCACCTCCGCGCCGATGCGCTCCTGCGCCTCCTCGGTGGAGCCGCCGACATGCGGGGTGAGGATGACGTTCTCCAACCCCTGGAGCGGCGAGACGAAGCGCTCCTGGTTCGAGCCCGGCTCCACGGGGAAGACGTCGACGGCCGCCCCGCGCAGGTGGCCGTCGCGCAGGGCGGCCGCCAGGGCGTCGAGGTCCACCACCGTCCCGCGGGCGTTGTTGATGAGGAAGCTGCCCGGCTTCATCGCGCGGATCTCGGCCGGCCCGATCATGTTGGCGGTAGCCGCCGTCTCGGGGACGTGCAGGGAGACCACGTCGCTCTGGGCCAGCAAGTCGCCGAGCGTCTCGGTCGGCTCGGTGTTGCCGTGGCGCAGCTTGTCGGTCTGGTCGTAGTAGACGACCCGCATGCCCATCGACTCGGCCAGCGTCGAGAGCTGCGAGCCGATGTTGCCGTAGCCCACGATGCCCAGCGTCTTGCCGCGCACCTCCAGGGAGCCCACCGCCGACTTGTCCCAGAGGCCGGCATGGGCCCCGACCGAGCGCGGCACGATGCGCCGCAGCAGCATCACGATCTCGCCGATGACGAGTTCGGCCACCGAGCGGGTGTTGGAGAAGGGCGCGTTGAAGACCGGCACGCCGCGGTGGCGGGCCGCCTCCAGGTCGACCTGATTGGTGCCGACCGAGAAGCAGCCGACGGCGAGCAGCCGGTCGGCGGCGTCGAGGGCGGCCGCATCGAGCTGGGTGCGCGAGCGGATGCCGAGGATGTGGATGCCGGCCAGGGCCTCGTGCAGGGCCGCGCGGTCGAGGGCCTTGGGCAGGCGCACGAGGTTGGTGTAGCCGGCCGCCTGCATCAGCGAGACGGCGCTGTCGTTGATGCCTTCGAGGAGCAGGACGCGGATCTTGTCCTTCGGCAGGGAGAGCTTGTCGGGAATCATCGCGCGCGGACTCTTCGTGGCACGGCGCCCTGCGCCGTTCCCGCGGAGGGATAGGAGCACGAAGTGTGCAATGCAACACGCTCCCGCGACGGGCGGGCCGGCTGGAGCGTCAGGGCCCGGCTCCGGACGCTCGGGCGTCAAGCCGCCCGACGCGCGGCCGGCTCGGCGAGTTCGATCCGGTCCCGGCCGTTGCGCTTGGCCCGGTAGAGGGCCGCGTCGGCGTCCCGCATGAGGCCGTCGAAATCGCCCCGATACGCCCGGCTGGCCGCGATCCCGACGCTGACCGAGAGGCGCAGGTGCGGCAGTTCGGGGATCGCGAGGGTTGCGAAGGCGCCCCGGATCCGCTCGGCCTGCGCGCGCGCGGCCTCGGGCGTCCGATCCGACAGCAGGCAGGCGAACTCCTCGCCGCCGAGCCGCCCCAGCACCGTGCCGGGCGGAAGCAGGGTGGTCGCGAGGCTGCAGAAGCCGACGAGGACGCCGTCGCCCACCGCGTGGCCGTAGGTGTCGTTGATGGCCTTGAAGTTGTCGAGGTCGAAGACGAGCATCGCGGCCGGGCCGCCCGCCTGGAGGAGGGCTTCGGCACCGGCGACGAAGGCCCGGCGGTTGGCGGCGCCCGTGAGCGGGTCGGTCGAGGCGGCGATCCGCTGCTCGCGCTCGGCGCGCTCCTTGGTGAGCGCCATGAAGGTGAAGGCGATGGCCAGGGTGAAGAGCATGCCGGCGAGGCAGAGCACGCTGAGCCAGGGCGAGGCCAGCGGGTCGGCGCCGGGAGCCGGCGGCGCGAGCACGGCCATCGGAATCCGCACGAAGTAGAATCCGGCATAGGTCGCGAGCAGGACGGTGGCGGGGTAGCGCGAGACCAGCACCTCCGCCCGTCCGCGCCAGACCTCGACGGAAGCGGCCGTGCAATAGGCGCCCGCCAGGGTCGAGGCGACGATCACGCGTGCCGTCTGGGACCCGTAGAATGCCGGTACGCAACAGAGGAGGGCCCAGACCAGGCCGCCCGCCAGGGCGAGCGGCAGCCGAAGCGGCCGCCCCTCGAAGGCGCGCATGCCGCTCCAGATCAGGCCGTAGGCGGCGAGCATCACCGCGTTGGCGAGCCCGATCGAGAGGATGTCGGGGATGATTCCGCGCAACGCCAGACCGCCGGAGGCCAGCGAGCCGGTGAGATGCGCGACGCCCCAGATCGCCAGGGCACGCGAGGTCCTGGCCTGCGACCACGACAGGACGAACATCGTGCCGACCAGGAAGGTCGTCACGAAGCACGCCAGAAGCAGGGTCGCCGGATCGAGACGCATCTATTTCCCCGATGCCCCCCTCGACCTCTCCATGGTGCCGGAAGTCCGGCGCCGCTCCCTCACGGACAAAGCCGCGTGCAGGAACGATCTATACCCTGCCGAAGATAACAAAGCCTGCACACCGGAAACAAACGGGCGGCAAATATAAAATTCGTCCAACCTAAGGCTGTCGTTACGGCAATGCGACGACACCACGGCAGGGGATACGGCAGCGCTTCACTCCGGCGTCCGTATCCCGCCGGCCGGAGATGCCAGCGGCGTGATCCGCAAGGTCGTGATCCGGTTCTTGGCCTTGCGCAGCACCTGGAAGCGGAAGCCGTGGAAGTTGAAGGCGGTTCCCTGGTCGGGGATGGCGCGGGCCTCGTGGATGACGAGGCCGGCGATGGTGGTGGCCTCCTCGTCCGGCAGGTTCCAGTCCATCGCCCGGTTGAGGTCGCGGATGGGCACGCCGCCGTCCGCGTTCACCGAGCCGTCGGCCTGCGGGCGCACGCCCGAGACCGTCACGTCGTGCTCGTCGGCGATGTCGCCGACGATCTCCTCCAAGATGTCCTCCAGGGTGACGAGGCCCATCACCTCCCCGTACTCGTCGACGACGAGGGCGAAGTGGGTCTTCTTGGTCAGGAAGGCCTTCAGCTGGTCGCGCAGCGACGTGGTGTCGGGCACGAACCAGGTCTCCAGCGCCAGGGCCTCGACCTTCAGGCCGGAGGCGTCCCCGCCGGCCGCGTCCAGGGCCCGCAGGAGGTCCTTGGCGTGCAGCACGCCGACGATGTTCTCGGGCGTGCCGCGCCAGAGGGGCATGCGGGTATAGGGCGAGGCCAGGACCTCGCGCACGATCTCCTCGGAGGGCAGGTCGGCGTCGATGATCCGCATCTTGGTGCGGTGGACCATCACCTCCGAGACGGTCAGGTCCGAAAGGTCGAGGAGGCCGCCGAGCATGTCGCGCTCGGCCTTGGCCACCCCCCCTTCCCGGTGGAGCAGGGCCACCTGCCCGCGGATCTCCTCCGTGGCCGAGAGGATCGACTGGTGCTCGCCGATGGTGACGCCGAAGGGGCGCAGCATCAGCCGCACCACGCCCTCGATGGCGATGGCCAGCGGGCCCATGACCGCGACCGCGAAGGCCACGGGCCGGGCCATGAGCAGGGCGGCCTTGTCCGGCTTCGAGATGGCGAGCGTCTTGGGGAGCACTTCGGCGAAGACGATGACCAGCACCGACATGCCGACCGTCGCGTAGATCACCCCGCTCTTGCCGACCAGCGCCGTGAGCACGCTGGCCGTGAAGGCCGAGGCCCCGATCGCCACGATGTTGTAGCCGATCAGCATGGCGCCGATGAAGCGCTCGCGGATCGCCAGGATGCGGTTGACGATCGCCGCCCGCGGGTCGCCCGCCTGCTCCAGGGAATGCATCCGCGCCCGCGAGGCCGCGGTGAAGGCGGTCTCGGCGCCGGCGAAGAAGGCCGAGAGCAGGAGCGAGATCACCACGATGCTCGCGGCGAGCCAGAGATCGGTGGGGGTTTCCATCGGCCGGTTTTCTCGTCCTCGCGCGAGCCCGGTCCCTCGGAAATCGGGGCGGCACGTCCGGGCTCCTCATAGAGGAAATTTTTGCGGTGTGCCCCCTCGCGTGCGGGCCGCGCCCGCGTTCAGGCGGCCCATGCGGAACGACGGGCGGCGGCGAGATCGGGGTAGCCGTGGACGCGGTGGATCAGGCGATGGTGCCGGGACTCCTCGCCGAAGGGCGCGACCTTCCAGTCCCAGGCGCGCCGGCAGCGGCGGGAGCGCGAGAACAGCAGCACGCTCTCGCGCACGTAGCCGAGGCGGCGATGGCGCAGCGGCGCGCGCGTGGCGAGCGACAGCAGCCATGCGAGCAGCATGGCCGGAGTGCGCCCGGTTCAGGCCTGGTCCACGGCCGAGGCGTCGCCCGGCGCGCCGCGATAGCCGGTGGCGAGCACGTAGAGTTCGCTCGAATCGGCCCGGCTGGCGGAGGGCTTGACGTGGCGGACGGCCGAGAAGTCGCGCTTGAGGTCGGCCAGCAGCATCCCCTCGGTGCCCCCCTGGAACACCTTGGCGAGGTAGGCGCCGCCCGGCGCCAGGATCTCGCGGGCGAACTCGGCGGCGGTCTCGGCCAGGCCGATGATGCGCAGGTGGTCGGTCTTCTTGTGGCCGGTTGTGTTGGCGGCCATGTCCGACAGGACGAGGTCGGCCGGGCCGCCGAGCAGGTCGGTCAGGCGGCCGGGCGCGTCCGGATCGAGGAAGTCGAGGGTGATGAACTCGACGCCCGGCATCGGCTCGATCTCGAGGAGGTCGATGCCGACGATGCGGCCGGTCTCGCCCACGGTGCGCGCCGCGACCTGGGACCAGCCGCCAGGCGCCGCGCCGAGGTCCACGATGCGCTGGCCGGGCTTGAGGATCTTGTGGCGCTCGTCGATCTCGATCAGCTTGTAGGCCGCCCGCGAGCGATAGCCCTCGCGCTTGGCCCGGGCCACGTAGGGGTCGTTGAGCTGCCGCTCCAGCCAGCGCTTCTGGGACAGGGTGCGCCCGCGCCCGGTCTTGACCCGCTGCTTGAGGTCGCCCCGGACGCCGCCCGTGGACCCGGCTCCGCCGCGCCTGTCGCTCACCGGTAGCCCCCGCGGCGCCAGACGCCGTCCTCGCGCATCATGTTCATCAGGAGCCCCTCGCGCAGGCCCCGGTCGGCGATCCGCATGCGCTCGGACGGGAAGGCCCGGCGGATCGCCTCCAGGATGGCGCAGCCGGCGAGCACCAGGTCGGCCCGGTCGCGCCCGATGCAGGGGTTGTCGGCCCGCTGGTCGAGGCGGGTGTCCAGGAGGTCGTCGATGGCGGCCGTCACCGAATCGTCGCTCATCCAGAGCCCGTCGACCCGGCGCCGCTCGTAGCGCACCAGCCGCAGGTGCATGGCCGCGATGGTCGTGACCGTGCCGGAGGTCCCGAGCAGGTGGAAATACGGTGCGGTGGCCGCGGCCGCCGCCCGGATGGCGAAGGCGGCCAGCAGTTCGGACACCTCCGCGACCATGCCCTCGAACATCATCCGCGTGACCTCGGCGCCCCCGTGCCGCTCGGCCAGCGTGACCACGCCGACGGGCAGGGAATCCCAGGCGCGGATGCGCAGGGTCGGGTCGGTTGAGGGGTTCGTGGCCTCCCCGTCCAGCCAGGCGATCTCGGTGGAGCCGCCGCCGATGTCGAAGATCACCACCGACTCGGCCTGCGGGTCGGCCAGCGCCGCGCAGCCGGTGACGGCGAGGTAGGCCTCGGTCTGCCGGTCGACGATCTCCAGGTCGAGGCCCACCTCGGCCCGCACCCGGTCCACGAAGGCGGCCCCGTTCACCGCGAGGCGGCAGGCCTCCGTGGCGATGATCTTGGCCCGGCGCACGCCGCGGGCCTGCATCTTGGACCGGCAGACGCGCAGGGCCTCGACGGTCCGCTCGATCGCGGCCTCGCTGAGGCGGTCCGCGTTGCCCAGGCCCTCGCCGAGCCGCACGATCCGCGAGAAGGCGTCGATGACGCGGAAGCCGTGGGAGGCGGGCTCGGCGATCAGCAGGCGGCAATTGTTGGTGCCGAGATCGAGGGCCGCGTAGGCGTTGCGTCGCCCGGAGCGCTCGGACGCGGCCGGGGTCTTCAGGAGAATGCCTGCGCCGGATACGGGGCGTTCCGGCGCGGCTGCGGCGCTCTCGTCCCTCATCGGCGGTGCCGTAAATCCTCGTCCACTGACCCCGGCCAACGGCCCGGCCATCATTCCCGATCGAACCTACAGGGTCGCCAGGGAACTGCAACGTCTGGATTTTTTGTTCACGGCCGGTGGGCTACGGCGGGCCGGTCCGGTCACTCCGCCCGGAGCGTCGCCACGAGGCCGTGGACGGGCTCGCCGCGCTCCATGCGCAGCGTGGCCGGCACGATCGCCTCGATCCGCAGGCCCGCCTGCCCGGCCGCCCGCTCGACGTAGGCGCGGGCGTGGCCGTAGCGCCCGTGGCCATGGAGCCGGAACGTGTCCACGCCGGCCTCCGCCTCGACGCTGAAGACGAAGCGGCCCCCCGGCAGGAGCGCCGTGCGCACGGCCGCGAAGACCGGCTCCAGCGGCCCGAAATAGCAGAGGGTGTCGGCCGACACGACGAGGTCGTAGGTCCGTGGAGAGCCTTGCAGGTGGAGGGTGAGTTCGGCCCGGTCGAGCCGGTCGTAGCTGCCCCGCTGCCCGGCCTTCTCCAGCATCCTGCCCGAGAGGTCGACGCCGACGAGGCGGTGGGCGAAGGGGCGGAGCGCCGGTCCGCACAGGCCCGTGCCGCAGCCGGCATCGAGGATGGCGAGGTCGGCGGCTGGCCGCTCGTAGGCCGCGGCGACGGCGGTCGCCACGTGCTCCGGGGCGCGGTAGTCCAGGCGGGCGAGCTTGTGGTCGAAGCTCGCCGCGAAGCCGTCGAAGAGGCTCTCCACGTAGCGGTCGCTCGCCCGGTCGGGGACGCCCTCGCCGGAGATCGCGGCGAGGAGATGCCGGGCCGCGGGACTGTCGGGCTCGTCGCGGAGCCAGTCGCGCAGGATGGTCAGCGCACGTCCGGTCTCGTTGGTCGCCGCGTAGGCGGCCACGAGGTAGCGGCGCGTGACCGCGTTGCGCGGCTCCAGTTCCAACGCCCTGGCGTGACAGGCGATCGCCGCCTCGATCCGCCCGCGCCCGGCCAGCAGGCGGCCGAGATTGTCCCAGGCCTCGCGGTACGTCGGATCGAGGGCCACCGCCTCCCGGTAGACCGCCTCGGCCTCGTCCACCCGGCGCAGGGCCCGCAAGCTCACGCCGAGGTTGTTGCGGGCGTCGGTGTTCTCCGGTTGGAGGGCGATGGCCGTCTCGTAGGCCTTGAGGGCGAGATCCGGCCGGTCGAGTTCGAACAGCACGTTGCCGAGGTTGTTGTGCATGCTCGGATCGTCGGGCTCGATCGCGATGGCGCGCCGGATCAGGCGGACGGCCTCCAGGGACCGGTTCGTCTGGTGGTGCAGGATGCCGTAGAAATGCAGCGCGGCCGCGAAATCCGGGGCGGCCTCGAGGATGCGGCCGTAGACCGCCTCGGCCATGGCCACGTCGCCCGAGCGGTGCGCCCGCACCGCGATCGCCAGCGCGTCCTGCGCCGTGACCGTGTCGGCATCCCGGCTCGTCCCGGACTCCGTCATGCCCCCCTCCCCCGCAGCGAGACGACCGGGGGCATCATCGCGCGGCGCGGGCGTCAGGTCTCGGAAAAAATCGCGATTCAGCCCAGGGCCTTGCCGAGGCTCGCGGCGCGCGGGGTCGGGCGCAGGAGGCTCTTCACCTGCCCGTAGGGGCGGGGCCGGTTGATCACCTCGTCCAGGCGCGACCACAGGGTCTTGGGCGAGAACGGCTTGGCGATGATCTCGTTGACGCCGAGCGAGACCGCGCGGTCGACTACGTTGCGGCGGGGCTGGGCGAGCATCAGGATGATCGGGATCGTCGGGCAGGGCGAGGTGGTGGGCGTGCGCGCCAGCCGGATGAACTCCTCGCCGGAGAGGATCGCGAGGTCCCAGTCGATGATGGTGAGGTCGGGCTTGCTCTCGGCCAGGACGCCCAGCGCCTCGGCCCCGTCCGGCGCCTCCAGCACGCGCTTGATCCCGACGCGCATCAGCATGTCGCGGACGATGCGGCGGATGTACAGGCTCTCGTCCACCACGAGGGCCGAGAAGTCCGGGAAGGTCGGGGTCGCGATCATCGGGGGCTGGAACGAGCCTGGCCCGTGAGGGGGCCCGCGCAGCCTAGGCCGCCGGCCTTTGCGCTTCCCTAACGCCGGCGGGCGCCTGATCCGTTGCCGGCGCAGAGGCGTGACACGGCCTCCGGCGCCGTCGAAGGACAGCCCCGACGGCGACGGAAAGTGACTGGACAGAAGCCTGTCGTGCAACAAGGACCTTGCAGTCAAGCCCCGATTGCGTCAGGACTGAGGCGTTGTTCTTGGTTACCGCGACCGAGAGCAATGATAGTGCGGGGCGTGGGCTGTCTGGGATGGCGCGCACGCGGTATTCGAGACGTGGGCGGCGGACGGGTTTTTGGCGAGCTTTTCGATGGGACGTGGTCGTGATTTCAGGGGGCCGCAGAAGCGCGGCTTCGATGACGGTGCCGAGCCGAGATGGCCGGATCAGGCACCCCCGAGCGGCGGTTACGGTGGCGGCGGCTTCGGTGGTGGTGGTGGTGGCGCCAGCGGCGGGTACGGCGGTGGCGGCGGTGGCTTCGACCGCGGTGCGCCGCGGGGTGCGGCGCCGGTGCCCACGGGGCCGGAGCGTGATGCCACGGTGAAGTGGTTCAACAAGGAGAAGGGCTTCGGCTTCGTCGAACTCGGCGACGGTTCGGGCGATGCCTTCCTCCACATCCGCGCCGTCGAGGCCGCGGGCCATGCCGACCTGATGCCGGGCACCCGGCTGACGGTCCAGACCGCGCAGGGCCAGAAGGGTCCGCAGGTCACGAACGTCACAAGCGTCGACACCTCGACGGCCGAGGCGGCTCCGCCCCGGCGCGAGATGCGTCCGCCTCGCACCGGCGGCTTCGGTGCAGCGGGCGGCGGGTACGGCGGCGGCAGCGCCGCTGGCGGCTACGGTGGTGGCGGCGGCAGCTACGGCGGCGGTGGCGGCGGCGGGTATGGTGCCGGCGCTGGCGGCGGCGGTGGTGGTGGTGGCCGCTTCGCATCCGGCCCCTCGGTCGAGATGTCGGGCACCGTGAAGTGGTACGATCCGGCCAAGGGCTTCGGCTTCGTGTCGGTCAACGACGGCGGCAAGGACGTGTTCGTGCACCGCTCCGCTCTGTCGCGGGCCGGCCTGGACTCTTTGGCCGAGGGCCAGCCGGTCACCCTCGCGGTGGTCGATGGCCAGAAGGGCCGCGAGGCACAGAGCATCAACGTCGAGGATTGATCCTCGGTCGTGAACCCGGCGGCCTCGCTTCCGCCGCGTTCCCAGCGTGATCTCGATACGGCGGTCCCCGAGGGGCCGCCGTTTTTCGTCGTGGCACCCGTCCGATCCCGGACCGCCAGGAGCCCCATGCGTCGCGCCGCCCTGCCGTTCGCAATCCTGCTCGTGCTCGGCGCTTCCGCGCCGCGGGCCGAGGACTTCACCGGTTTCTATGCCGGCCTGAACGCAAGCTACGCGATGAACCGCGACCGCGACCGCGACGGGCATCGGGTCAGCCGCACGACCGCGGCGGGTGTGGTTCCCGGCGCGGCCGATGGCCTGCCGCCGAGCGCGGCCTCGGCCGCCAAGCTGATGCAGGACCGGCGGACCGGAGCGGACGCGAACGCCGCCCGCTGATCCATGCTTCGTCTCGCCTGGAGGAAAAGTCCGGTCAGACCGATCCCAGCGTCCGCAGCCGCGCCCGCGGGTGGATCTCGGCCTGGCTGATGACAGGGGTCTCCCGGCGGAAGCGCTCGATGATCGAGCGCACGAAAGGCCGCGATTGGGCCGAGGTGACGAGCACCGGCATCTCGCCCTGGCGCGCGGCGGCCTCGAAGCGGTCGCGGACCGCGTTGACGAACTCGCCGAGCTTGGAGGGCTGCATCGCGAGATAGCGCTCCTCGCGCTCGCCGACGATCGATTCCATGAAGGCCTGCTCCCAGGCCGGCGACAGGGTGACGATGGGCAGCATCCCGTCCGGCCCCTGGTACTGTGCGCAGATCTGGCGGCCGAGCCGCGCGCGGACGTGCTCGACCACGTCGCGCGGGTTCTTGACCGAGCCCGCCACCTCCGCGATGCCCTCGACGATGGCGCCGAGGTCGCGGATCGAGACCCGTTCTGCCAGCAGGAACTGCAGCACCCGCTGGATGCCCGTGGTGGAGATCAGGCTCGGGCTCACCTCCTTGAGCAGGTCGCCGTGCTCCTTGGGCAGTTCGCGCATGAGCTTCTGCACCTCGACGTGGTTGAGGAGCTCGGAGACGTGCGCCTTGATGATCTCGGTGAGGTGCGTCGAGACCACGGTGGCGGCATCGACCACCGTGTAGCCCTTGAGCTGGGCCTGGTCGCGCAGGGCGGCGTCGATCCAGGTCGCGGGCAGGCCGAAGGTCGGCTCCAGCATGTGCTGGCCGGGGAGCTGCACCTGCCCGCCCATCGGGTCCATCGCCATGAACTGTCCGGGGAAGATGCGGCCGGTGCCGGCTTCGATCTCCTTGACGCGCACCACGTAGGCGTTGGCGTCGAGCTGGACGTTGTCGAGGATGCGCACGGAGGGCATCACGAAGCCGAGTTCGGCCGCGAGCTGGCGGCGCAGGGCCTTGATCTGGTCGGTGAGCCGGTCCTGCCCTTCGCCGTTGACCAGCGCCAGGAGGGCGTAGCCCATCTCCAGCTTGAGGTCGTCGAGCTTGAGGAGGTCGGTGACCGTCTCCTCCTTCTCCTTCGCCGCGGCGGCGACGGCGGCCGCATCCATCGGCTCGCCCTTCGCGTCCAACGGCGGGGCCTCACGCGCGGTCTTGGCGGCCCGCCAGGCCGCGTAGCCGGAGGCGCCGGCCAGCGCCAGGAACGGCAGCATGGGCATGCCGGGCAGCAGCGCGATCAGCACCATGACGCCGGACGACATGCCGAGCGCCTTGGGGTAGTTGGCGAGCTGCTTGCCGAGGGCCTTGTCGGCCGAGCCGCGCACGCCCGCCTTCGACACCAGGATGCCGGCCGCCGTCGAGACGATGAGCGCCGGCACCTGGGAGGCCAGGCCGTCGCCGATGGTGAGCAGGGTGTAGCTCTTGGCCGCTGCGCCGAAGCCCATGCCCTGCTGCGCCACCCCGATGATGATGCCGCCGACCACGTTGATGAAGGTGATCAGCAGGGCCGCCACCGCGTCCCCGCGCACGAACTTCGAGGCGCCGTCCATGGCGCCGAAGAACGAGGATTCCTCCTCCAGGGCCGCGCGCCGGGCCTTGGCCGCCTTCTCGTCGATCAGGCCGGCGGAGAGGTCGGCGTCGATGGCCATCTGCTTGCCGGGCATGGCGTCGAGGGTGAAGCGGGCGGCCACCTCCGCGATGCGCCCCGAGCCCTTGGTGATGACGACGAAGTTCACGATGATCAGGATCGCGAAGACGATGATCCCGATGACGAAGTTGCCTCCCATCACGAAGTTGCCGAAGGCCTCGATCACGTGGCCGGCCGCCGCCGTGCCCTCGTGGCCGTGGCCGAGGATCAGCCGCGTCGAGGCGAGGTTCAGCGCCAGCCGCAGCATGGTCGCGATCAGCAGCAGCGTCGGGAAGACGGTGAATTCGAGCGGGTTGTCGATGAACAGGCCGACCATCATGATCAGCACGGACATGATGATCGAGACCGCCAGCAGCAGGTCGAGCAGGACCGAGGGCAGCGGGAAGATCAGGACCGCCAGGATGCCCATGACGGCGGTGGCGAAGAACAGGTCCGAGCGCTTGGACAGCGCCTGGAAGCTCGCGCGGGTGGGGATCGAGAACCCGGCATAGGAGGCGGGCGCGCTCGCCTGCCCCGGCACGGTCGCCGTCTCGCTCATGCCCTGCGCACCCCCGCCCGCGACAGGCGGACCCGGCAAGAATTGCCCGGTGCATGGTTAGCGCGGCCTTAACGTCCGGCCGGGCCGGTCAGGCTTCGCCCTCCTCCGCCTCGGCCGCCGCGCGGAACGCCACCCCGAGCATCTCCTCGAAGGGCAGGATCATCGCGCCCTTGTCCCTGGCGCCGTGGCCCTTGCGCAGGGCGGTCTGGTAGGTGGCGGTGGCGGCCGCCAGCACCGGCATGGGGATGCCGTGCTCGGCCGAGACGCCGGCGCCGCTGACGAGGTCCTTGTAGGCCAGCGCCATCGGGTATCCCTCGTCGAAGCGCCCGGCCAGGATGCGGGGCACGAAGTAGTCCGCGGCAAAGCTCCGGCCCGTGCCCGTGGTGACGACCGAGCCGATCAGGGCCGGGTCGAGCCCCATGCGCACGGCCATCGGCAGCACCTCGGCCAGCGCCGCGATGTTGATGTCGTAGAGGATGTTGTTGATCGTCTTGGTGAGCTGGCCGCTGCCGGAGGCCCCCATGTGCAGGATCGTCGTGCCGATACAGTCGAGGAGGGGGCGCACCTGCGCGAAGGTCGCCGGATCGCCGCCGCACATGACGGTCAGCGTCCCGTCGATGGCGCGGGCGGGCGCCCCCGAGACCGGCGCGTCGAGGAAGCGCAAGGCCCGCGCCTCCAGGGACCGGCCGATGGCGACCGCCTGCTTGTAGGCGACGGTGCTGAGATCCACGATCGTGCGCCCCGCGGGCAGCAGCCTGGCGAGGCCCTCTTCGCCGAGAAGGACGGATTCCACCACGTCCCCGTCCGGCAGGCAGAGGAACAGGACGTCCACGTCGCCGAGCCGGGCGAAGTCGGTCGTCGCCACGAGCCCCGCCTCTTCGAGGCCGGCGAGCGAGGCGGCGCGGGTGTCGGCGGCCAGCACGGTCGCGCCGCTCCTGCGCAGGTTGAGGGCGATGGGCCGGCCCATCTGGCCGAGACCTATGAAGCCGACGCGCATGGTGTTCCCCTCTTCACTGCGGCGAGCCGGGATCCTGGTCGCCGAGCACGCGCCTGCGAAGGGTTTCATCCGTTTCAGATGCACGGAATTCGTCCACGGGCCGCGCTTTACTTCCCCGTGCCTCCTTGCTTAGTCAATGGCGCAGCAACCGTTTTTCGGACGGGTCGAGGCAGGCGGCACGACCTGCGACCCGAACTCTGCGACCCGGAGGAACCCGATGTTCAAGCGCGCCGTCGCCACTGCCGCCCTGCTCGCGCTCGCCGCCACCGCGGCCCGCGCCGATGACGTGGTGCGCTTAGGAAATCTCAAGTTCGCCCATTACGGCGCCATCTCCTACCTGAAGGAGATTGCCCCGAAGTTCGGCCTCAAGATCGACGAGCGGCAGTTCGCCAAGGGCGCAGACATCTATCCGGCCATGGCGGTGGACCAGATCGACATCGCGGCCTCGGGCGGCGACGGGGCGGTGGCCGCCCGCGGCAACGGGGTCAAGCTCTACGTGGTGGCGGGTTTCGCCAACGGGGGCGTGCGCATCCTCAAGCGGCCGGATCTCGCCGCCACGTCGGTGGCCGAGATCAAGGGCCTGAAGGTCGCCACCGTCCGCGGCGGCACGCAGGACCTGATGCTGCTCGCCGAACTCGACAAGCACGGCATGACCTGGTCCGAGCGGCCGGGCAAGGACGTGCAGCTGACCTACTTCAACAACTACGCCGACCTGAACCAGGCGCTGGCCCAGAAATACATCGACGTGATCTGCCAGAGCGAGCCGCAATCGACCCAGGCCATCAGCGCCGGCTGGGGCGTCGAACTGGTCAAGCCCTACGACACGCCCATCGGCGTGCCGGTGCGCCCCCTGGTGATGACCGAGAAGATGTACAACGAGCGGCCGGAGGTCGCCGCCCGCGTCCTCAAGCTGTTCGTGGCCGCCACCAAGGCGTTCATCGACGATCCGGCCCTGGCCGAGAAATACGTCCGCGAGACCGTGTTCAAGGGCCAGCTCTCGAGCCAGGACTTTCGCGATGGGATGGCCAACGCGAAATACACCTACGACATGCCGGCCGGGCACATGCAGACCACGACCGACTACATGGTCAAGTACGGCCTGGGTAAGATGGTCGCCCCCCCCAAGAGCGACGCCGAGTGGGTGAAGCTCGACCTGCTCGACAAGGCGAAGGCCGAGCTGAAGACCAACTGATGCGCCTCTCGTCCCTGCGCGGTGCCATCGTCCCGGTCGGCCTGCTGATCCTGTGGGAGATCCTCAGCCGGGCCGGGGTGTTCTCTCCGATCGTGCTGCCGCCGCCCTCCGCGGTGGCCGTGAAATGGTTCTCCGGCCTGCTGCCGGGGCTGCCCTACCAGCCGGGCACGGAGAGCTACCTCGCCTGGATGTTCTCCGGCGAGATGCCGCACGACACCGTCTCCAGCCTGTCGCGCGTGCTCAGCGGCTTCGTCATCGGCGCGGGGCTCGCGGTCCCAACCGGCCTCGTGCTCGGCACCAGCGACCGGCTCTACGCCCTGTTCAACCCCTTGCTGCAGGTGCTGCGGCCGATCCCGCCGATCGCCTATATCCCGCTCGCCATCGTCTGGTTCGGGCTGGGCAACCCGCCGGCCCTGTTCCTGATCGCGCTGGGCACCTTCTTCCCCGTCCTGGTCAACACCATCGCCGGGGTCCGGCAGGTCGACTCGATCTACATCCGCGCCGCCCGGAACCTGGGGGCCAATTCCTGGACGATGTTCCGCCGCGTGATCCTGCCGGCGGCCAGCCCCTTCGTGCTGGCCGGGATGCGGATCGGCATCGGCACCGCCTTCATCGTGGTGATCGTGGCCGAAATGATCGCGGTCTCGGACGGGCTCGGTTACCGCATCCTCGAGGCGCGGGAATACATGTGGTCGGACAAGATCATCGGCGGCATGCTGACGATCGGCATCCTCGGCCTGATCATCGACGGGGCGATGTCCCGCTTCAACGACCACCTGCTGCGCTGGCACCGCGGCCTCGAACGGTAACGCGTCATGTCGGCAGAGATCGTGGTCGCGGATGCCGGCAAGGTGTTCGGCAGCGGGGATACGGGCGTCGCGGCCCTCCAGGACATCACCACGACGGTGCCGGAGGGGCAGTTCCTCTGCCTCCTCGGGCCGTCGGGCTGCGGCAAGTCCACCCTGCTCAACGCGATGGCCGGCTTCACGCCGCTGACCTCCGGGCGGATCACCGTGGGCGGGCGACCCGTGACGGCGCCGGGGCCGGACCGGGGCATGGTCTTCCAGGAATATGCCCTGTTCCCGTGGATGAGCGTCGAGGACAACGTCCGCTTCGGCCTCGACATCAAGGGCATCCCCAAGGCGGAGGCGACCGTCACCGTCGACCGCATCGTGGCCACGCTCGGCCTGTCGGACTTCCGCAAGCGCTACCCGAAGGACCTGTCGGGCGGCATGCGCCAGCGGGTCGCCATCGCCCGCATCCTGGCGCTGGACCCTCCGGTGATGCTGATGGACGAGCCCTTCGGGGCGCTGGACGCGCTGACCCGGCGCACCCTCCAGGACGAGCTGCTGCGGATCTGGTCCGAGTACCGAAAGACCATCGTCTTCGTGACGCACTCGATCGAGGAGGCGATCTACCTCGCCGACCGCATCCTGGTGATGACCTACCGGCCGGGCCGCATCAAGCGCGACGTCACCGTGGCGATGCCCCGCCCGCGGGACACGGCGTCGGGCGACTTCAACGCGATCAAGCGGGAACTTGCCGGCCTGGTGATGGAGGAGCAGCGCCGCTTCACCGACGCGGAGATGCACGCCCCGGCGGTGGATTGAGCCCTGCCGAACCCGGCCGGAGGGACGATCCTCAGATTCGCCGCTTTCGGACCGCAGGAGGCGGCATCACACCCGCCCCTCCGGAGTCCCGCCCGGTGATCCGCTTCGACAACGTCACCAAGATCTACCGGACGGACGGCCACCGCCGCACCATCCTGGAGCGGGTCTCGCTGACCCTGAAGCCCGGCATCAGCTACGGCATCCTCGGCATCAACGGCGCCGGCAAGTCGACCACCATGCGGCTGATCGGCGGCACCGAGGAGGCGACGAGCGGCAAGATCACCCGCGGCCTGCGCGTCTCCTGGCCTTTGGGATTCGGCGGCGGCTTCCACCCCCAGATGACCGGCCGCGACAACGTCATCTTCGTGGCCCGCATCTACGGGGAGGACCCCAAGCGCGTGCTCGACTACGTCGAGGACTTCTCCGAACTCGGCAGCTACCTCGACGTGCCGATCCGGACCTATTCCTCGGGCATGGGTTCGCGGCTGGCCTTCGGCATGAGCATGGCGATCCCCTTCGACTGCTACCTCATCGACGAGGTGACGGCGGTGGGCGACGCGCGCTTCCAGAAGCGGTGCTCCGAGGTCTTCGCCGACCGGCGCAAGAACGCCGACGTGATCATGGTCTCCCACTCGATGGAAGTGATCCGGGAGTGGTGCACGCAGGGCATCGTCCTGATCAACGGCCGGGCCATCATCTACGAGGACGTGAACGACGCCATCGAGGTCTATCGCCGCCTGAACGCCTGAAGCCCGCAGGCTTGGGTGCGGCGGACATGGTTTCGCCGCGGGCGCATGCGAACGAATCGGACCGCGCCTGCACGCGACAGGCCCCGGAACACCACGTTGCGAGCCCTGCGAGCCCCATGAACGTCGAGATCCGCAAAGCGCAGGGCCAGCCGCTCACGACCGCCGACCGCTCGAACGCGGTCGCCGAGTCCCTGCGCCAGATCGCGCGGGTGTCCCGCTTCGTCGACCGCAAGAAGGGCATCCGGTCCTACCAGAGCCACGTCAAGAGCGACCCGTGGCTGCCGGTGCTGTTCGTGCTCTGCTTCCTGCTGCCGACGCTGGTCGGCGCCGCGTATTTCGGCCTCGTCGCCTCGGACCGCTACGTCACCGAAGCGCGCTTCGCCATCCGCCCGGCGCTGGGCGGCGCCGAGAAGGCCAGCCCGGACTCGGTCGGCACCAATTCCGGCGTGCCGAGCCAGATGGTCGCCCAGGACACGCTCATCACCTACGAGTACGTCCTCAGCCGGCCGATGCTGGAGGTGATCCAATCCAAGCTCCCGATCCGGACGTGGTTCAGCCGCGACGAGATCGACTACTTCTCCCGCTTCGATCCCGAGAAGCCGATCGAGAAGCTGCTCAAGTACTGGCGCAACCGGGTCGCGATCGACGTCGAATCGGGATCGGGCATCATGTCGCTGACCGTGAACGCCTTCGACCCGGCCGAGTCGCTGGCGATCACGCAGGCCGTCCTCAAGGAGGCCGAGCGGATGGTCAACGACCTCAGCATGGCCGCGCGCAAGGACGCGGTGGCCGAGAGCAACCGCGAACTGAAACTCGCCGAGGAGCGGATGGCCAGGATCCGCCTGGCCGTGCGCGACCTGCGCAACCGCGACGGCATCCTCGACGCCCAGAAGACCAACGAGACGAACCTGAAGGTGGTCGGCGAGCTGCGCGCCACGCGCATCAACCTCGCCGTGCAGCTCACCCTGGGCCAGCGCGACCTCGGTCCGGAATCCCGCCGGATTCAGGACATGAAGGCGCAGATCAAGGAACTCGACGACAACATCGCCCGGATCGAGCGTCAGTCGGCCAGCTCCGATCCGGAGCAGAAGCGCCTGCTCTCCGACGCGCTGACGCGCTTCGAGGCCCTCGACAACGACCGCAAGGACGCGGAGAAATACTACGCCAAGGTGCTCTCGGCCGACGAGCGCGCCCGCATCATCGCCGCCCGGCAGATCGAGTTCTTCAGCCCGATCGTCCAGCCGGTCATGGCCGAATCCTCGACGCAGCCGCGCCGGCTCCTGATGACCAGCCTGGTCGCGGCCGGTGCCGCGATCCTGTTCGCCGGCGCGCTGTTCGCCCGCAAGCAGATGGTGTGATCCGCCCTCTCGCGGGCGGCATCAGGCAACGGCTCCCGGCGCGCGGGCCAAGTGAAGACGCTCCGGCGAGCGTAGCGGAACCTGTCCCCCGTGGAGAAGCCCTCGCGCTGCGCCGGCTCGGACTCAAAGGCGGCGATCCCGGCCGACCTGCAGCGCCGGGGCGAGCTGCGATGAGCCGTCTCTCGCGGCCCGGACCGATGGGCGATCAGCCCGCCGCGCGCATCCGCGGCGTTGCCTCCAGGCTCCAGGCCCGAACCTCAGCGTCGATCGCCAGGGCCTCGTCCACGTCGGCCGGCGCCGTGCGGTAGCGGGCGGCGAAGTGTTCGCAGGCCCGCTCGACCAAGTCGGCGATGTCGTAGAACCGGATCGCGCCACGGATGAAGGCGGCGACCGCGATCTCGTTGGCCGCGTTCATCACGGTGGGCGCCGCGCCGCCGTCGGCCAGCGCCGCGCGGGCGATGCGCAGGCAGGGAAAGCGGGCCTCGTCGGCCGGCTCGAAGGTGAGGCTGCCGGCGGCCGCCAGATCGAGAGGCCGGCCGCGGGCAATGGTCAGCCGGTCGCCGAGGCCGAGGCAATGGGCGATCGGCACCCGCATGTCGGGCATGGCGAGACCGGCGGTGACGGCGCCGTCCAGCCAGTAGACCAAGCCGTGCACGATCGATTGCGGGTGCACGATCACGTCGAGGCGCTCGGGCTCCAGGGCGAAGAGGTGGTGGGCCTCGATCAGCTCCAGCCCCTTGTTCATCAGGGAGGCCGAATCGATGTTGATCTTCATGCCCATCGACCAGGTCGGGTGGGCGGCGGCCTCCGTCGCCGAGGCGGCCGCGATCCGCTCACGGGTCCAGGTGCGGAACGGGCCGCCGGACGCCGTGATCGTCATCTTGGCGACATCCGAGACCGGGCCGTTGCCCAGCGCCTGGGCGAGCGCGTTGTGCTCGGAATCGACGGGCAGGAGCTTGGCGTTGTAGCGGGCGGCGTCCCGCATGAAGGCGTCGCCGGCGCAGACCAGGCTCTCCTTGTTGGCGAGCGCCACGGTGCGCCCGAGCCGCAACGCCGCGTGGGTCGGCTTGAGGCCGGCGGCCCCGCTCACCGCCGCGACCACGATGTCGGCGTCGCGCGCCACCGCCTCCAGCACGGCCGACTCGCCGGCCCCGTTGGGGATGCCGGAGCCGGACAGCGCCTCGGCGAGCGCCGGCCCTGCGCTCGCGTCGGCCAGGGCGGCGAACTGCGCGCCCATCTCGCGGGCGAGTTTGGCGAGCGCCACCGCGTCCCGCCCGCCGACCAGGGCGCCGACGCGGAAGCGGTCCGGATGCTGGGCCAGCAGGTCGGTGGTCGAGCGGCCGATCGAGCCGGTGGCCCCGAGGATTGTGACGGTGAGGGTCACGACGAACTCCTTCAGACCGCGCCGAGGCGGTTCAGGACCAGATACAGGCCGGCGAGCAGGGCCACAGCAAAAAAACCGTCGAGCCGGTCCATGACGCCGCCGTGGCCCGGGATGGACTTGCCGGAATCCTTGACGCCGTAGCGGCGCTTCAGGGCGGATTCGAACAGATCGCCCCCCTGGCTCAGCATCGAGGCGAAGCCGCTGACGAGCGCCACCACCGGCAGCGGCGTGTCCGCGAGCGGGCTCCAGCCCTGGGCGCGGGCGAGCAGGACGATGCCGATCCCGGCCGCCACCGCCCCGACGAGCCCGCCTGCAGCGCCGGACCAGGTCTTCTTGGGCGAGACCGCCGGCATCAGCTTGGGGCCGCCGAACGTGCGACCGGAAAAATAGGCGCACACGTCCGTGGACCAGACCACGGCGAACATCCAGGCCGGGCCGAGGATGCCGATCTCCGGCGCGTCGCGCAGGGCTACCGGCACCAGGGCGATCACCGCGGCACCGAGCAGGCCGCAGAGCGCCCTGAACCGTCCCGGCCCACCCTGCGCAAGGACGAGAACGAGGACGGCGCCGACCCCGAGGATG
Source organism: Methylobacterium trifolii (assembly GCF_022179685.1). Lineage (GTDB taxonomy): Bacteria > Pseudomonadota > Alphaproteobacteria > Rhizobiales > Beijerinckiaceae > Methylobacterium > Methylobacterium trifolii. The sequence goes on from NZ_BPRB01000035.1 coordinate 54,423, forward strand.
GCGAGACCGGCGAGGAGCGGCGCGCGCCCGTGCAGGCACAGCACCGTTCCCAGGAGCGTCGCGGCGACGATCGCAACGAGCAGCCGGCGCGGCCCAGTCCGGCTCATGCCGATCCACTCGGCAGCCCCCACGATGCCGGCAGCCAGCCAGATCAGCGCGAAGGGCCAGCCCCCGAGCACCAGGGCCGCGACGACCAGGGCGGCCAGCACGATGCCGGAGACCACGCGCAGGCCGAATTCGCGCCCCGCGAAGGGGTTGCGGCCGGCACCCGCGGCTTCGCCGGGGGCCGCCATCAGCCGGCCCGCCGGACGGGGCCGATCCGCTCGTCGTGCATCGTACCCCCGACCCGGCGCACCGGTTCGGAGCCCGTTCGGCCTCCGAAATGGGTCGTCAGCCGACGGGACGGGTGGATCGAAGGGTTCATCCCGTCCATCTCCCTCATCCTGAGGTGCTGCGAAGCAGTCTCGAAGGAGCTCTCCAGATACCGCAGAGACCTCCGGAGGCCTCCTTCGAGGCCTCCACTGCGTGGACGCACCTCAGGATGAGGGGGATGGGCGGGATCATGCATGTCGAACAGGCTCTTAGACCTGCATGATCTCCTTCTCCTTGTTGGCCAGCACGCCGTCGATCTCGCCGATGTGCTGGTCGGTGGCCTTCTGCACGTCGGCCGCCTGGCGCTTCTCGTCGTCCTCCGAGATGGCGCTGTCCTTGAGGAGCTTCTTGAGGTGGTCGAGCCCGTCGCGGCGCACGTGGCGCACGGCGACGCGGGCCTCCTCCGTGTACTTGTGGGCGACCTTGACCATCTCCTTGCGGCGCTGCTCGTTCATCTCGGGGATGCGCAGGCGGATGGTCTGGCCCTCGGTCTGGGGGTTGAGGCCGAGGTCGGATTCGCGGATCGCCTTCTCCACGGCGGTGACCATGGAGCGGTCCCAGACCGATATGGAGAGGAGCCGCGGCTCCGGCACGCTGACGGTGGCCACCTGCGCCATCGGCATCGACGAGCCGTAGGCGTCGACCTGGATCGGGTCGAGCAGGCTCGGCGTGGCGCGACCGGTGCGCAGGGAGCCGAGGTCCTTGGAGAGGGAGGCGACGGCGCCCTGCATCCGGCGCTTGATGTCGGCGAGGTCGAAGTCCGGTGTGGCCATGTCTGACGAATCCCGACAGGTCTTTTCTTGAAGCGGACCGGCCCGACGGGCCGGATTGCGTGTGGCCTCAATGGACGAAAACCGGGCAGGCCGCAAACCGCTCCGGACAGGACCATCGTCTCAGGCAGAATATCAGGGGACCACGTGCGTCGAGGGCGCAGCGCCGGTCAGGATCGCGGCGATCGAACTCGGGGGATGGACCGAGCCGACGACGATCGAGAGCCGGCTCTCGCGGGCGAGCGCGAAGGCCGCCGTGTCCATGATCTTTAGGTCGCGCGCGATCGCCTCGTCGTGGGTGATGCGGTCGTAGCGGGTGGCGTTCGGGTCCAGCTTGGGGTCGGCCGAGTAGACGCCGTCGACTTGCGTGGCCTTCAGCACGGCGTCGCAGCGCAGTTCGGCCGCGCGCAGGACGGCGGCCGTGTCGGTGGTGAAGTACGGGTTGCCGGTGCCGCCGGCGAGCACCACGACCTGCCCCTTGTCGAGGTGGTGGAGCGCGGGCTGGCGCGCGTAGGTCTCGCAGATTGTCGGCATGGAGACGGCCGACATGGTGCGGGCCTGGACGCCGGCGGCGTTGAGCGCCGTCTCCAGGGCGAGCGAGTTCATCACGGTGGCCATCATGCCCAGCGAATCGCCGGTGGCCCGGTCGATGAAGCCGGCCTGGGAGATGCGCGCCCCGCGGATCATGTTGCCGCCGCCGACGACGAGGGCGACCTCGATGCCCGTCTCGATGGTGCGGGCGATGTCCTCGGCCAGCCCCGCGAGCGTCGGAGGGTGGAGCCAGTAGCCGTCGGGGGCGGCCAAAGCCTCGCCGGAGAGCTTGACGAGGACCCGGCGAAAGGGCGTTTCCGACATCGAGCCATCCCTTCGCCGGCGCAAATCCGCCGCGTGCTTCCGAACCGAGGGGCTTCTACGTCAGGGGCATGGGAACAGTCGAGAGTGACTGAAGCCCCTGGCTGACTGGAATGGCGGGGCTCTGCCAGTACACATCGAAGAACGCACGACTTGCGCCGGGTTCGCAATCGCGTAGCCTGAGGCTTCGGCGGTCGCACCGGGGCATCGCCAAGTAAGGATCGACGGGCCTGTCGTTCGAGCCGAGGTCCGGCCTCGTGCCCTACGAGCGCCGCCACGCGATCGACGCGCTGGACGAGGTCACGCTCGCCGTCGCCATGCGCAGCGACGACGGAGCCACGATCCCTGAGGGGTCGAGCGGCACCGTAGTCGGCGTCTGGGCCGGAGGGAACGCCTTCGAAGTGGAGTTCTCCGAACCCTTCCATGCTCTGGCGACCGTTGAGCGAGCGGCCATCGCGCAGAGCCTCAAGGCCGCTTCTTGACGCCCTATATCTCGTGGCCTGCCGGGTTCGTCATCCATCCCCGGAAGATCACGCATTATCTCCTGACACCGGCGAGCCGGGACGGTCGGCCCAAGGCGAGGTTCTTCGAAAACCATGGGTTCGTCGCGCCGCCGCCGGATGGACTCGCGCAGGCCCTGATCGCGCATACGAGCCTGGAAACCGATGTCGGCAACCTGGTCGTGCCGCGCGGCCACAAGCTGATCTTCGAAGGCCCCATCCCGACGCCGACCGGCCCTTCGCCGCGCGTCAGATCGGTGTGGATGGTCGATTCCGGCGGGACCGGTGTGGCACGCCTGGTCACGGCCTATCCGTTCGGAGCAGCGTGGCGGCAACTAAAAAGCCCCGGCCTTGCGGGCCAGGGCTCCTCGTCAAGCGCTTGCGAAAGGGTCAGGCGCGGCCGGCCTGCTGGGCGACCTCGGTGGCGAAGTCCGGGCCCTCTTCCTTCTCGATGCCCTCGCCGAGCGCGTAGCGGACGAAGCCCGTGAGGGCGACGGGGGCGCCGACCTTGCCGGCGGCGTCCTTGAGCACCTGCGAGACCGTCTTGGAGCCGTCGTGCACGAAGGGCTGCTCCAGCAGGGTGACCTCCTTGTAGTAGGTCTTCAGGCCGCTCTCGACGATCTTGGCCAGCACGTGGTCCGGCTTGCCGGCGTTCTTCTCGCGCAGGATGCCGATCTCGCGGTCCAGCGTCGCCTGGTCGACGCCGGAGGCATCGAGCGCCACCGGGTTGGTGGCGGCTACGTGCATGGCGATCTGGCGGCCGAGGGTGGAGAGCGCGTCCACGTCGCCCTCGGACTCCAGTGCCACGAGCACGCCGATCTTGCCGAGGCCCTCGGCGATCTGGTTGTGGACGTAGCTCGCGATCACGCCCTTCTTCACGTCGAGCTTGGCCACGCGGCGCAGGTTCATGTTCTCGCCGATGGTGGCGATGAGGCTCTGGAGCTTCTCCGCCACGGTGGCCGAGTCGCCGGGGAAGTGGGCGGCCTGCAAGCCATCCAGGGTCCCGTCGCTGTCCAGTGCGGTCTTGGCGGCCTCGCGGGCGAAGGCCTGGAAGGCGTCGTTGCGGGCGACGAAGTCGGTCTCGGAGTTCACCTCGACGATCGCGGCATGGTGGCCGGAAGATTCGACGGCCACGAGCCCTTCGGCGGCCACGCGCCCGGCCTTCTTGGCGGCCTTGGCGAGACCCTTCGTGCGCAGCCAGTCGACGGCGGCCTCGAGGTCGCCGGCCGTCTCGTTGAGCGCGCCCTTGCAGTCCATCATGCCCGCGCCGGTCTTCTCGCGCAGTTCCTTCACCATCGCGGCGGTGATGTTGGCCATGGCCGGTCCTTTCGTAGAAATCGAGTGATCTAGAGGATCGAACGATCTTGGAGATCAGATGAGAGGAGCCCGACGCTCCGAAGGAGCGCCGGGCCCGGATGTGTCAGCGATCCGCGGGCGGCCCGAGCAAGGGCCGGCGCGAAACCCCAAAGAGATCAGGCGGCGGCGGCGGCCTCGGCGAAGCCGCGGGCCTGCTCGACCCAGCCGTCGCGGCCGAAGCGGCCGTTGAGCTTGAGGTCGCCGTCGACCTTGGCGACGTCGTCGGCGCTCATCGCGGCGATCTGCCAGTAATGGTAGATGCCGGCGTCGTTGAGCTTCTGCACGATCTGCGGACCGGCGCCGTTCAGCTTGGTCAGGTCGTCCGGCGCGCCGCGGGGGGCGGCGAGCAGCTCGAAGTGCTCGGTCGTCTCGGCGAGCATCGCCACGTCGGCCGGGTCGAGGGCACCCGACTCGACGGAGACCGCGGCCGCGTCGTCGTTGGCCGGCAGCTCCTCGGCCATCGGCTCCTCGGAGGCGCCGAGGTCGACGCCCGAGGTGCCCTGGCCGCGGGAGATGCCGTCGATCGCCGCGCGGGCGACGAGGTCGCAGTAGAGGGCGATGGCACGGCCCGCGTCGTCGTTGGCCGGCACGACGTAGGTGATGCCGTCCGGGTTGCAGTTGGTGTCGACGATGGCCGCGACCGGGATGCCGAGGCGCTGGGCCTCCTTGATCGCGAGCTGCTCCTTATTGGTGTCGATCACGAACAGGAGGTCGGGCACGCCGCCCATGTCCTTGATGCCGCCGAGCGCCTTCTCGAGCTTGCTCTGCTCGCGGGAGAGCATCAGGCGCTCCTTCTTGGTCAGGCCGGGACCGCCGGTCTCAAGGGTCTCGCTGACCTTGCGCAGACGCGAGATCGAGCCCGAGATGGTCTTCCAGTTGGTCAGCATGCCGCCGAGCCAACGAGAGTTGACGTAGTACTGGGCGGAGCGCTTGGCGGCCTCGGCGATGGTGTCGGCGGCCTGGCGCTTGGTGCCGACGAACAGCACGCGGCCGCCCTTGGCCACCGTGTCGCTCACGGCCTGGAGGGCCTGGTGCATCGCCGGCACGGTCTGGGCGAGGTCGATGATGTGGATGTTGTTGCGGGTACCGAAGATGTAGGGCTGCATCTTCGGGTTCCAGCGGTGGGACTGGTGACCGAAATGGGCGCCGGCCTCGAGGAGCTGACGCATAGAGAAATCGACGGCCATGATGTGTGCTCTCCGGTTGTGTCCGCCGCGGAGGGATGCGACCGGCCAAGGGGGCCGGTCACCGGAAACGCCTCATTCAGGCATGAGGCCGGCTCCGCGTGTGGGATGGGCGGCCCCTTAGCAGAGGCCGCCGGGCAAGGCAATTTTTTTCGTTTATCCGGCGGCGGTCAGGTCCCGGCGAAGACGGCCGCGACCGCCTCGGCTCCCATCACGCGATAGCCCCCTGCCCCCAGGTCGGCCGGCAGGTCGAGGCCGCCGACCCGGTCGCGGTGGAGGATGGCGACATGGTTGCCCACGGCCGCGAACATGCGGCGGACCTGATGGTAGCGCCCCTCGGTCAGGGTCACTTCGACGTGGGTCTCGTCGTGGATGGCGAGCGCCACCGGCAGGAGCGGCCGGTCCTCGCCCTCCAGCATCAGCGTGCCGGAGGCGAAGATCGCGGCCTCGTCGCCCCGCAGCGGCCGGTCGAGGGTGGCCTGGTAGCGCTTGGCGACGTTGGCCTTGGGCGAGATGATCCGATGCAGCAGGGCGCCGTCGTCGGTGAGCAGCAGCAGCCCCGAGGTTTCCTTGTCCAGGCGCCCGACCGTGGAGAGCGGCGGGTCGCGCCGGCGCCAGCGCTCGGGGAGCAGGCCGTAGACCAGGGGCCCAACCTCCTTGTGCGAGCAGGTGACGCCCAGCGGCTTGTGCAGCATCAGACTGATGCCGGGCAGCGGGTCCAGGGGCTCGCCGCCGACCGTCATCCGCCCGCTCAGGTCGGGGTCGAGGGGGATGCGTCCGCCCGCGTCATAGATCGCGTCCCCGTCGAGGCGGATCGCACCGGCGCGGGCGAGCATCTGGATCTCGCGGCGGGAGCCGTAGCCGAGGTTGGCCAGCAGCTTGTCGAGCCGCACGGCCTTCATTTGCGCGCCTCGTAGACCTTGTAGCCGCTGGCCGAGGCGACCGGCGTGACGTGGCGGAAGGCCGCGCGCAGGGGGGCCTCGTAGGGCAAATGGGCGTTGGCCGTGAGCCAGAGGGTGCCGCCGGGCCGCAAGACCTCGGCGGCACGCGCGATGAAGACTTTTCCCAAGGCCTGGTCCTCCGCGCCGCCGTCGTGGAAGGGCGGGTTCGTCACCACGAAGTCGAGGCGCGCCAGGGTCGGGTCCGCCGCGCGGATGTCGGCCCAGCGGACCGTCGCGCGGGGATCGCCGACGTTGCGTCGCGCCATCTCGACGGCGCGGCGGTCGATGTCGATCAGGCCGAGGCCGGTCACGGCGGACGAGGCCAGCACCGCGCGGGCGAGGATGCCGAGGCCGCAGCCGAAATCGGCGCCCACGCCCTTGAGGGCGGGCAGGCTGGCGAGCAGGAGGGCACTGCCCGGATCGAGCCGGTCCCAGGAGAAGATGCCGGGCTGCGTGCACAGGGCGAGGTTGTCGACGTGCCGGGGACCGCCCTCCGCGGTCGCCGCCTCCAACCCCTCCGGCGCCGCGGGACGGATCGTGGTGCAGATGCGGTGGTGGCGGCGCGGCGCATCGGCCACCGTGCAACCGAGGCCGGCGAGCTCCTTGGCGAGTCGCGCGCCGCCGCGGTCCTTCGGCGCCAAGGCGAGCAGCGTGCCGCCGGGCTCCAGCCCGCGTAAGGCGAGCGCCAGGACGTAGCGGCGCTCCATCGTGCCGGGCGGCGCGAGCAGGGTCGCCCCGGCAAGGGTTCCCGGCGGCACGTCCTCCAGCCGGGCCGAGCCGGGGATCAGCGGGGAGACCTGGACGGCCTCCTCCGGGATGTCGGCGAGGTCGGCCGGCGGCAGGCCGTAGACGGCGTGGCGAATCGGGACTGTCACGGGTTCAACGGGCTTTTTTCGGAATGCGCCGCCGCCGCGGGCGCCGACGAGCGCTCCGCTGAGGGAATCGGCGAATCCGGGAGGGACGGGCCCCTTCAATACCTCAGCCGCGGGGGAATTCGAGGCCCATCTCGCGGTAGCGGGCGGGATCGTCGGCCCAGTTCTCGCGCACCTTCACGTGCAGGAACAGGTGGACCCGGGCCTCGGCGGCCTCCGCGATCTCCAGGCGCGCGGACTGCCCGATCGCCTTGATGGTCTGGCCGCCCTTGCCCAGCACGATCGAGCGCTGGCTCTCGCGCTCCACGAAGATGGTCTGCTCGATCCGCACCGAGCCGTCGGACTTCACGACCCACTGGTCGGTCTCGACGGTGGAGCGGTAGGGCAGTTCCTCGTGCAGCCGGTCGTAGAGTTTTTCCCGCGTAATCTCGGCGGCGAGCTGGCGGATCGGCGCGTCGGAGATCTGGTCCTCCGGGTAGAGCCAGGGGCCGGAGGGCATCCGCGCGGCGAGCGCCTTGCGCAGGGCCTCGATCCCGTCGCCGTTCAGGGCCGAGATCATGAAGGTGTCGGCAAACGGCACCGCCGCGTTGAGGCGGGCGGCGAGATCGAGGAGCTTCTCCCGCAGGATCAGGTCGATCTTGTTCAGGATCAGGATCTTCTCGCGGCGCACGTCCGGCAGGCGGGCGAGGATGGTCTCGACCTCCTCGGTCACGCCCTTGCGCGCGTCCACGAGCAGGCAGACCGCGTCGGCATCGGCCGCCCCGCTCCAGGCGGAATGCACCATTGCCCGGTCGAGGCGGCGCTTGGGCGCGAAGATGCCCGGCGTGTCCACGAGCACCACCTGGGCGCTGCCCTCGATCATGATGCCGCGCACCAGCGCCCGCGTCGTCTGCACCTTGCGGGAGACGATGGAGACCTTGGTGCCCACGAGGCTGTTGAGCAGGGTCGACTTGCCCGCGTTCGGCACGCCGATCAGCGCGACGAAGCCGGCCCTGGCATCGACCGGGGTGCCGGGGAGCAGGGAGGGCGGCGGGATGTGGTCCGGAATCGGATCGGGAATCGGATCGTGGGTCTCGTCTGACATGGTCACGTCCTGTCCGGTGCGGCCGTCTCGGGGCGGGGGGAGGCGCCCTCCACGATGCCTTCCCGCTCCATCACGGCGCGGGCGGCCTCCTGCTCGGCCAGCCGCTTCGACGGGCCGTCGCCGTGGCCCGGCTCCAGGCCCCGGACCGACACGGCGATACGGAAGCGCGGGGCGTGGTCGGGGCCGGAGCGGGAGACCACCTCGTAGACCGGGATCGAGAGGCTGCGGCCCATCGCCCACTCTTGGAGGGCCGACTTGTAGTCGCGCAGGTGCGGCGCATCGGTGAGTTCGCCCGGCCGGAAGGCCGCGTCCACGACCGCGAGCGCCTTGGCATAGCCCGCATCGAGGAAGACCGCCCCGAGGATCGCCTCGCAGACGTCGGCCAGGATAGTCTGGTTGCGCCGCCCGCCGCCCGTGACCTCGCCCTGGCCGAGGGCGAGATGGGGCCCGACGTCCCAGGCGGCGGCGACCGCCGCGCAGGTCTCGCGCCGCACCAGACCGGCGAGGCGCCGCGACAGGTCGCCCTCGTCGGCGTCCGGAAACGCCGCGTAGAGCCGGTCGGCGATGGCCAGCCCCAGCACCCGGTCGCCCAGGAATTCGAGGCGCTGGTAGCTGTCGGCGCGGCCGGCGGCCTTGCTCGAATGGGTGAGCGCGCGCGCCAGCAGGCCCTGGTCGGAGAAGGCGTGGCCGATGCTGGCCTCGAGGGCGGCGAGGGGCGGCCTCGGCCGGTGGGCGCGCCGCGCGCGGGAGGAGCGCGCGGCGGGCGCTGGCGCCAGCTCGGGCCGTTCGTCGGTCAACGGATGGTCGAGAACAGCCGGCCCCAGCGCACGTGGGCGGGCCAGTTCCAGACCTGCCAGGCGGGCGTGCCCTCGTCGATGGAGAAGAAGATCATCTCGGCCCGGCCGACGAAGTTCTCGAAGGGCACGTAGCCGACGTTGGCGAGGTCGCGCGAATCGGTGGAGTTGTCGCGGTTGTCGCCCATCATGAAGAAGTGGCCGGCGGGCACCGTGTAGAGTTCGGTCTTGTCCCAGAAGCCGTTGTCGCCGTCGCGCTCGATCACCCGGTGGACCACGCCGTTGGGCAGGGTCTCGTCGTATTGCGGCACCTTGGTGGCCTGGCCGTAGGGATCGATGGTCTCGTAGTCGGCGATGCGCTCGCGCTTGACCGGCTTGCCGTTGATGTTGAGCAGGCCGTCGATCATCTGGATCTTGTCGCCGGGCAGGCCGATCACCCGCTTGATGTAGTCGGTGGCGTTGTCCTTGGGCAGCTTGAACACGGCGATGTCGCCGCGCTTGGGCTCGGCCGCCCAGATGCGCCCCTCAGACTTGATCGGGATGTATTCGCTCAGGGGCAGGGAATATTTCGAGTAGCCGAAGGAGTATTTCGAGACGAACAGGTAGTCGCCGATCAGCAGCGTCGGCACCAGCGAGCCCGAGGGGATGTTGAAGGGCTGAAACAGCAGCGTGCGCACCACCAGGGCGATCAGGAGGGCCTGGAGGCCGACCTTGATGGTCTCGCGGATGCTGGCCCAGGTGCCGCCGTCCGCGGACCTGACCTCGTGCTTGCCGTCCTGATCCACGCGGGCGCGTTCCATCTCGCTTACGTCTCGGCTCGATCTCGTCGCGGCCCGGGGCGGGCCGTCCGGTCGGCGTGTCGCCGCGGGGGCGCTTGGCCTGAGGAATGCGCCGCAATCGTGTCCGCTGCGTGCCGGGGTCTAGACCAAGCGCCGCCCCCCCGCAACGGACCGGCCTGCCGGCTAATCCCGCACCGTGCCGAGGGGCACCGCTTCGACGATCACGAACGCCTGCGCCATCGGCGGGTCGTCGGTGAGCGTTATGTGGAGGCGCGCCTCGTGGCCGGCGGGCAGCATCTGCGCGAGCCGCGCCGCCGCGCCCCCGGTGAGCCGCAAGGTCGGACGGCCGCCGGGGAGGTTCACCACTTCCATGTCGCGCCAGAAGACGCCGCGGCTGAGGCCGGTGCCCAGCGCCTTGGCGCAGGCTTCCTTGGCGGCGAAGCGCCGTGCGTAGGAGGGCGCGCGGGCCGCGCGCCGGTCGCATTTCTCGCGCTCCCCTCGCGTGAACACCCGGTGCGTGAAGCGCTCGCCGAACCGCTCCAGCGAGCGCGCGATGCGGTCGATGTCGCAGAGGTCGGAGCCGATGCCGAGGATCATCGGGGCATCCGCGCCCGGTCCATCGCGGCGCGCATGTCGCGCACGGCCTGCCCCAGCCCGACGAAGATCGCCTCCGCGATCAGGGCGTGGCCGATGTTCAGCTCGCGGATCTGCGCCAGCCGCGCCACCGGCCCGACGCTGTCCAGGGTCAGCCCGTGCCCGGCATGGATTTCGAGGCCGAGCCCGGCGCCGTGCCCGGCGGCACGCACGATCCGGTCGAGTTCGCGGGCGGTGCGGGCGGCGTCGCCCGCCACGACGGCCTCGCAATAGCTGCCCGTGTGCAACTCGACGACGGGGGCGGCGAGCGCGTGGGCCGCCTCCATCGCGGCCGGGTCCGGCTCCACGAACAGCGAGACCCGGATGCCGGCCTGCGACAAGGCGCGGATGCGGGGGCCCAGGTGCTCGCGACCCCCGACGATGTCGAGGCCGCCCTCGGTGGTGCGCTCCTCCCGCTTCTCCGGCACGAGGCAGGCGGCGTGCGGACGGGTGGCGAGGGCGATCCCCACCATCTCGTCGGTCGCCGCCATCTCGAAGTTCAGGGGCACCGGCAGGTCCCGCAAAGCCGCGATGTCGGCGTCGCGGATGTGGCGCCGGTCCTCGCGCAGGTGCGCGGTGATGCCGTCGGCCCCCGCCTCGATGGCGGTGCGGGCCGCGCGCAACGGGTCCGGATAGCTGCCGCCGCGGGCGTTCCGCACGGTGGCGACGTGGTCGATGTTGACGCCGAGGCGCTGGGCGGAGGCGGGCATGGCGCGGGCATCCCGGTGACGGATGCGGGCGCTGTAGACCATTTTTCACGGGAAGCGGAGCCCGGCCCGGGTGCGGGGCCGATGATTTCGACGGCCCCCGAACCCACATCCGATCCGGTTGGATGAGGCGGGAGGGGGCAATGGGGTTTCTCGACGGGCTGCTCGGCCACGGCAGCGACCTGACGCCGGGCGAGGTGAACGAGCAGATGGCCGGCGTGCTGGTCGAGGGGGAGCCGGTGCGGGTCGCCTTCAAGGTGATCCGCGACCTGTTCGTCTTCACCGACCGGCGCCTGATCCTGGTCGACCGGCAGGGCCTGACGGGGCGCAAGGTCGAGTACCTCACGGTGCCTTACCGGGCGATCACGTCCTTCTCGATCGAGACGGCCGGCAGCTTCGACCTCGATTCGGAACTGAAGATCTGGATCTCGGGAAGGCCCGAGCCGATCCAGAGGACGCTCAAGCGCGGCGCCAACATCCTCGGCATCCAGCAGGCGATCGCGGGCTCCCTGAAGTGATGCGCCCCGCGCGGCGGACGCCGCCGCGCTTGCGCCAAGTCGGAAAACCGACTATGCGCCGCCCCTCGCGTTCGCTCCGGCTGGGGGCTGAACGGACGGTGCCGCTCGCGGTGCAGGGACTGGTTCCCGTCGTCCTGTGTCTCCGCCTTCGATCAACCGCTCGGGCCCGATAACGGCTCGAAGGGCTTGGCGCCGGGCGATGCGAACGAACCGGCCCGGCGATTCCACGCATCTCTCGCGCGTCGCGGCCCCATTCCAGATGAAGGGCCCGAAATGCCTCTCTACGAACACGTGTTCCTGGCACGCCAGGATGTCACGTCCCAGCAGGTCGAGACGATGATCGAGACCTACAAGGGCGTGGTCGAACAGAACGGCGGACGCTTCGAGAAGATCGAGATGTGGGGCGTCAAGTCCCTCGCCTACCGGATCAAGAAGAACCGCAAGGCGCACTTCACGCTCCTGAACATCGACGCACCCCCGGCGGCCGTGGCCGAGATGGAGCGCCAGATGCAGATTTCGGAAGACGTGCTGCGCTTCATGACGATCCGCGTCGAGGACCTCGAGTCCGAGCCGTCCGCGATGATGCAGAAGCGCGACCGCGACGACCGCAAGGATCGTGAGCGCGGCCGCCGTCGTGACGACGATGGCTTCGGTGGTGGGGGTGGCGGCGGCGGCTTCGGCGGCGACCGCGACCGTGGGGACCGGGGCGACCGCGCAGACCGCGGCGACCGGCCCGAGCGCAACTTCGGCGGGGAGAACTAAGTCATGGCATTCGGTGCTGGTGGCGCCGGCGGTGGCCGTCGTCCGTTCTTCCGTCGTCGCAAGACCTGTCCCTTCTCCGGCGCCAACGCGCCGAAGATCGACTACAAGGACGTGAAGCTCCTCTCCCGCTACGTCTCCGAGCGCGGCAAGATCGTGCCGTCCCGAATCACCGCGGTCTCGGCCAAGAAGCAACGCGAACTCGCCCAGGCGATCAAGCGCTCCCGCTTCCTCGGCCTGCTGCCCTACGTCATCAAGTAGGCACCCTCCCCCACGTTCGGGGGCATCCACACGTCCGGCCGCCCGGTGCGGCCGGACATCGTTGGGGCGGCTCCCGCCTCTAACCCCGGCCGCGGCATGCGGGCCGGCGGGACAGCGGATTTCATGGTCCAGAACCTCGGCATCGGCATCGGCGCGGGCCTCGTCTCGGCACTCCTGTTCGGCGTGCTCCTGAAGGCGACGCCGCTGGCCATCGTGCTCTACCTCCTCGCGCCCCTGCCGATCCTGATCGTCGGCCTCGGCTGGAGCCACAAGGCTGCGCTCGCGGCCGCCGTGTCCGGCAGCCTCGCCCTGGCGCTGGTGGTCTCGCCCTTCCTCGGCCTCGGCTTTGCCGCCTACCTCGCCGTGCCGGCCTGGTGGCTCGCCTACCTCGCGATGCTCGGCCGCGCCGGACCGGACGGCGGCATCGAGTGGTATCCGGTCGGGCGCCTGCTCGGCTGGGTCGGCGCCACCGCGGCGCTCGCCTTCATCGCCATCGCCTTCCTGTCCGCCCCCAACCACGCGGCCTTCGAGAGCCAGCTCCGTTCGCTGGCCGGCACCGTCGTCCGGGCGCAGATGCGCGACGTTCCGGCCCCTCCCGCGCGCGCCGAACCCAAGCCCGGCGAGGCCGCCCCCTCCGACGCGAAGCCCGACGCCGACGGGAAGCCGGACGCCGCCCCCGACGCTGCGCAGGCCGAAGCCCATGCCGACCTTGCCGACGCGCTCGCCCGCGTCGTCCCGGCCTTCGCCGCCAACGGGCTGGCACTCCTGCTGACCTTCTACCTGTGGGCGGCCGCCCGCATCGTCAGGATTTCCGGACGGCTGCACCGGCCCTGGCCGGACATCCCCGCGACCGTGATGCCGCGCGCGGTGCTGGCGCTTCTGGCCGGCGCCGTCGTCCTCGCCTTCGCCCCCGGCTATGTCGGCATCCTCGGCAGCGCCCTGATCGGCTCGCTCTGCGCCGTGTTCGCCCTCCAGGGCCTCGCCGCCTTCCACGACCGCAGCCGCGGCCGGCCCGGCCGCGGCATGATGCTGTTCGGGATGTACCTGATCCTGTTCGTGACGCAGGGCATCGCCCTCGTCGCCCTCACCCTGTTCGGCCTGGCCGACACCGCCCTCAACCGGCGCCGCCCGAAGGACGGCGTCGCGAGACCTTGAGAGACCCGCCGATCCGGCGAACCAACCGAAAGAGGAACAAGACGATGGAAGTGATCCTGCTTGAGCGCGTGGCCAAGCTCGGCCAGATGGGCGAGACCGTGAACGTGCGTCCGGGCTTCGCCCGTAACTTCCTGCTCGCCCGCGGCAAGGCCCTGCGCGCCACGGAAGGCAACAAGAAGCACTTCGAGACCCAGCGCGCCCAGCTCGAGGCGCGCAACCTCGACCGCAAGAAGGAGGCCTCGGCCGTCGCCGAGAAGCTCGACGGCCAGACCTTCGTCCTGATCCGTCAGTCGGGCGAGTCCGGCGTGCTCTACGGCTCGGTCTCGACCCGGGATCTCGCCGAGGTCGTCACCAAGGACGGCTTCTCGGTCGAGCGCGGCCAGTTCACCCTGAACCAGCCGATCAAGACGCTGGGCCTGCACACCATCCCGGTGGTGCTCCACCCCGAGGTCGACGTGAAGATCACCGTCAACGTCGCCCGCAGCCCTGAGGAGGCCGAGCGTCAGGCCCGCGGCGAATCCGTCACCGAGCGCGAGGCGTTCAACCTCGACGACCTCGGCCTGGAAGTCGGCATGGCGCTCGCCGATGCCGGCGAAGGCGCCGACGACCGCAACTGATTCTTTTAGTCCTCCGCCGCGTGGGTCTTCCGATGCGGTGGGTTGCGGGGATCACGATCCGACAGGGTTGACAAGTTCCACATTTGTTCCAGCATGGACGCCCGCCACTCCCCGAGTGGCGGGCGTCCTGCGTTCGGTCCCGGCGCGGTTCGGAATCCCCCGGCTAAGCAACGGTCAACCATGCCGGTGCCATGGTTGCGGGGATGAGGTTTGGAGCGCCGCCCGCCGGGCTGCGCCGATTCGGAGCGTCGCCCATGGCCCTGCCCAACGCCCTGACGGCCAAGCTCGAGGCCGTGCAGGCGGAATACCGCGTCGCTCCTCACAACATCGACGCGGAGCAGGCCCTGCTCGGCGCGCTACTGGTCAACAACGACGCTTTCTACCGGGTCTCGGACTTCCTCCTGTCCGAGCATTTCATGGAGGACGCCCACCAGCAGATCTTCTCGGTGGCGGCCTCTCTGATCAAGGCGGGCAAGCTCGCCACGCCGATCACCATGAAGACCTATCTGGGCGACGCCGATTTCGGCGGCCAGACGGTGATGCAGTACCTCGCGCGGCTGGCCGCCGACGCCACCACCGTCATCAACGCGGGCGATTACGGCCGCACCATCTACGACCTCGCCATCCGCCGCCGGCTGATCACCATCGGCGAGGACCTCGTCAACGGCTCCTACGAGGCGCCGGTGGAATCGGCGCCCCGCGACCAGATCGAGGAGACCGAGCGGCGACTCTACGAGCTGGCCGAGGCCGGCAAGTACGACGGCGGCTTCCAGAAGTTCTCGGACGCCCTGACCGCGGCCGTCGACATGGCGGCCAAGGCCTACCAGCGCGAGGGCAAGCTCTCCGGCATCGCCACGGGGCTCTCCGACCTCGACGCCAAGATGGGCGGCCTCCAACCCTCGGATTTGATCATCCTCGCCGGGCGTCCCGCCATGGGCAAGACCTCGCTCGTGACCAACATCGCCTTCAACATCGCCAAGGCCTACCAGGGCGAGAAGCAGGCGGACGGCACGATCAAGACCAAGAACGGCGGCATCGTCGGCTTCTTCTCCCTCGAAATGTCGGCCGAGCAGCTGGCCACCCGTATCATCGCCGAGCAGTCCGGCGTGCCCTCCTACAAGATCCGCCGCGGCGACATCCGGCCCGAGGACTTCTACAAGATCACCGACGCCGCCCGCGACATGCAGACGATCCCGTTCTACATCGACCAGTCCGGCGGCATCTCCATCGTGCAGCTCGCGGCCCGCGCCCGCCGCCTCAAGCGCCAGAAGGGCCTCGACGTCCTGAT
This sequence comes from Methylobacterium trifolii, assembly GCF_022179685.1. Taxonomy (GTDB): domain Bacteria; phylum Pseudomonadota; class Alphaproteobacteria; order Rhizobiales; family Beijerinckiaceae; genus Methylobacterium; species Methylobacterium trifolii. Next base: position 69,865 of record NZ_BPRB01000035.1, read on the forward strand.
CGTGGACTACCTCCAGCTGCTCGCGGGCTCGGGCAAGCGCAGCGACAACCGGGTGCAGGAGATGACCGAGATCACCACCGGCATGAAGGCCCTGGCCAAGGAACTCGCCGTCCCGATCATCGCCCTGTCCCAGCTCTCCCGCCAGGTCGAGAACCGCGACGACAAGCGCCCGCAGCTCTCGGACCTGCGCGAATCCGGCTCGATCGAGCAGGACGCCGACGTGGTGATGTTCGTCTTCCGCGAGGAGTATTACGTCAACAACAAGAAGCCGCGCGAGGGCACCGAGGAGTTCTTCGCCTGGGAGACGGAGATGAACCGGGTCCACGGCAAGGCCGAAGTCATCCTGGGCAAGCAGCGGCACGGGCCGACCGGCACGGTGGAGCTGCAGTTCGACGCCAATATCACGCGATTCTCGAATCTCGCGCAGAGCGACCGCCTGCCTGAACAGATGTGATAGGGTCGGCCCCGGTTCGATCGGAGGGGGCGGTTCGGTGGCGGGTCCGGAGCAGGCGAAGGGGCCCGAAGTGCCGGGCACGCCGCCCGAGGCGGACGTCCACGCCTGGGCCGTGGAGCAGGCGGCCCACCTGCGCGCCCGCGCCTGGGACAGGCTCGACGCCGAGCAGGTGGCCGAGGCGATCGAGGGGCTGGCCTTCATCGAGCGGCACCGGCTGGCCGAGACCCTCCAGGGCCTCCTGCGCCACCTGCTGAAATGGGACCACCGGCCCGAGGGCCGGACCCGCGGCTGGACGGCCGCGATCTGGAACGGGCGCCTCGACGCCGAGGCGCTCCTGCGCGACAGCCCGAGCCTGGGGCCGGCCCTCGGCGAGGTCCTGGGGCCGGCCTACGCGAAGGCGCGGATCGAGGCCGCCGACGACCTCGGCCTGACGGAGGACGTGTTCCCCAAAGCCTGCCCCTACGACTTCGAGACGGCCCTGACCCGGCCGATCCCGTGGGCCTCGGCGAACGGCGACGCCTGACCGTCACGGCGGTGAGCCCGACCTGCCGCGAGACTTGCATCGGCGGGCGGCGGGATGTCATGCCGCCCCGCGGACGAGAGCACCGGAGCCCGACCATTCCGCCCGAGACCAGAGCCCCGACCGGAGAACGCAGCCCGCCGGCCGCCCATGGCGCCCGCCTGACCGTCGACCTCGGCGCGATCGGCGAGAACTGGCGGCGGCTTGGCGTGCGGGCGCCGGACGCCGAGTGCGCCGCGGTGATCAAGGCCGACGCCTATGGCTGCGGCCTGTCGATGGTGGCGCCGGCCCTGTGGCGGGCCGGCTGCCGCACGTTCTTCGTCGCGCACCTGTCGGAAGGCCTCGAGGCCCGCGCCTGCCTGCCCGAGGCCGCCATCTACGTGCTGAACGGCCTGCTGCCGGGCAGCGCGTCACTTTACATCGCGAACACCCTGCGCCCGGTCCTCGGCTCGGTGGAGGAGCTGTCCGAATGGGCCGCCCTGTCGCCGGGGCGGATGCCGGCAGCCCTCCACGTCGATACCGGCATGAACCGCCTCGGCCTGCCGGTGCCGGACGCGCTGGCGCTGGCGGGCGATCCGCGGATCCGGGCGGCCGGGATCGACCTGGTGATGAGCCACCTCGTCAGCGCCGAGTTGCCGGACGAGCCGGTCAACGCCCGGCAGGTCGCCGATTTCGCACGGGTCGCCGCCGCGTTCCCGCACCTGCGCGCATCGTTGGCCAATTCCTCCGGCGTGTTCCTGGGCGGGGAGGCCCACCATCAACTCCTGCGGCCGGGCTACGCCCTGTTCGGCGGCAATCCGGTTCCCGGCCAAACGAATCCGATGCGGCCGGTGGTGCGGCTGGAGGCCGGGATCGCGCAGGTGCGCACCGTCGAGGCCGGGCAGAGCGCGGGTTACAACGCCCGCTGGACCGCCTCCGGCCCGCGCCGCCTCGCCACCCTGTCGCTGGGCTACGCCGACGGCTATCCCCGGGCCGCGAGCGGGCGCGGACACGCCCTGGTCGACGGCGTGGCCTGCCCGATCCTCGGCCTCGTCTCGATGGACCTCGTCATCCTCGACGTGACCGGTGTGCCCGGCGCCGCCCGCGGCGGCCGCGCCACCCTGATCGGCGATTCCCTCGACCTCGACACGGTGGGGCGGGCGGCAGGCACCATCGGCTACGAAATCCTGACGGGGCTAGGTTCCCGTTATGTTCGAGCGTATGCTGGCGGCTGACGCCGGACCGCATCCCCGAAGCGCGCACCCTCCAAAACATGGCCAAGATCCACCAGACCTTCGTCTGCCAGTCCTGCGGGGCGGTCTACAACCGCTGGCGCGGGCGCTGCGAGGCCTGCAACGGCTGGAACACGATCGTCGAGGAGACGCCCGGCGGCTCCGGCCCGCAGGCCGGTCCCGCGGCGACACGGCCGTCGCGCGCCCGCGGCCGGGTCTTCCCCCTCGAAGGGCTGACCGGCGAGGCCAGGGAGGCGCCGCGCATCCCGTCCGGCATCGCGGAACTCGACCGGGTGACCGGCGGGGGCTTCGTGCGCGGCTCGGTGATCCTGCTCGGCGGCGACCCCGGCATCGGCAAGTCGACGCTGCTGATGCAGGCCTCGGCCGCCATGGCCGGGACGGGCGAGCGCGTGGCCTACATCTCGGGCGAGGAGGCCGTTGGACAGGTACGGCTGCGCGCCGAGCGCCTCGGCCTCTCCGGCCGGCCGGTGGAGCTGGCGGCCGAGACCAACGTCGAGGACATCGTCGAGACCCTGTCGCAGGGCCGCCCGCCGGCGCTGGCCATCATCGATTCGATCCAGACCATGTGGACCGAGACCGTGGAATCGGCGCCGGGCACGGTGACGCAGGTGCGCTCCTCCGCCCAGGCCCTGATCCGCTTCGCCAAGACCACGGGCACGGCGGTGATCCTGGTCGGCCACGTCACCAAGGACGGGCAGATCGCCGGGCCGCGGGTGGTGGAGCACATGGTCGACGCGGTCGCCTCCTTCGAGGGCGACCAGGGCCATCATTTCCGCATCCTGCGCGCGGTCAAGAACCGCTTCGGGCCCACCGACGAGATCGGCGTGTTCGAGATGACCGACATGGGGCTCTCCGAGGTGCCCAACCCCTCCGCCCTGTTCCTGGCCGGCCGCGACCAGCAGGCCGCCGGCACCGCGGTCTTCGCCGGGATGGAGGGCACCCGGCCGCTACTGGTGGAGATCCAGGCCCTGGTTGCGCCCTCGTCCCTCGGCATGCCGCGCCGCGCCGTGGTCGGCTGGGACCCCAACCGCCTCTCGATGGTGCTGGCGGTGCTGGAGTCCCACGGCGGCATCCGGCTCGGCACCCACGACGTCTACCTCAACGTGGCCGGCGGCCTGCGCATCACGGAGCCGGCGGCCGACCTCGCGGTGGCCGCCGCCCTGGTCTCGTCGCTCTCGGGCACGGTCCTGCCGCCGGAGACGGTGTATTTCGGCGAGATCGGCCTGTCCGGCGCGGTCCGCCCGGTGGCGCAGGCGGGCGCCCGGCTGAAGGAGGCCCAGAAGCTCGGCTTCGCCAAAGCGATGATGCCGCAGGGCCGGGGCGAGACCACCGACCGCGCGCTCGCCACCGAGAGCCTGCGCCACATCGCCGACCTCGTGGCCGGTATCGCCTCCGGGGCTCCGCGGCGCGTGGGTTCCGGGCGGGGGCGCAGCGCGCCGCGCTACGAGGAGGCGGATTGAGGGCCTGCCCTCGGCCCGATCGAGGAGCATGGCCGGCGATCGATACGAGGCCGGGGTGCGGCTTATCCACATTCAACCTGCGGCTGTCGGGTCGCAGGAGAGCCTTCCTTCGGGCGTCGGCGGCGGCGAGGGTGACGGCCGAGGTTCCGCACGGTATACAGGCGCGGCGGCCCTGGGGAGCCGCAGACCCGTTCGTTTCGCCGTGGCACCTCCCCGCCCGACCCGAATCCCACGATGCCGTTCACCGTTCTCGATCTCGTCGTGCTCGGCATCGTCGCGGTCTCCGCGCTGCTCGCGGCCGTGCGCGGCGTCACCCGCGAGGTGCTGGCGATCATCGCCTGGGTCGCCGCCGCCGCCGTGGCGTGGTCGTTCCATCCCTTGCTGCTGCCCACCGTCAAGCAGCACGTCACCAGCGACACCGTGGCCCTCGTCGCCTCCATCGCCGCGATCTTCCTCGGGGTGCTGATCGTCGTGTCGATCATCACCGTGAAGATCTCGGACGTAGTGCTCGATTCCCGGATCGGTGCCGTCGACCGGTCGCTCGGCTTCCTGTTCGGGGCCGGGCGCGGTTTCCTGATCTGCGTGATCGGCTGGGTGTTCCTGTCCTGGCTGGTGCAGGGCAAGGTGCCGGAATGGGCAGCCCAGGCCCGCTCGCGCTCGATGCTGGAAAAATCCGGCGACGCCCTGGTGGCGCAGTTGCCCGAGAACCCGGAAGGCTTCCTGAAGCAGTTCAAGAAGCCCAAGGTCGAGACGCCGCCGAACGAGCCCGTCGAGGCCCCGGCCGAGACCGACGTGCCGGCCCAGCGCCGGACCGAGACCGCGCCAGCCACGCCCGCACCGCGACGCTGACCTGCATTCGCTCCCGCTTGGTTGCGATGCGACGGGCCCTCAGATAACGGCTTGATGACGGTGCCGGACGAGAACGATTCCAAGGGAGCGGTCCTGTAGGGGCGTTTCCGGCCGCCTCGACTCGCCTGCGGCGCGCACCCGGGCTTTTTCGGCCGAGGGCAACCAGGGATCGACCCGAGCATGTCACATGGCGCCGTGCCTGCCCCCAGCCCTTCCGATGACGACGGCGAGGGCGACACGCTCCGCGAGGAGTGCGGCGTCTTCGGCATCTTCGGGCACCCGGACGCCTCGGCGGTCGTGGCGCTGGGCCTCCACGCCCTCCAGCACCGCGGCCAGGAGGCAGCGGGCATCGTCTCCTTCGACGGGGCGGTCTTCCATTCCGAGCGCAGGCCCGGCCTCGTCGGCGATTCCTTCTCCGACGCCGGGACGATCGAGCGCCTCAAGGGCCGCGCGGCCATCGGCCACGTGCGCTACTCCACCACCGGCGGCACCATCCTGCGCAACGTGCAGCCGCTGTTCGCGGAACTGGCCGGCGGCGGCCTCGCGGTGGCGCATAACGGCAACCTGACCAACGCCCTCTCGATCCGCCGCGACCTCGTGCGCGACGGAGCGATCACGCAATCGACCTCCGACACCGAGGTGATCCTGCACCTGGCCGCCCGCAGCCGGAAGCCGCGGATCGTCGAGCGCTTCATCGACGCCCTCCAGGCGATCCAGGGCGCCTATGCCATCGTCGCGCTCACCAACAAGAAGCTGATCGGCGCCCGTGACCCGCTGGGCATCCGCCCGCTGGTGATCGGCGAACTCGACGGCCGCTACATGCTGGCCTCCGAGACCTGCGCGCTCGACATCATCGGCGCGAAGTTCGTGCGCGACGTGGAGAACGGCGAGGTCGTGGTGATCTCGGAGGACGGCATCGAGTCGATCCGCTTCGCCGAGAGACGACCGATGCGGCCGTGCATCTTCGAGTACATCTACTTCGCCCGGCCGGATTCGGTGGTGAACGGCAAGAGCGTCTACGGGGTGCGCAAGAACATCGGCCGCGAACTCGCCCGCGAGGCCGCCGTGCCCGCCGACGTCGTCGTGCCGGTCCCGGATTCCGGCGTTCCGGCGGCCCTGGGCTTCGCGCAAGAGACCGGCATCCCCTTCGAGATGGGGATCATCCGCAACCACTACGTGGGCCGCACCTTCATCCAGCCGACGCAGTCGGTGCGCGAACTCGGGGTGCGGATGAAGCACTCGGCCAACCGCGCCGCGATCGAGGGCAAGCGCATCGTGCTCGTCGACGACAGCTTGGTCCGCGGCACCACCTCGGTGAAGATCGTGCGGATGATGCGCGAGGCCGGGGCGGCGGAGGTGCATTTCCGCATCGCCTCGCCGCCGATCACCTTTCCCGACTTCTACGGCATCGACACGCCGGAGCGAGAGAAGCTGCTCGCCGCCACCCACGACCTCGAAGGGATGCGCCGCTACATCGGCGCCGATTCCCTGGCCTTCCTCTCGATCCCCGGCCTGTACCGGGCGATGGGCGAGGAGCGCCGCGACGAGGCCTGCCCGCAATACACCGACCATTGCTTCACCGGCGACTACCCGACCGGCCTGACGGACCTGGCCATCGCCGGGCCGAAGCGCCTCGCCATGCTGGCCGAAGCCGACTGAGTTCGAGAGACCATGGCTGACAGGATTCTCGAAGGCCGCGTCGCCGTCGTCACCGGCGCCTCGCGCGGCATCGGCCGGGCGGCGGCCCTGGCGCTTGCGGCCGCCGGCGCGCACGTCATCGCCGTGGCGCGCACGCAAGGCGCGCTGGAAGAGCTCGACGACGCGATCCGGACGGCCGGATCGAGCGCGACCCTGGTGCCCCTGGACGTCACCGATTCCGACGGCATCGACCGGCTCGGCGCGGCGATCGACGCGCGCTGGAAGCGCCTCGACATCCTGGTCGGCAACGCCGGCATCCTCGGCGCCCTGATGCCGATCGGGCACATCACCCCCAAGGTCTGGGGGCAGGTGATGGACGTGAACGTCACCGCCAACTGGCGCCTGATCCGCTCCCTCGACCCCTTGCTGCGCCTGTCGGATGCCGGCCGGGCGATCTTCGTGTCCTCGGGTGCGGCGAACAAATGCACGGCGTATTGGGGCCCCTATTCCGTCTCGAAGGCGGCCCTGGAGGCGCTGGTGCGCACCTACGCGGCCGAGACGACGAGCACGGCCATCCGCGCGATGCTGCTCAACCCCGGCCCGCTGCGCACCGCCATGCGCCGTTCGGCGATGCCGGGCGAAGACCCGGAGACGCTCAAGACCCCGGACGACCTCGCCCCCCACTTCGTGCGGCTGGCGTCCCCGACCTGGACCGAGACCGGCAAGATTTTTGACTTCCCGACCGACCGGCTCCTGACACCGCAAGCGCCTCAATAAAGGGGTCCGGGGCCAAGGCCCCGGCGGGATCCGGGCGGAGCCCGCTCTTACTGGACATCTCCATGATCGACGTGCGCTGCATCTGCGCGATCGGCCATCGCGGCCAGCTCGGCCTGAACGGGCAACTGCCCTGGGAGGGCAACACCAACCCGCTCTTCGTCGAGGACGTGACGCGCTTCTTCGCGCTGACCATGGGCCACGTCCTGATCGCCGGCCCGAAGACCGTGGCCTCGGTGCCGGCCTTCGCGTTCGAGGACCGCACCATCGACGTGATCCGCTCGCACGAGGACCCGGAAGCGGTGCTCGCCCGCTATCCCGGCCGGCGCGTCTTCGTGGGCGGTGGCATCGCGGTCTGGAACGTCTACGCGCGCTACATCCAGAACTGGGACATCACGCGGCTCCCCTACGACGGGGAGGCGGATCGCTGGTTCGACCCGGCCTGGCTCGTGGGCGGGGCCTTCCGGGCGCCGTAGGCCGATCTGGACAGCGCTGCGCCGCCGCCCGTACTCTGCGCCCATGAGCGAGCACAGCGTCGGCGATGCCGAGAAGCACCTGTCGGACCTGATCGACCGTGCGCTCGCGGGCGAAGGCGTGGTGATCACGCGGGACGGACGGCCGGTCGTCGCCCTGCATCCGCTTCCGTCGCAGGGACGCCCGGTCACGCCCGCCGACCTGGATTGGCTTGCGATGCGCCGCGTGACGATGCGCGGACCTCGTGAGGACGCCGGGCCGTTCGTCAGCCGCCTGCGCGATGAGGAATGGTGAGAGCCTATCTGGACACCAGCGTCCTCGTCGCGCTGCTTACCGACGACCCGTCGACGCTGCGCGCGGACAGCTTCTTCCGGACCCACGCGCCAATTCCGGTCGTCAGCGATTTCGCGGCCGCGGAGTTCGCCTCTGCCTTGGGACGTCGGGTTCGCATGGGCGAGATCGATGCCGGGCAGGCAAGAACGGCGTTCTCGCACCTCGATCAATGGATCGTCCGGGTCGCGCAACGCATCGAAATCGGAGCACGGGACGTAGCCGAGGCGGAGCGTTTCCTGCGACGCCTCGATCTGACCCTGCGCACGCCCGATGCGCTCAATATCGCCCTCTGTTTCCGCGCCTCGGCCGTGCTCGCGACCTTCGACGACAAGATGGCAGCCGCCGCACGCGCGCTCGGCCTCGATGTCGTGACGACGTAGCGGAAGCGGGACCGAAACCGCACGATACGCGCTTATATGCTCGTTCGACACCGCGCGGGAAACGAGATGAGCACCCACAGCTACCGCTTCGGCATCGAAGAAGAGTACTTTCTCGCCGATGCGGAGACCCGCGGCACCCCGCGGCGCTCGGTCAAGCCGTTCCACCTGGAGGTGGCCGAGCGCCTGCCCGAGACCGGGCGCGAGTTGCTGCAGTGCCAGGTCGAGGTCTGCACGCCGCCGGTCACGGATTTTTCGGACGCCCGCGCGGGGCTGGCCCGCCAGCGCGCCGCCCTGGCCGATCTCGCCGCCGAGCACGAACTCCTGGTCTTCGCCGCCGGCACGCACCCGATCGCCGACTGGTCGCGGCAGCTGCCGACCAAGGGGGACCGCTACCGCGGTATCCTGCGCGACGTGGGGATGGCCGGGCGCCGCAGCCTGATCTGCGGCATGCACGTCCACGTCGAGGTGCCGGACCCGGATGCCCGCATCGACCTGATGAACCGGCTGCTGCCGTTCCAGCCGCTGCTGTTCGCCCTCTCGGCCTCCTCCCCATTCTGGCAGGGCAAGCCCACGGGGCTGACCGCCTACCGCCTGAGTGCCTTCGGAGAACTGCCGCGCACCGGCCTGCCGGAGCTGTTCCCGGATCGGACCGCCTACGAGCGCTACGTCCGGATCATGACGCGGGCCGGCTCGATCCAGGATGCGAGCTTCCTGTGGTGGTCGCTCCGGCCCTCGATCAAGTTCCCGACGCTCGAACTGCGCATCGCCGATTCCTGCACGCGGCTCGCAGATGCATTGGCCATCGCGGCCGTGTACCGCTGCCTCGTGCGCCTCGCCGTGCGTCGCCCGGACCTCAATGCCGGGCTCGACGGCGTCTCGCGGGCGCTGGCCGACGAGAACCTGTGGCGGGCCCAGCGCAGCGGCATCGGCGCCGAGATGATCGACGAGGCCCGCGAGGAGGCACGGCCCTACGCCGAGGCCCTGGACGCCGTGCTCGACCTGATCGCGGAGGATGCCGCGGCGCTCGGCTGCACCGCGGAGGTGGCCCATGCCCGCACCATCGCCCGGGACGGCACCAGCGCAGACGGGCAGATCGCCGCCTTCGAGGCCGCGCGCGACAGGGGGCTGACCAACCGCCAGGCGCTGGACGCGGTGGTTGACTGGCTGGCCGAGACGTCTCGCAGTGCCGCTGCGATGTGATCAGCCCTTGTCGAACGGGTTCGACGAGGTGCGCAGGCTGAGCCGGATCGGGGTGCCCGGCAGGTCGAAGGCCTCGCGCAGCGCGTTGACGAGGTAGCGGGTGTAGCTCTTCGGCAGGGCGTTGAGCTGGTTGCCGAACAGGGCGAAGTGCGGTGGGCGGCTCTTCACCTGGGTGGCGTAGCGGATCTTGATGCGCCGCCCCGAGACGGCGGGCGGCGGGTTGCGCTGGGTCGCCTGCGAGAGCCAGTCGTTGATGCGGGAGGTGGAGATGCGCTTGTCCCAGACCTCGGCCGCGCCGACCACGGCCTGCATCAGCTTGTCGACCCCCTCCCCCGCGAGCCCCGACAGCGGCACCACGGCCACGCCCCGCACCTGCGGCAGCAGGCGGGTGCAATCCTCGCGCAGGGACTTCAGCAGACCGGGCTGGTCGGCCACGAGGTCCCATTTGTTGAGGCCGATCACCAGGGAGCGGCCTTCGCTCTCCACCAGGTCGACGATGGTCAGATCCTGCTTCTCGAACGGGATCGTGGCGTCGAGCAGGATCACCACGACTTCGGCGAAGCGCACGGCGCGGATGCCGTCCGAGACCGCGAGCTTTTCGAGCTTGTCGTCGATGCGGGCGCGCCGGCGCATGCCGGCGGTGTCGTGCAGCTTGATCCGCCGGCCCCGCCACTCCCAGTCGAGGGAGATCGAGTCGCGGGTGATGCCGGCCTCGGGGCCGACCAGCAGGCGCTCCTGCCCCAGCATGCGGTTGATCAGCGTCGACTTGCCGGCGTTCGGGCGGCCGACGATGGCGACCCGCAGCGCCTTGCCGCCGGGGCCGTCCTCCTCGTCCTCGTCCTCGTCGCGGGCGGGCAGCGCGTTCTTGAGGGCCTCGTGCAACTCGCCCACGCCCTCTCCGTGCTCGGCCGAGAACGGGATCGGGTCGCCGAGGCCGAGGCCGAACGCCTCGTAGGCGCCGCTCATCCCGGCGCCGCCTTCCGCCTTGTTGGCGATCAGGATCACCGCGACGCCGGAGCGGCGCACCAGTTCGGCGAAGGGCTGGTCGGCCGGCAGCACGCCCGCGCGGGCATCGATGACGAACAGCACGATGTCCGATTCGAGGATCGCGGCCTCGGTCTGCATCCGCATCCGGCCGGTCAGCGAGGCTTCGTCCGCCTCCTCCAGCCCCGCCGTGTCGATGACGCGGAACTTCAGGCCGCCGAACTGGACGTCGCCCTCGCGGCGGTCGCGGGTGACGCCGGGGCGGTCGTCGACCAGGGCGAGCTTCTTACCCACGAGCCTGTTGAACAGGGTCGACTTGCCGACATTCGGCCGTCCGACGATCGCGACGGTCGGCAGTTCCATGGGGTGGTCCGTTCTTTGATCGTATCCACCGTCCGACGCCGGACGGTGCAGGTCTGGACGATGCCCAAAACCTCCG
>NZ_BPRB01000036.1 GCF_022179685.1 Methylobacterium trifolii
GCGGATGGGCTGGGCCGCCCGCGAGGCGGCCCAGCCCATCCGCGAGCGCACCGGCGGCTCGACCTTCAAGAATCCCGACGGCGGCAAGGCCTGGCAGCTGATCGACGCCGCCGGATGCCGCGGCCTGACCCGTGGCGGCGCGCAGGTCAGCGCGATGCACTGCAACTTCCTGATCAACCGCGCGGGCGCCACAGCCGCCGACATCGAGGGCCTGGGCGAAGAGGTCCGGCGGCGGGTGCGCGAGCATTCCGGCTACGACCTGCATTGGGAGATCAAGCGGATCGGCGTCGACGCGGCGGCCGTCAGCCGATAAGCGGTCCGGCGGATGAGGAAGTCTATGCCGACCCCTGAAGCCGCCGCCTCGTATACCGCGCCACCGACCGACGCCCGGCACGGGCCTTTCCCTCTTCCCTCTGCGGGAGAGGGCGGCCCACCGAAGGGGCTTTGGCCCACATCCGCTTAAGGGTCGGCGCTGCTCGTGCCCTGCCCTGAACACTCTGCAGGAGCCAACCCATGCCCAAGCACGTCGCCGTCCTGATGGGGGGCACCTCCTCCGAGCGCGAGGTTTCGCTGAATTCCGGCGCGGCCTGCGCCCAGGCCCTGGAAGGGGAGGGGTTCCGCGTTACCCGGCTCGACATCGGCCCGGACGTGGCGACGGTGCTCGCGGACCTGCGGCCCGACGTGGCCTTCAACGCCCTGCACGGGCCGGCGGGCGAGGACGGCACCATCCAGGGCCTGCTCGAAATCCTGAAGATTCCCTACACCCATTCCGGCGTGCTCGCCTCGGCGCTGGCGATGCACAAGGAGCGGGCCAAGGTGGTGATGGCGGCAGCCGGCGTCAGCGTTCCGGAGGGCCGCGTCGTCAACCGTCATGATGCGGCAAAGTCACACCCGCTGCCGCCGCCTTACGTCCTCAAGCCGATCGCCGAAGGCTCCTCGGTGGGCGTCATCATCGTGCGCGACGGGCGCTCGCATCCGCCCCAGATCCTGTCCTCGCAGGAATGGGTCTACGGCGAGGAAATCCTTGCGGAATCCTACGTCGCGGGGCGCGAGCTGACCTGCGCCGTGATGGGCGACCGGGCGCTCGGCGTGATCGAGATCAAGGCCGCCTCGGGGGGGTGGTACGACTACGACGCCAAGTACGCGCCGGGGGGGTCCATCCACGTGCTGCCGGCCGATCTTAAACCAAATGTTTACCAGCGTGTCCAAGAGTTGTCGTTAACGGCGCATCAAGCACTGGGCTGCCGGGGCGTCAGCCGTGCGGACCTTCGTTACGACGACACACCGGGTGGAACCGGTGCCCTCGTCGTCCTCGAGGTCAACACGCAACCCGGTATGACCCAGACCAGCCTTGTGCCGGAGATGGCAGCCCATGCGGGCTTCAATTTCGGTGGGCTCGTCCGATGGATGGTGGAGGACGCTTCTCTGGGCCGCTGAGCCCCGCCGATCACGGCCTTGCCGCGCGCCTCGCGCAGCGGCTGCCGCGTTTCCTGCGCCGCTCCGGCCCCGGCCGCCGCCCGCGGCCGAGCCTTCCCATCGCGCAGCGCCTGCCGCGCGGTCTCGGCGCCGTCGGCCTCGCGGGCTCCTTCGCCGCCCTGGCCCTGACCGGCTTCGTCGCCAGCGGGCGCTACGACGCTTTCGTGGCCGAGCAGGGCCGACCCTTCGACATCCTGGCACGCGTCGCCGGCTTCGGCGTCGAGCGCGTCACCATCTCCGGCATCTCGCGGATGTACGAACGCGAGGTGCTGGCGGCCGCCGGGATCGACTGGCGTACCTCCGTGCCCTTCCTCGACGTGGTCGAGGTCCGCGAGCGCCTTCTGCGGGTGCCGCTGATCGCCTCGGCCTCCGTGCGCAAGATCTATCCCAACGAGATCGTCATCAACCAGGTCGAGCGCGAGCCCGCCGCCCTCTGGCAGAGGAACGGCGAGATCAGCGTCATCGCCGCCGACGGCACCGTGATCGACACCATGCGGGACGACCGCTACGCCAGCCTGCCCCTCGTGGTGGGCGAGGACGCCAACACCCGCCTCGGCGAGTACCTCGCCCTGATCGCCTCGGCCGGCGCCCTGGCCGAGCGCGTGAAGGCCGGCACCTACGTCTCCGGTCGGCGCTGGACCCTTAAGCTCGACGGCGTCGACGTGCGCCTGCCCGAGGCAGACCCCGCCGCGGCGCTGGCCCGCCTCGTGGCGTTGGAGCGCACCGGGCGCATCCTGGAGAAGGACATCATCGCGGTGGACCTGCGCATGCCCGACCGTGTGGTCGTCCGCCTGACCGAGGAAGCCGCCGCCGCCCGCGCAGAGGCGCAGAAGAAGACGAAGAAGGGGGCCGCGACGTGACCGTGCGCCCCGCTTCCTTCCACCCCCTCTGCCCCGCCCAGTCCCACCGGTAGCGTTCGATGCATTCCCAACACGGTCTGACGCCCCGCCTGAAGCCGCTCTCGGCCCGCCGCAGCACTACGCTGTCGGTGCTGGACATCGGTACGAGCAAGGTCGTCTGCCTGATCGCCGAACTGCAGCCGGCCGAGGCGCTCTCGACGCTGAAGGGCCGCACGCACCTGGCCCGCATCATCGGTATCGGCCACCAGCGCTCGCTGGGCCTGAAGGGCGGCGCCATCGTCGACCTCGAAGCCGCCGAGGGTGCGATCCGCCAAGCGGTCCATGCCGCCGAGCGGATGGCCAAGGTCGAGGTCCAGTCCGTCATCGTCAACATGAGCGGCGGGCGGCTCTCCTCGCAGCACTTCCAGGCGCGGGTGAACGTCCGCACCGGCACCGTCACCGGCTCCGACGTGGAGCGCGTGCTGGAAACCGCGAGCGCCCACGGCGTCAGCCCCGGCCGGGCCGTGCTGCACGCGCTGCCCACCGGCTACGCCCTCGACGGACAAGGCGCGGTGATCGACCCCTCCGGCATGATCGGCGAGGCCCTGGGCGTCGACCTGCACGTCGTCACCACGGAGGCGGCCGCCGCCCGCAACGTCATGCTCGCGGTCGAGCATTGCCACCTCGGCGTCGAGGCGGTGATCGCCACCCCCTACGCCGCCGGGCTCTCGGCGCTGGTCGACGACGAGGCCGAGATGGGCGTCTGCGTCGTGGACATGGGCGGCGGCACCACCAGCGTCGGCGTGTTCTCCGGCGGCCACCTCGTCCACACGGACGCGATCGCGGTCGGCGGGCATCACGTCACGATGGACATCGCCCGCGGCCTGTCCACCCGGGTCGCGGCGGCCGAGCGGCTCAAGACCCTCTACGGGTCGGCCATCGCCACCCCGTCCGACGAGCGCGACATGATCGCCGTGCACGGCGTCGGCGAGGACGAGTCGGACACGCCGAGCCACGTGCCGCGCTCGCAACTGGTGCGGATCATCAAGCCGCGGGTCGAGGAGGTGGTCGAACTGGTGCGCGACCGCCTGCGCAACGCGGGCTTCGCCGCCCAGGCCGGGCGCCGCGTGGTGCTCACGGGCGGCGCGAGCCAGCTCGTCGGCCTGCCCGAGGTCGCCCGCCGGGTGATGCAGGGCCAGGTCCGGATCGGGCGCCCGCTCGGCATCCGCGGCCTGCCTGAGGCGGCCAAGGGGCCCGCCTTCTCGGCCGCCGTCGGGCTGCTGGTCTACCCGCAGGTGGCGCATGCGGAGCATTTCGAGCCGCGGGGGCAGGGCGCCTTCGCCGGCACGGGAACGGACGGATATATCTCGCGGGTCGGACGCTGGATTCGCGAGAGTTTCTAGGGGTTTGGCCGCACGTCCGGAAGGGCGGCGCGGTTTCGGAAAGACGATCCGGCGCGCGGGCGCCGCACATGAAACGAAAGTGACGAGAGGCTCGACACCATGGCCATTTCCCTCCAGGCGCCGGACATCCGCGAACTCAAGCCCCGCATCACCGTCTTCGGTGTCGGCGGTGCGGGCGGCAACGCCGTCAACAACATGATCGAGTCGGGGCTGCTCGGCTGCGAATTCGTCGTCGCCAACACCGACGCGCAGGCGCTGACCTCCTCCAAGGCCGAGCGCGTGATCCAGATGGGGCTGGGCGTGACGCAGGGGCTCGGGGCCGGCTCGCATCCCGAGGTGGGCTCGGCGGCGGCCGACGAGGTGATCGACGAAATCCGCGACCAGCTCTCCGGCGCGCACATGTGCTTCATCACCGCCGGCATGGGCGGCGGCACCGGCACGGGCGCGGCCCCCGTCATCGCCCGCGCGGCCCGTGACATGGGCATCCTCACGGTCGGCGTCGTGACCAAGCCCTTCCAGTTCGAGGGACTGCGGCGCATGCGCACCGCCGAATCGGGCATCCAGGAGCTTCAGGCTGCCGTCGACACCCTGATCGTGATCCCGAACCAGAACCTGTTCCGGGTCGCCAACGAGAAGACCACCTTCGCCGACGCCTTCGCCATGGCCGACCAGGTGCTCTATTCGGGCGTGGCCTGCATCACCGACCTGATGGTCAAGGAAGGCCTGATCAACCTCGACTTCGCCGACGTGCGCGCGATCATGCGCGGCATGGGCAAGGCGATGATGGGCACCGGCGAGGCCTCGGGCGAGAAGCGCGCCAGCCGCGCGGCGGAAGCGGCCATCGCCAACCCGCTGCTGGACGACGTCTCGATGAAGGGGGCCCGCGGCCTGCTGATCTCGATCACCGGCGGCTCGGACCTGACCCTCTACGAGCTGGACGAGGCCGCCACCCGCATTCGCGAGGAGGTGGACCAGGAGGCCAACATCATCCTGGGCGCCACCTTCGACGAGAGCCTCGACGGCATCATCCGCGTCTCGGTGGTCGCAACCGGCATCGAGCCGGCGCTGATCTCGGCCAACTCCCCCAACAACCGGGAGATCGCCGAGACCGAGCAGCGCATCGCCGAGGTCGCCGAGCGCCTGCGCTCCGAGGCCCGCTCGCGCGCCCAAGGTTCGTCGGCCGCCTTCGCTCAGGCGGCCCAGGCCCCCGCGCAGGCGCCGGCCGCTCCGGCCCCGCGTCCCGCCATGGTCGAGGCGCCGCAGGTGCCCGAGCTCCGGATCGAGGCCCCCGCGCCGGTCCTGCGCGACGACGTGATGCTGACCCACGCCCAGCCGCGGGCCGCCGCCCCGTTCGTCCCGGCCCCCGCACCCGTGTACCAGCCCGAGACCGCCGCGCATCACCAGGCCGGTGCCTTCGTGCCGCCGCGTCCGGCCGCACCGGTCGCGCCGCCGCTCGCCCGCGCCCCGCGGATGCCGCAGATCCACGAGCTTCCGGCCATCGCCCAGAACCAGATCATGGCGAGCCGCGGCCCGGAGGGTCTGGAGCCGCAGGGCGACGCGAAGCGCACGTCCCTGCTGCGGCGCCTGGCCAGCGTCGGCTTCGGCGGTCGCCGCGACGAGGCGGAGGCCGCCGCTCCGGCCCCCCGCTCCCAGGCCGTCCAGGCGCCGGTGCCCCAGGCTCCCCGCGCCCCGGCGCCCCCCGCAGCGCCGGCCTACCGCCCGGCCCAGGGCAACCTCGACGCGCAGGGCCGCATCGCGCCGCAGCCCCGCATGATGGACGACGACCAGTTGGAGATCCCGGCCTTCCTGCGCCGGCAGGCCAACTGATCCGACCTGCGACCGAGACGACGGGGGCTGCTCCTGCCGCCTCCGAGCCTGCCGGTCCGAAGGGGCCGGCAGGCTCCCGCATGTGCGGAAGCGGGCCTCAAGCGGCCCCGTGGTGCATCCGTGCCACAGAACCGCCCCGCTTTTGTCGATCTGTTAACCAATGCTTAACACATTGATTCCGCAGGAAATTCGCTCTGTCTGGAATCAAGCGTATCTGTAACAGAGCGTAAGAATCCGTGATTTGGCCGGCCTGTGCGGTGCAGCTATAAAAATCCCGGAACGACGAACGCGCGGCGGTTTTCGGACTGACTGCGTGCGCAGGGGCTTCAAGCAGCGGACGGATCGGACGGCATCGCCACCCGGCTTTTGCAGGGTGG
>NZ_BPRB01000037.1 GCF_022179685.1 Methylobacterium trifolii
TCGAGGCCGGTCCGGCCGATCACGTCGCGCAAGCGAGCGAGGTCGCGCCCGGCACGCCCGGCGATGCGGTCGAGGGCGAGCGCCTGTGCCGCGCCGAGGCCGGCAAGACGCGTCTCCAGGGTGGCAAGGCGCAGGGTCGTCTCGCGCGCGCTGCGCCGGCCGGTCCGCGACGGTGCGGCGTCCGCATCGCTGCGTCGCAGGCCGATGCCGACGAACGGGTCGGGCAGGGAACCGGTGACGGAGGGCTCGGACGGCGTCGCGTCGATCGCCACCCCGGACAGGCCGGCGATGGCCGATTGCCGCCGCTCCAATTCGGTCTGGCGCTCGACGGCCGACGAGAGCCGCATCGCCAGGTCGTCCTGCGTCTGGCTCCGGTCGGTGCGGCCCTGGTCGAGGGCCGCCCGCATCTCGGAAAGCCGCGCCTCGTAGGCGACCTGCACCGCCCCCTGGCGGGCGACGAAGGCCGCCAGCACCTCGTCGTGGAACACTACGACGTAGCTCGCGCCCAAGGCCCAGAGGGTGGTGAGGAGGAGACCGGCTGCGAGCAGGCGCGGGGCGCGTGCCGGGCCGATACGCGGGTTCGAAGGTGGACGGCGCATCGCTGACGGCCCGGAGAGCGAGCCGTGATTAGGCGCCGGTAAGGTTAAGGAAGCGCGAAGGCGGCCTCGGCATCATTCCGCGAAGTGTTTCACGCGGTTCGCGAAAAAAATGTGCTGTCAAAAACCCAAGCCGGGGCGCGTGTGCGAAGCCACGCGACTCGGCTTGGGCGCCGCCCGGTCACGAAAGCGCGCGCACGGCCTCCAGCACCTCCTCGGCATGGCCCGGCACCTTCACCTTCGGCCAGATGCGAGCGATGCGTCCCTCCCGGTCGACCAGGATCGTGGTGCGCTCCACGCCCATGTACTTGCGCCCGTACATGCTCTTCTCGACCCAGACGCCGTAGGCTTCGAGCGTCTGCTTGCCCTCGTCCGCGGCCAGGGGAAAGGCGAGGCCGTACTTGCCGCAGAACTTGTCGTGGCTCTTCACGGGGTCCGGCGAGATGCCGATCACCTGCGCGTCGGCGGCCTCGAAATCCCCGAGCCGAGCGTTGAAGTCCTGCGCCTCCAGGGTACAGCCGCTGGTGTCGTCCTTGGGGTAGAAATACAAGACCACCTTGCAACCCTTGAGCGCAGAAAGCGCGAGCGTCTTGCCGCCGGAGCCGGGAAGGGTGAAGTCGGGGGCGGGCGTACCGGTATCGAGGGACATCGTGCCTTCCTTTCGGCCGATTGATGGTGTGCTTGGGAACGGTCTCGGACGAACGCCGTCCGTCGACGCTCAAGGGACGCCGAAGAAGCCCGGATCGTGTCTCGCTCGAGTGTCTCTCGCGAAACGCCCGCTGCGCCATCATGGCCAGGGGTGGCTCCCCGGTGATCGGGCGTTTCGTGAGGTGCACTTAGATCGGGCGGGCGCTTCGATCCAGCGGTCACGGTTCGCGCATGCAGAGGCCGAATGGTTGAGGACACGGCTCAGGGACGGGAACCGCGCGGCGCGGGCCGCCGCCTGGGTGGCATCTGCCTCTGGACGGCGCTGAGCCTCGTCTTCGTCCTCGGACTCGGGCTCGGCATCGGCATCCTGCGCCTGTCCTACGGCCCCTTGCGGATCGACGGCCTGTCGGAGCGCGTCGCGGCCGCCGTTGCGGAGCGGATCGGCCCCGGCTGGCGTATCAGCCTGCGCGACAGCAGCCTCGAACTCGATTCCGAGAACGCGCTGGCCCTCCGCTTTACCGGCCTCGACATCCGCAACCCGCAGGGCGCCCTGGTGGTGCGCGCGCCGCTCGCCGTCGTCAGCATCGACACCTGGGGCCTCCTGCGCCTGAGCCTCCAGCCGCGCGCCATCGAGTTCCGCGACGTGCAGATGACCGCGCTGGTGCACCGCGACGGCTCCATCGCCTTCGCGGCCTCGGAGAGCGCCCATCCTGGGGATGCCGATCCCCACACCCCGCCGAGCGTGGACGCGGCCCGCGGCACCGTCTCGCCGGTCTCGGCGGCGGTGGCCTCGATCTTCGGCGTCGTGCTCGATTCGGCCGGCGTCATCGGCGCCCTCGACCGGGCCCGGATCACCGATGCGCGCCTCACCCTGATCGACGACGACGCGCGCGAGCGGGCAGTGTTCGAGCGCGTCAACGGCCTGTTCGGGCGCGACCCGACCCAGGACGCCCGCCTGTTCGAACTGCGCATCGACGGCCCGCACGGGCAGTGGCGCTTCGGCGGCACCCTGCGCGAGGCGGGCGACGCGCGCCGCACCGGGATCATCACCCTGGACGACCTGCCGGTCACCGACCTGCTGCTGCTCTCGGGCCAGTCCAAGCTGCCGGTGGCCACCGACCTCAAGCTCTCCGCCCGCGCCGACGTGGCGCTCACCGGCGGCCGGATCGAGGCGATGACGGCCACGCTCAAGACCGGAGACGGCACCGTCCTGATCGAGGAGAAGGACTTCAACCCCGTCACCGTGGACAGCCTGACCGCGACGGCGACCTGGGACGAGGCGGGCCGGGCGATGACCCTGACCGGCCTCGACTACCTCGGGGCCGGCAACAAGGTGCACCTCACCGGCGCCTGGGCGGCGAGCCCGGACGGCACCGACTCCGCCTGGACCGCGACGCTCAGCGGCCGGGACGCGACCCTGCGGGGGGCCGCGGCCAAGGACGCCCCGGTGAAGATCGCGACGCTCGACGGCCACCTCACCGGGCGGGCCGGCGGCATCGCCATCGACGACCTCCGCATGACCGGCGCGGGGATCGACGGGCGCATCACCGGCACCCTCGGCACCTCGGCCGACGACGACGGGCTGACGCTCCACGTCACGGCCCAGAACAGCGAGGTCCGCACGGGCCTGCGGCTCTGGCCGGAGAACATCGCGCCCGGCGCCCGCAACTACCTCGTGGACGAGTTGCGCAGCGGCCGCATCGAGGCCGTGGACATCACCGTCGACATGTCGGGCGCCGAACTCGCCGCCGCGACCCGGGGCGACCCGATGCCCGACAACGCGGTCCACATCGACTTCCGCGTCGCGGACGCGACCCTGGAGGTCTCCCCGGACGCGCCGCCCCTGAGCAAGGGCAACGTCGCGGGCACGATCACCGGCCGGACCACGAGCATCAAGGGCGTGACCGCCGACATCCGCATGGCGGACGGGCGCATGCTCGGCATCTCCAACGGCAGCTTCGTCATCCCGGAGATCACGCCGGAGAAGGTCGTGGCGCAGATCGGCCTGCGGCTGGCCGGCGGCGCCGACGCGCTGGCCGCCCTGATCCAGACCAGGATGTTCAAGACCCTCACCGGCGCCGACGTGGACCCGGCGACCGTGAAGGGCGCGGCCGACCTGCGCATCGAGTTCCCCCTCGACCTCAAGCACATCCCCGACCTGCCCGACCTGCCGGTGACCCTGAACGGCACCCTGAGCGACCTCTCGGTGGAGAAGGTCATGGGCAAGGACAGGTTGGAGGCCGGAAAGTTCGCCGTCTCCTACGACCGCAACGGCTTTTCCCTGAAGGGCGATGGCCGGGTGCTGGGCGCCGCCATCACCGTGGACCTGCGCCAGCCCAAGCCCGGCGCGCCCGGCGAGGTCCTGATCGGCATGACCCTGGACGAGGCCTTCCGCGCGAAGAAGGGCTTTCCGGTCTCCCCCCAGCTCTCCGGGCCGATCGCGGTCAAGGCCACCGTGCCGATCGGCCGGCCGGGGCCGGGCAAAGCCCCGGTCCGGATCGAGGCGGACCTCGCCCGCGCTGGCATCGACGGATTGCTGCCGGGCCTGACCAAGGCCGCGGGCAAGCCGGGACGCCTGAACCTGACGCTCACCGACAACGGCGGGGCCGCAGAACTGCGCGACATCGCCTTCGACGCAGCCCCCGCCGCCGCGCGGGGCAGCGCCACGATCACGGCCGAGGGCAGCCTGGAGCGGGCCGAGTTCACAACCCTGAAGCTCTCGCCGGGCGACGACATGCGCGCCACCGTGGAGCGCAGCGGCAACGGCTACCGCGTCGGCGTGAAGGGCGCAGTCGCCGACGCGCGGCCCTTCCTGAAGTCGCTGACCGGTCCGGACGGGAAGGGGCGCGAGCCGAGCCAGAAGGACGTGGAGGCCGACATCGCCCTCAGCATCCTCACCGGCTTCAACGACGAGGCCCTGACCAACGCCAGCCTCAAGCTCTCCCTGCACGGGCGGGACCTGCGCGCGGCCAGCATCACGGGCCGGTTCCGGGCCGCGCCCTTCATCGCCAGCGTGGCCAAGGGCGAGCGCGGCGTGCCCACCCTCTCGGTCGATTCGGCCGATGCCGGCGCGACGCTGCGCTTCGTCGACGTCTACCGCCGGATGTACGGGGGCCGGCTCAACGCCGGCATCAGCCTCAACGACGGGCCGCAGGCGGGCGTCGTCCAGATCCGCAGCTTCACCCTGCGCAACGAGCCGGCCCTGTCGAGCATCGTCGCCCAGACACCGGAACCGCCCGACACCGTCGACGCCCGCGGCCGGCGCCGGCCGGGCCAGGCGCAGGCGAGCGACACCGCCTTCGAGCGGATGCGGGCGAACTTCGTGCGCACCGGCAGCCGGGTCGACTTTTCCGACGCGGCGATCTCGAACGCGGCCATGGGCTTCACCCTGACCGGCTGGCTCGACACCGCCCGCGAGCGCACGGACATCAACGGCACCTTCGTGCCCCTCTACGGCCTCAACAACGTGGTGGCGCAGGTGCCGCTGTTCGGGCCGCTGCTGGCCGGCGGCCACAACGAGGGCCTGTTCGCGGTCAACTTCCGCGTCTCCGGCAAGCTCGCCTCACCCGACGTCAGCGTGAACCCGCTCTCGGCGGTGGCGCCGGGCTTCCTGCGCAAGCTCTTCAGCGCCGGCGGCAACGACGCCTTCGCCGACGGCGTACCGCCGACCCTGAACGGCGACCGGTAGCGTCGAGCGGGCGGCGGGCGGGGGAAGTCCCACAGCCTGAAGCATCGCTTGCGGATCATCGCACCTCCCCCACTCCCCACATCCTGAGGCGCCAGAGCGAAGCGCCGGTCTCGAAGGAGCCCTCCAGAGATCGCGCGACATCTGGAAGGCTCCGTCACAGCCCGCTGCGCGGGCACCCCAGGATGAGGGAGGACGGATAGGAGCAGCCGCGATTCCGTCCGCGTGGAGGCTTGCGAGCCGGAGCACCCACCCAGGTCCCGGCGCGCGAACCCCGTTCAGGCGAGCCGCGCCAGTCGGGCGAGGAGGTCGCGGTCGTGGAGGAGGGCCAGGCGCTCGCGGGGGGTCAGCCAGCGGGCGGCCTCGTCGAGGGTCTCGGCCTCCTGCAGCTTGGCGGCTGCCAGGGCTTGGTCCGTGTCGATCCCTCCGCGCGGCCGCGGAGCGGCCTGCGGCAGCATCCGGACGTGGGCCTCGGCGAGGGCGGGGTCGGCGTGGAGGGCTTCCAGCGGATCGGCCGCGTCGAGGGCATGCGCCGCGTTGCGGGCCGAGAGCAGGCCGGCGCGCAGGGCGATGGCCGGCGGGTCGCGCTCCTCGGGCGTCACCAGCAGGCCGCGGGCCTTGAGGGCGAGGCCCAGCCCGAGCTGGCCGCTCGCCCAGGAGATCGGGATGGCGAGCACCAGGCCGAGGATCGTCGGCGACATCCAGAGGAAGAGCGAGGTGGCGATGGCGAAGGCCGCCACCCCGGAGACCAGGCCCAGGAGCGTGTGCCAGCGGTGCCGGCGCACGATGTCGCGCAGGGGAATCGAGCCGTCGTCGCGCCGCTGCGGGTTCCAGCCGGTGTCGCGCCCGAGCAGGATGCCGACGACGGAGCCGGACTGGATCAGCATGGCGGTGGGTGCCAGCAGCGCCGAGACCAGGATCTCGATCAGGCAGGACAGGACGAGCCGCCCCGCCCCGCCGCAGGCCCGGCGCACCGCGGCGTCGCGCAGGGCCAGCACCAGTCCCAAGAACTTCGGGGCGAGCAGGATGGCCATGGTCAGCCCGAAGAGCTGGAGGGCGCGCACGGGATCGAAGCGGGGGAAGACCGGGTAGAGCCCGAAATCCGGCGAGAAGTATTCCGGCCTGATCCAGGCGGTCTGGAGGGCGAGTGCGATGCCGACCACGAGCTGGCAGAGCCAGAGGGGCGAGGCGGTGTAGCCGGCGATCCCCGTGGCGAAGTGCTGGCGCGAGGCGAAGTGCAGCCCGGCCGCGCCGATGACCCGGCTGTGCTGGAGGTTGCCCTGCGCCCAGCGCCGGTCGCGCACGGCGACGTCGATCAGGGAGGGCGGGCTCTCCTCGTAGGAGCCCTCGAGGGTGGGCAGCATGTAGACCGCCCAGCCCGCGCGACGGATGAGCGCCGCCTCCACGAAGTCGTGGCTGAGGACGTGGCCGCCGAAGGGCGGCTTTCCCGGCAGGTCCGGCAGGCCGCAGGACTGCGCGAAGGCCCGCGTCCGGATGATGGCGTTGTGGCCCCAGTAATTGCCGTCCCGGCCCGACCAGACGGAGAGGCCGGTGGCGATCACGGGGCCGTAGATCCGGGCGGCGAATTGCTGCACGCGGGCAAACAGGGTGTTGCGGTTGATGATGAGCGGCAGGGTCTGGACGATGCCGGCATCGGGGTCGGCCTCCATCGCGGCGGCCAGCCGCACGAGGCTGTCGCCGGTCATCAGGCTGTCGGCGTCGAGCACCAGCATGTGGTCGTAGGCGCCGCCCCAACGGGTGACGAAGTCGCCGATGTTGCCGGCCTTGCGATGGTGGTTCTTCTTCCGGTGGCGGTAGTACAGCCGGGCGTCGTCCCCGAGGCGGGCGCGCAGGTCGAGGAAGGCCCGCTCCTCCGCGATCCAGGCATCGGCCTGCGTCGAGTCGGAGAGCACGAACCAGTCGAAATGGGCGCCGAGGCCCGTGGCGTCCACGGCCTCGCGCATGGCCTCGACAGCGGCGAAGGTGCGCGCCGTGCCCTCGTTGTAGACGGGCATCAGGATCGCGGTGCGGGTGGAGAGCCGCGTGGGCGCGGCCGGCAGCCTCGGCCGGCCGAGGAGCACGAGGAAGCCCAGCACGCCGCTGGCGAAGGCCAGCGCGATCCAGGAGAAGGTCAGCAGGAACAGCACCACGAGGACGTACTGCAGTGCCGTTGGGCTGCCGGAGACCGAGACGGTCTCGTACATCTGCACGCCGCCATAGACCGTCAGCGCCAGCGCCGCGCCGAAGACGAAGGCGCGGGCCAGCAGCGGCCGGGGGTGGGTGCGCCCCGGCCGGTGCCCGCGGGCCGGGTCCCAGGCGGCCAAATCCTGGACCGGCATGGGAAGCGGCGTCTCGGGGGGCGTGGCCGGCGCAAAGTCCGGCCGGGCGCTGATGGGCGGAGGGGCGATGAGGGTTGCGGTCTCGATCATGGTCCCGGTTCGCAAATAACCCTCAGGGCGTCCAGCGGTAGAGCCAGGTTTCGGTCACGGGCCGTTCGCCGCGCCGGAGCAGCAGGCGCAGCTCGCAGGCCCGCTCGCTGCCCGGATCGAGCTCGAAGGCGACCCGCACGGTCTTGCGTTCGGGGTAGAGGTAGAGTTGGCGGCGGGTGATCGCGCCCGGGCCGGCCGAGAGTGCGATGTCGAGGCCGGGCTCGGAGAACAGGCCCTCGCCGGAGAAGTCGACCAGGAACAGGCGGCGGGTGCCCGAGACGCCGCGCCCGCTGCGGCTGGCGCTCACGCTCGCGAGCTGCGGCGGCTCGGGCGGCTGCCAGCACCAGTGCTGGCGATAGGCGAACCGGGTCTCGGCCCCGGCCGCCAGCGGCGCCTTCGGGCGCCAATAGGCCAGCACGTTCTCGTTGAAGGCGGAATCGCTCGGGATCTCCAGCAGGGTCACGGCGCCGGCACCCCAGCCGTCCCGCGGCTCCAGCCAGAGGGAGGGCCGCCACTCCCAATGCTGCACGTCGTCCTCGAAATCGGACAGGCTTCGCGCGCGCTGCATCAGCCCGAACCCCTTCGGGTTCTCGTCCACGAAGGAGGAGATCTGCAGGGCGTCGGGGTTGTGCACCGGGCGCCAGATCGCCTCGCCCGCCCCGTTGCGGATCGCCAGCCCGCCCGCGCTGTAGGCCCCCTCCCGCGCGTCGTCCACGTTGCGCCGGTCGAGGCCCCCGAACAGGTAGCTCGCCTGCATGCCGCCCAGGCCCAGATGGTCGATCTCCAGGCGCGCGAACACCGTGGCCTCCACATCCGTGACCGAGGCCTCCGCACCCGGCTGGAGGGTGATGCGGAGCGCCGCCGCAGCGGACTCGGATTCGACCAGGGCGTGCAGCACGAGGGCCCCCTGGGCAGGCGGCTTCTCGATGAAGAAGGCGCGGAAGGCGGGGAACTCCTCGCCCCGCGCGTCGGCCGGGCGCAGGGTCAGGGCGCGGGCGGTGACGCCGAAGCCCTGGCCCTTGGCCAGGAGCCGGAAGAACGAGGCGCCCTGGAACACCGCGAAGTCGGACAGGTCCCCGCCGTCGAAGCGGGCGCGCAGGCGGAAGCCGGAATAGCCGGGGTCCGGCGTGTCGGGCTTCCTGTCGAAGTCCGGCAGGCTGAGGCCGTCCGCGGTGAAGCGCGCCCGGTCGTAGGCCACCGGCTGCACCCGGCCGTCCTCCACGAGGAACAGGGGCACGGAGGCGGAATAGATCGAGCCGCGATGCAGGGGCTCCAGGGTGAAGGGCAGGCCGTCCCCCTCCCAGATCGCGCTGCCGGGCGTGGTGTGGATCGCGGCGTACTGCTCGCGGCTGAGGCCCTTCAGGGCAGCCGGCAGGTCGTCGGCGCGGGGAGCGGAATAGGCCGCCTTGGCCCGTGCGCGGGCGAGCTGCACCAGCGTGTCCGCCTCGAAGACCGAGCCGGGGACGGGCAGGGGCGGGGGCTCGTCGGCCGCACGCGCGGGGGCGGGGAGTGCGGCGGGGACGAGCCCGGCGCCTGCGACCAGCCCGCCCGCGGCAGCCCGCAGCAGCAGGCTCCGGCGGGTGTGATCCTGCGATCCTCCGATCCCGGGATCGGCGGTTTCGTGCTCGGACTGTCGGTGGGTCGGCGGCGTCATGGGGCCTTCGATGCAGGGGTCGCGCCGGGGCTTACGGCCCGGCGCATCGGTTCGGACGGCGCCGCGCAGGCGCCGCCACTCCGGCGGCCTTTACCACGGGGGCGACTGAACCGGACGTTAAGGCCGGGCCGCCCATCGCCGCGCAAAAGAGCGACGATCCAGCCGGCTCCAAGCTCGCAGGTCACGAAACCTGATACGTTCGGCCTCGGAACCCAGACAGGAGCAAGGCTGATGCCGACCTATGCATTCTCGACGGCGAAGGCGTTGACGGCCGGGCAGCGGGCCAAGCTCGTGGACAGCGTGACCTCGATCCATGAGGTGGAGGCGACGGCGCCGCGCTATTTCGTGCAGGTCGTCTTCTACACGGTGGAGCCGGATTCGATCTTCATCGGCGGCGAAGCGGCCTCGCCCGATCACGTCTGGGTGCGGGCCGACATCCGGTCCGGCCGGACGACCGCGCAGAAGGCGAACATGCTCCGGCGCATCATGCGCGAGACGAGCGAGATCCTTGCGATCTCGGAACAGGCCGTCTGGGTCTACATCTCGGACATCCCGGCCCAGGGGGTGCTGGAGTTCGGCAACGTCCTGCCTGAGCCGGGCGGGGAGGAGCAATGGCTCGCCTCGCTGCCGGGCCCGTTGCGCGAGAAGCTCATGCAGGTGGGCTGAGGATCACAACCGGGGCCGGCCCGTCACGTCCGGCCGGAACGCGGATCGAGGGCGTCCGCCAGCCCGTCGCCGAGCAGGTTGAGGGCGATGAGGGTGGCGACCAGGAAGGCCGCCGGCCCGGCCAGCATGTGGGGTGCGGACTCGATCGCCCGCGCGCCTTCGGCGATCAGCACGCCCCAGCTCGTCTCCGGCTCCTGCACGCCGAGGCCGAGGAACGACAGGAAGCTCTCCAGCAGGATCACCTGCGGCACCAGCAGGGTGGCCGCGACCACGACCGGGCCGAGGGTGTTGGGCACGACGTGCCGGCGCAGGATCGCGAGGGTGGAGAGGCCGAGCGCTTCGGCCGCCCGGACGAAGTCGCGGGCGCGCAGCGACAGGGTCTGGGCGCGCACGATGCGGGCCATGTCGAGCCATTCCACAGCGCCGATGGCGATGAGCACCAGGACGAGGCCCGCCCGGAAGAACACAACCAGGACGATGACGAAGAACACGAAGGGCAGGGCGTAGAGCACGTCGACCACGCGCATCATCGCCGCGTCCACCGCCCCGCCGAGAAAGCCCGCCAGCGCGCCGTAGGCGATGCCCACCACCAGCGCCACCAGGGTGGCGGTCAGCCCGATCAGCAGGGAGACCCGGCCCGCCACGAGGCTGCGGCTGAGGAGGTCGCGCCCGTGCACGTCGGTGCCGAGGGGGAAATACAGGCGCCGCACGGGGGCCGCGACGACGAGGCGGCGGCCGTCCTCCAGGCGCTCGACGATGCGGGCCTGCCCGAACAGGTCCGAGCGGGGCAGATAGACGAGGCTGCGGGGGTCGATCGGGTCCGCGGCAGTCAGCACGAGGCGCAGGGTGGAACCCGTGACCGCGGCCTCCGCCACCTGCGCGCGCATGCGAAACGCCAGCCGCTCGAGGGCCGGGCCGATCCGCTCGGGCGAGGGCTGCGCCTGGAGCGAGGGGGGAAGCTGGCGCAGGTCCGGATAGGAGCGCTCCGGGGCGTGGCCGGTGAGCGGCGGGCCGGCCAAGCACGCGAGCGCGACGAGGACGAGCACGGCGAGCGCTCCCATCGCCCCACGGTTTCGGGCAAGCCGCGCGAGGGCGAGGCGGCCGGGGGAGACCCGAGGCGGCAGGCTCACCGCAAGACCCTCAGGCGCGGATCGAGCCAGGCGGAGGCGAGGTCGGCCACGAGGTTGAAGGCCACGACCAGGATCGCGACTAGCACCACGGTGCCCATCACCAGGGTGTAGTCCCGGTTGAGCGCGCCTTCCACGAAGTAGCGGCCGATGCCGGGCAGGCCGAAGATGGTCTCGACCACCACGGAGCCGGTCAGCAGCCCCGCCGCCAGGGGCCCGAGGATGGCGACGACGGGCAGCAGGGCGCCGCGCAGGGCATGGCGGGCGATGCGGGCGGGCGGCAGGCCGAGGCTGCGGAGCGTCCGGATGTGCGGCGCCAGCAACGCCTCGGCCAGGGAGGCGCGGGTCAGGCGGGCAAGCGCGCCGGCATGCGGCAGGGCGAGGGTGACGACCGGCAGGACCAGGTGAGCGGGCGCGCCGTCCTCCCAGCCGCCGACCGGCAGCCAGCGCAGGGTCAGGCCGAAGCCGATCTGGAGCAGGGGCGCGACGACGAAGCTGGGCAGCGCGAGGCTCATGGCCGACAGCCACCCGACCAGCCGGTCGGCCCAGCCCCCGCGGCGGAACGCTGCGAGGCTGCCGAGGCCGACGCCCGTGACCAGCGCCAGCACCAGGGCGAGGCCGCCCAGGGTCATCGAGACCGGCAGCCCGCGGGCGAAGAGGTCGGCGACGGTGAGGTCGCGGAAGGAGAAGGAGGGCCCGAGGTCGCCGCGGGCCAGGGCGGCGAGGTAGCGGCCGAACTGGACGATCAGCGGCTGGTCGAGGCCGTAGACCCGGCGCAGGTTCTCCATCGCGGCGGGCGCAAGGGGCCGCTCCAGGTCGAACGGGCCGCCGGGCGCCAGGCGCATCAGCACGAAGCTGAGTGCGACGACGACGAAGAGCGTCGGCACCGCCTGGAGCAGGCGGCGGAGGACGTAGCCGATCACAAGCGGGGCCGGGGGCGGCCCGCACGTCTCCCTCCCCCCTCTGCGGGGGAGGGTGCCTGCGGAGCAGGCGGGAGAGGGGAGCGCCGTATCCGGAGAGGGCGCTCCCCTCTCCCGACCCTCGCTAACGCGAGGCCCACTCTCCCCCGCAGAGGGGGGAGGGAAACGCCTTCAGGAACAGAGGCTTGTCGGAGTACCGCGCCGATCCAAGTCGAGCCCGAGACTTG
>NZ_BPRB01000038.1 GCF_022179685.1 Methylobacterium trifolii
GGCGCGGGCGATGAGGTCGAGGCTGAGGTCAAGGGGACGCGGCATGGGGGAATCGGAGCATTCCCCGTGCCGCGGCGCAAGGGTGGGTCGGCATCTGGAACGGTGCGATTCGGAATCAGGCTGGACCGACCGCAACGTGTGGCTAACGGACCTTGGCTCTTGATCCGGAAGCAGACATGCTCCTACAGCAGAACGGCCCCGCCGAAGCGAGGCCGATGTTGTCTGTCGATCGGGCAGCCACCGCTCAGACCGTCAGCACGATCTTTCCAACCTGCTCGTTGCTCTCCATGAAGCGGGTGGCCTCTACGATCTCATCGAGCTTGAAAGTCTTGGCGATGACGGGCTTCAAGGCACCAGAGGCCAGCCCCTCCACGATGAACGCCTTGGCTTGCTCCAACCGCTGCGGGTCCTTGGTGATCTCGAAAAGCTGGTAGCCTCGGATGGTAAGGTCCTTGCCGAGCAGGGCCAGCACGGGCACCGGCACGTCGCTAAAGTCGAGCGCGCCGTATTGGAAGAAGATGCCGAGGAACGATAGGGCTTCGAGAATCTTCGGCACCTCCGAGCCACCCACGGGGTCGAAGGCAATGCGCGCCCCCTTACCGCTGGTGATCTTCTTCACCTCCGCGACAAGATCCTGCTCTGTCGTGGCGATGACGTGCTGAGCACCCGCCGCGAGCAGCGTGTCTCGCTTCGAGCCGCCGCGTGTCAGCGCGACCGAGACGCCTCCCAGCATGTTGACGATCTGAATAGCGGCCAAGCCGACGCTCGACGACGCCGCTCGGATCAACACCACGTCGCCCGGCTGCACCTTCGCGATATCGACCAGCGCCCCGTAGGCGGTCGTGAACATCATCCAGGTGGCGGCGGCCTGCTCCCACGACAGGTTCTCCGGATGCTTCACCACTCCGAAGGCCGGAGCGTTCACCAACTCGCCGTGTAAACCATACTCACCGAGCATGAAGCACGGCACGACGCTGACCTTGTCGCCAAGCTCGAAGCCCTCGACGCCGGGGCCGACCTTCTCGATGACACCCGCCGCCTCGTAGCCGCTGATCGCCGGGAATTGCGGTTCGGTCACGTACTGACCAGTCCGGAACATCACTTCCGCCCGATTCATGCCGAGCGCTCTGGCCCTGATCTGGACCTCGCCTTCACGCGGCGCGGGCACCTCGACGTTCTCGATCTTCAGGACTTCGGGGCCACCGGTCTCATGGAAACGAACGATACGGCTCATGATGGACACTCTCTCTGAATTGGGGAGTTACGCTCCACTTCCGTGCTGAGCCTCGCGCCCTGATTAGGCACTGGCTGAAGCTGGGATGGTCGAGAAGGGATCAGGCAGCAGCCTTGACCCACGCCGGGGCGACGCCCGTGCCCTGGCCGAGAAAGAAGCCGAAGTGGATGTTGAGCTCGCCCATCGGCTCCAGGAACCGCGCGTTTGACAAGGGACCGCTGTCCACGGGTTCGAAGCCGCCCTTGGCGGCAAGGTCGAACACCGTCTTTTTGGCTGTCTCGTCGTCAGCCGCCACAAATGTTTGAACCCGAACACGTCCCGAGCGCGCTTCGGACGGGAGGAGTTGCGCGAAGACCGTGTTGAACGCCTTCACGATCTTGGCATGCGGCGCGAGCTTTTGCAGTTCCTCGGCGGCCGAACTCGTGTGCCCTAGCCGGAGGCTCTTGAAGTCCTCGGTTACGGGGTTCGAGATATCGATGATCACCTTGCCGGACAGGTCGCCAGCCGCGCGGATCGACTCCTCGAAGTGCTGACACCAGACGGCGACGAGGATCACGTCAGCGAGTTTCACCGCTGCGGCGATCCCACCGCCTTCGGCACTGCCGCCTATGTCCTGCGCGAGGCGGGAAGCCTTGGCCGGGTCACGGGCACCGATGACGACCTTTTCGCCCGTGCTGGCGAACAGCTTGGCGAAGCCGCTGCCCATATTGCCCGTTCCGATGACTGCGATTGTCATGCTCGTTCTCCTCATCCGTGTGCCGACCGCGTCGGCGTTGGGTTAGGTTTGGACCTCCTCGTTCCGGTGATAAATCGACAATCAATTGCGACACTCGATACCGGTAGTCAGGAATCATGGATCGTTTCGCCAGCATGGAGGTCTTCGCCACCGTTGCGGACACCGGCTCGTTCGCGGCGGCGGCCGATGCCGCTGGCATTTCGGCGGCGATGGTCGGCAAGCATATTCGTCAACTTGAGGAGCACCTGGGCGTGCGGCTCCTCAACCGGACGACGCGTCGGCAGAGCCTCACCGATGCCGGGCGGGATTTCCTTGAACGCACGCGCATCGTGCTGGCAGAGTTGGAAGCGGCAGAAGCATTGGCGGCTGAAAGCCGAGCGAAACCCAGAGGTGAGCTTCGCATCAACGCCCCCTTTTCCTTCGGCGTACACAGCCTCTCGCCGCTGCTGCCCATCTACATGACCGAAAACCCGGAGGTGTCCGTGCGCCTCACCCTGAGCGACCGAGTGGTCGATCTTGTTGACGAAGGCTACGACTGCGTGTTCCGGGCGGGCTTGCTTCGCGACAGCGCCCTGATCGCGCGCGGCCTGCGTCCGTTGCGGCTGATCGCCTGCGCGTCGCCGACCTACCTCGCGCAGCATACCCAACCGAAGCGCCCTAGCGATCTCGCGCGGCACACCTGCCTTGGCTTCGCCGG
Source organism: Methylobacterium trifolii (assembly GCF_022179685.1). GTDB lineage: Bacteria > Pseudomonadota > Alphaproteobacteria > Rhizobiales > Beijerinckiaceae > Methylobacterium > Methylobacterium trifolii. The sequence goes on from NZ_BPRB01000038.1 coordinate 2,668, forward strand.
TTCTGCCCTCGAAGAGCGCTGGACCTTCTACGGCGATGGGGGTGAAACGATCGTGCCGATCGTCTCGCGGTTCTCGACCAACAGCGGTGAGGCCCTACGGCAGGCGGCCCTGGCAGGGCTGGGCATCGTCTTGCACGTCGAGGAGGTGTTGGCCGACGACGTGGCGACGGGACGGCTGGTGCACATCCTGCCTGAGTGGCGCTCGGAACGACCACTTCACATTCTCTACGCTCCGGACTGACGTCTTACGCCCAAGCTCCGGTCGTTCCTCGACTTCGCGGCGGCTCGCTTCGGACCTGCTTCGCATCGGCCACAAGTCGGGTCGTCCCCGTAGTAGGTCTCAGTCTGACCGAGCAGCCCGCAGGCGGACGTTCCTGATCTCTGCAAAGGGTCGACAGCGGTCGGTCGAGCCGGCCGATACGCCACGCCAAAACACCGCCTCAACGCCCGTTGCCGAGGCGATCCAACTCCGAAAACGGCTCGCTGCGGTGCCCGGAGCAGACCTCGTCGTCGTCGATCACGCTGATGCGGCCGGCCGCCTTGTCCTCACGGACCACCACCTTCGGGCGCTCCGCCTTGCCGAAGCTGCGCCCCTTCATCTGGCTCGACACGCAGTAGAGGGTGCGCCCGCCATCTTCGAACGGCCCGGCGATGCGGCTGCTCTCGAACCGCACCGGCAGCAGCGAGACCGAGCCGAAGGCGACCTGCGCGAGCGCCAGCGCCGCGATCTTTTCGCGCAAGGTCGCGGGTGCGGCGGCCTCCGGCGCGGGGCTCGCCGTGGTGCAGCCCGACACGGCAAGCGAGACGGCGAGCAGCGCGGCATGGTGCGGGTGCGGAAGCGGCATCCAAAAAATCCTCCCTGGCGACCTAGGGTTATCGCCCCTGCCGGCCGTCCGGAAGCGCTGGACGCACCGGGGCTGTCGCAAACTCCGGCAAATTCCCTATGGTGGTCCCATGCAGTGGACCGACGACGCCCTCGTGCTCGGCGTGCGCAGGCACGGGGAGACGGGCGCCGTTCTGGAGGCCCTGACCCGCGCGCACGGGCGCCATCTCGGCCTCGTCCACGGCGGGCGCTCGCGCCGGATGCAGCCCGTGCTCCAGCCCGGCAACCGGGTGCGGGTGACGTGGCGGGCCCGCCTCGACGAGGGCCTGGGCGCCTACCGGGTCGAGCCCCTGGACTCACAGGTCTCGCGGCTGATCGGATCGAGTCTGGCCCTCTACGGCGTCACCCACATGGCCGGGCTGCTGCGCCTCCTGCCCGAGCGCGACCCACACCCGGACCTCTACGAGGCGGCCCGCGTGCTGGTGGAGCACCTCGACGACGGGGCGGTCGCCCCGCCGCTGATGGTGCGCTTCGAACTGGCGATCCTGTCCGAACTCGGCTTCGGCCTCGACTTTTCGGAATGCGCGGCCACGGGGGGCAACGACGCCCTCGTCTACGTCTCGCCCCGCACGGGCCGCGCGGTCAGCGCATCGGCCGGCGAGCCTTTTCGCGATCGGCTGCTGCCGTTGCCGGGCTTCCTGCGCGAGGGCGGCGCGCCGGGGCCGGACGGCGTTTCGCAAGGGTTTACCTTGACCGGGTACTTCCTGCGCCAGCACATCTGGGAACCCCGCGCCCTCCCCGTCCCGGAGGAGCGGGCACGATTCGTCGCACTCGGCCTTGCTGCCGGGACATGACGTTCGTGCTATGTTCCATTTTCAACCATCACCGGAGCCGTCATGGGCCAGCCCTTCGAGCCGCCGTCCGCCGGTGACGGCATCGAGAGCGTCGAACTGAAATCGGCGCTGGAGGAGCGCTATCTCCGCTACGCGCTCTCCACCATCATGCACCGGGCCCTGCCGGACGCCCGCGACGGCCTGAAGCCGGTGCACCGGCGCATCCTCTACGGCATGCGCCTGCTGCGCCTCGACCCGAACACCCCGCACAAGAAGTGCGCCAAGATCGTCGGCGACGTGATGGGCGACTTCCACCCCCACGGCGACCAGGCGATCTACGACGCCCTGGTGCGGCTCTCGCAGGACTTCGCCCAGCGCTATCCGCTGGTGGACGGCCAGGGCAACTTCGGCAACATCGACGGGGACGGGCCGGCGGCCTACCGCTACACCGAGGCGCGGCTCACCGAGGTCGCGCGGCTCATCCTCGACGGGTTCGACGAGGACACGGTCGACTTCAGGCCCTCCTACAACGGCGAGAAGGAGGAGCCCTCGGTCCTGCCGGCGGCCTTCCCGAACCTGCTCGCCAACGGCATCCAGGGCATCGCCGTCGGCATGGCGACCTCGATCCCGCCCCACAACGCGGCCGAGCTCTGCGACGCGGCCCTCTACCTGATCGCCCACCCGCAGGCGACCTCGCCCCAGCTCAACACCTTCGTGCAGGGGCCGGACTTCCCCACCGGTGGCATCCTGATCGATTCGGCCGAGTCGATCACGGAGGCCTACCGCACCGGCCGCGGCAGCTTCCGGGTCCGCGCCCGCTGGGCCAAGGAGGACCTGGGGCGGGGCACCTGGAACATCGTCGTCACCGAGATCCCCTACGGCATCCCGAAGGGCCGGCTGATCGAGAAGATGGCCGAACTCCTCCAGGAGAAGAAGCTGCCGCTCTTGGCCGACGTGCGCGACGAATCGGCCGAGGACGTGCGCGTGGTGCTGGAGCCGCGCTCGCGCAGCGTCGACCCCGTGATCCTGATGGAATCCCTGTTCCGGCTCACGGAGCTGGAGGCCCGCATCCCCCTCAACATGAACGTGCTGGTGGGCGGCCTCGTGCCCAAGGTGATCGGGCTCGCCGAGGTGCTGCGCGAGTGGCTCGACCACCGCCGCGTCGTGCTCCAGCGCCGCTCGCGCCACCGCCTCGGCCAGATCGAGCGGCGCCTGGAGATCCTGGGCGGCCTGCTCATCGTCTACCTCGACCTCGACGAGGTCATCCGCATCATCCGCGAGGAGGACGAGCCCAAGGCCGCGCTGATGGCCCGGTTCGAACTCACCGAACTCCAGGCCAACGCCATCCTCGACACGCGCCTGCGCTCCCTGCGCCGCCTGGAGGAGATGGAGCTGAAGCGCGAGTTCGAGGCGCTGACGCAGGAGAAGGAGGGCATTGAGGCCCTGCTCGGCTCGGAGCCTGCGCAGTGGAAGACGGTCACCCAGCAGATCCGGGCGGTCAAGAAGGCTTTCGGGCCAGAGACCCGGCTCGGCAAGCGGCGCACCACCCTCCAGAACCCGCCCGACACCGCCGGCATCGACTTCACCGCGGCCCTCGTCGAGCGCGAGCCCGTCACCGTGATCGTCTCGGCGAAAGGCTGGGTCAGGGCGCTGAAGGGCCACGTGGCCGACCTCTCCGGGGTGGCCTTCAAGGGCGACGACAGCCTCAAGATCGCGTTTCCCAGCGAGACCACGGCCAAGATCCTGCTGCTGGCCTCGAACGGCAAGGTCTACACCCTGGAGGCCGCCAAGCTGCCGGGTGGGCGGGGCTTCGGCGACCCGGTCCGCCTGATGGTCGATTTCGAGGACGGCACGGAGGTCGTCGCCGCCCTGCCCTACCGGCCGGAGAGCCGCCTGCTGATCGCCGGCACGGACGGGCGCGGCTTCCTGGCGCCGGCCGACGCGCTGGTGGCCAACACCCGCAAGGGCAAGGGCATCCTCGGGCTCGACGGGGACGCCACCGCCGCCCTCCTGGTGCCGGCGGGCGAGGGCGACCACGTGGCCGTGTGCAGCGCGGACAAGCTGCTCCTCGTCTTCCCCCTCGGCGAATTGCCGGAACTCGCCCGCGGCAAGGGCGTGCGCCTCCAGCGCTGCCGGCAGACGAGCCTGGTGGATGCCTGCGTGTTCAGGCTGAGTGACGGCCTGCCCTGGCGCGACAGCGCGGGCCAGGCGCGCCTCGCCAACCCGCAGGTGCTGGAGAAGTGGATGGGCCACCGGGCCGAGGCCGGCAGCCTGATGACGCGCAGTTTTCCGAAGTTCGAGCGCTTCGGAAGTTGATTTTTCGATGTCAGAAAATAAATTCCGGACAGTAAAATTCGCTGATTAAATCGCCTCTCCTAACAATCCCCCTCATCCTGAGGTGCTTCCGCGCAGCGGAAGCCTCGAAGGAGCCCTCCAGAAGTCTCTGCGATATCTGGAGGGCTCCTTCGAGGCTGCTTCGCAGCACCTCAGGATGAGGGGATTGATTGGAGTTCAAACAGGTCCTCAAGACACCTGCACCGGGGTATCGCTCGCCCAGAGGTGCAGGGCGGCGTAGGCGCGCCAGGGCCGCCAGCCCTCCGCCCGCGCCAGGAGCTGGGCCGGGCTCGGGCGGCCGGCGCCGAGGTCGAGGGCGCGCATCAGGCCGACGTCGCCGACCGGCAGGGCGTCGGGCTCGCGCAGGGCCCGCATGGCGATGTACTGCGCCGTCCAGGGTCCGATGCCGCGGATCGCCGTGAGCCGCGCGAGCGCCGCCGCGAGGTCGGGGCCCGGCGCGAACAGGCCGGGATCGGACAGATGCGCGGCGGACAGCGCCCGAATCGCGGCGCCCCGCGCCCGCGGCATGTTCAGGGCGGCGGCGACATCCGCCTCCACGAGGCGCTCGGGCGTGGGGAAGACGTGCGTCGGCCCCGCCCCCGTCGCCTCGGAGAGCGGCGTGCCGAAGGCGGCGACCAGGCGCCCGGCGAGCCGGGTCGCGGCCGCCACCGAGACCTGCTGCCCGAGGATGCCGCGCACGGCGAGTTCGAACCCGTCCCAGGCGCCCGGCACCCGCAGGCCGGGGCGGGCGGCCACCAGGGTCGCCAGATGCGGGTCGGCGGAGAGATGCGCGCCGATCACATTCGGGTCGGCGTCGCAGTCGAACAGGCGGCGCAGGCGCGCCCGGATTTCCGGAAGGGCCGCCGCATCCGGGAAGCGGATGTGAGCCGCAAGCGCGTCGCCAGCGCCGTGCCCGACCGTGACGAACCCCTGCCCGCCCGCGAGAGCGACGCTGCGGAGGTAGCTCTCCGACCCCACGACCTCGATGCCGGGAATCGCGCGGCCGGCCAGGAACGTCCGAATCCCGGCCCAGTCGTAGGGCGGCCTGTAGGCGAGGGCGAAGGTCTCGCCCACAGGCCCGTGCCTACCGCTCCAGGCGCGCGACCAGGCTCGACGTGTCCCAGCGGTTGCCGCCCATGGCCTGCACCTCGGCGTAGAACTGGTCCACGAGGGCGCTCACGGGGAGCTTGGCGCCGTTGCGCCGGGCCTCGTCGAGGAGGATGCCGAGGTCCTTGCGCATCCAGTCCACCGCGAAGCCGAAATCGAATTTGCCCGCGTTCATGGTGGCGCCGCGGTTCTCCATCTGCCAGGAGCCGGCCGCGCCCTTGGAGATCACGTCGAGCACCGCCTCCACGTCGAGCCCGGCGCGCTTGGCGAAGTGGACGCCCTCCGACAGGCCCTGAACCAGCCCGGCGATGCAGATCTGGTTGACCATCTTGGTGAGCTGGCCGGCGCCCGCCGGACCCATCAGCCGGCAGGCGCGGGCGTAGGCCGCGATCACCCCCTCGACCTTGGCGTAGGTGCCCGCGTCCCCGCCGCACATCACCGTGAGCACGCCGTTCTCGGCGCCCGCCTGGCCGCCTGAGACGGGGGCGTCGACGAAGCCCACACCTTTCTCGGAGGCCGCGGCGGCGAGTTCGCGGGCGACTTCGGCCGAGGCCGTGGTGTGGTCCACGAAGACCGCGCCGGCGCTCATGCCGGCCAGCGCCCCGTCCGCGCCCAGGACGACGCCGCGCAGGTCGTCGTCGTTGCCGACGCAGGCGAACACCATCTCGGCACCCTGCGCCGCCGCGCGGGGCGTGGAAGCCTGCGATCCGCCATGGGCCTTCACCCAGGCTTCGGCCTTGGCCGCGGTGCGGTTGTAGACCGTCACCGCGTGGCCCTTCCCGGCGAGATGCCCGGCCATCGGGCCGCCCATCACGCCGAGACCGAGGAACGCGACCTTCGCCATCACCGTCTCCACCGCTGATCCAGAGGCTGCGGTCTAGGATCGGGGCCGCCGGGCGTCAAACCGGGACGCCGCGCGCGCGGCGGGATGCGACAGGATCGCCCGGTTGTCCGCCCGTGGTGAACGAGACGTGTTTTCACGCGCGGAGATTTCCGTCAGAAACGAGCCCGAGTGCCGGCCCTCGAGAGCCGGCAACGGGAGCGAGACGATGGGCGCAATCGGCAAACACGGGCCCTGGGCCCTGGTGGGAGCGCTGGGCGCGGCGGCCCTGGCGATCGTCGCCACGGAGCGCGGCGAGGCGGTCAACGCCCTCTGGATCGTGGTGGCGGCGGTCTGCACCTACATCATCGCCTATCGCTACTACTCCCTGTTCATCGCCGACCACGTGATGCGCCTCGACCCGAGCCGGGTCACCCCGGCCGTACGCCACAACGATGGCCTGGACTACGTCCCCACCAACAGGACGGTGCTGTTCGGCCACCACTTCGCGGCCATCGCCGGCGCCGGCCCCCTCGTCGGCCCGGTGCTCGCCGCGCAGATGGGCTACCTGCCGGGCCTGCTCTGGATCCTGGCCGGGGTGGTGCTGGCCGGCGCCGTGCAGGACTTCATGGTGCTGTTCGTCTCGATGCGCCGCGACGGGCGCTCCCTGGGCGAGTTGATCCGGGCCGAACTCGGCACCATCCCCGGCATCATCGCCCTGTTCGGCACCTTCCTCATCATGATCATCCTGCTGGCGGTGCTGGCCCTGATCGTGGTCAAGGCGCTCGCCGACAGCCCCTGGGGCACCTTCACGGTGATGGCGACGATCCCGATCGCGATGCTGATGGGCGTGTATTCGCGCTACGTCCGGCCCGGCAAGATCGGCGAGGTCTCGATCCTCGGCTTCGTGCTCCTGATGCTCGCCATCGTCTACGGCGGCAGCATCAACGACCATCCGGTCCTGGGGCCGATGTTCACCTTCACCGGCACCCAGCTCTGCTGGATGCTGATCGGCTACGGCTTCATCGCCTCGATCCTGCCGGTCTGGCTGCTGCTCGCCCCGCGCGACTACCTCTCGACCTTCCTCAAGATCGGCACCATCGTCGGCCTGGCGCTGGGCATCGCCTTCGTCGCCCCACACCTGCGCATGCCGGCGATCACCAAGTTCGTGGACGGCACCGGGCCAGTCTGGTCGGGCCAGCTCTTCCCGTTCCTGTTCATCACCATCGCCTGCGGCGCCGTCTCGGGCTTCCACGCCCTGATCTCGTCGGGCACCACGCCCAAGCTCATCGCCACCGAGGCCGACGCCCGCTTCATCGGCTACGGCGGCATGCTGATGGAGAGCTTCGTCGCGGTAATGGCGCTGGTGGCCGCCTGCGTCATCGATCCGGCCGTCTACTTCACCATGAACTCGCCGGCCGCCCTGCTCGGCACCACACCCGAGAGCGCCGCCGCCGCGGTGACCGCGCTGGGCTTCGCCGCGACCCCCGACCTGATCGTCCAGACCGCCAAGGACGTGGGCGAGAGCAGCATCATCTCGCGGGCCGGAGGCGCGCCGACGCTCGCGGTCGGCATGGCGCACATCATCTCCAGCGCCATCGGCGGCAAGGGGATGATGGCCTTCTGGTATCACTTCGCGATCCTGTTCGAGGCCCTGTTCATCCTCACCGCCGTGGATGCGGGCACCCGCGCCTGCCGCTTCATGCTGCAGGACCTGCTCGGGCTCGCGATCCCGTCCTTCAAGCAGACCACGGCCTGGGTGCCGAGCATCCTGGCCACCGCGCTCTGCGTCTCGGCCTGGGGCTACTTCCTCTACCAGGGGGTGACCGACCCGTTGGGCGGCATCAACACCCTGTGGCCGCTCTTCGGCATCTCGAACCAGATGCTGGCCGCCGTGGCGCTGACGCTGTGCACCGTGGTGATCTTCAAGATGAAGCGCGAGCGCTACGCCTTCGTCACGATCATCCCCACGGTCTGGCTCTGCATCTGCACCCTGACCGCCGGCTACCAGAAGATCTTCTCCGCCGACCCGCGCATCGGCTTCCTGGCGCATGCCGACCGCTACGCCTCGGCGATGGCGGAGGGCAAGGTGCTGGCGCCAGCCAAGGACGCGGGCCAGATGAGCCAGATCGTGTTCAACGACCGCATCGACGCGGCGCTCGCCGCGATGTTCATCGCCCTCGTCGTGGCCATCGCCGCCTTCGGCATCCTGGCCTGCCTGCGCGCCTTCCGGGCCGACCGCTGGACCGCCCTGGAGACGGACGCGCGCGCCGTCCCGGCGGAGTAGGCGTATGCTCGACGCGCAGCAGAGCCTGCGGGACCGCTGGAAGACGCTGTCACAATGCGTCTGCGACGGCGCCCGGCTGATGGTGGGACAGGGAAACTACGCGGCCTACGCCGCGCATGTCCGCAAGACCCACCCCGACCGGGAGCCGATGACCGAGACGGAGTTCTTCCGCAACCGCGAGAACGCCCGCTTCGGCGTCGGCAACACCAGCGGGTTCCGTTGCTGCTGACCCGCCGCCGGATCGCCCGGTGCGGAGGCCGCATCGTCGGACGAGCCGGCGTGGGCAACCGCTTGCGGGCACTTGACTCGGCCGGGCCGATGCCTGCCTTTCGCCTCAGCGGGAGGTGGGCATGAGCATATTCCAGGACGCCATCCTTCGGTTCGGCCGGACGATCATGTCCTATGCCGGCGATGCGGTGTTCCTCCAGGCGGCCGTCTCGGCGGCGGCCAACGTCATCATCGCCGACGGCGACGTGGCCGAGGAGGAGATCGAATCGGCGATCACGGGCATGCGCGCCAACCCGATCCTCGAGAAATCCTACGACACCCTGCGGATCGAGCAGGAACTCTACGAGGGCATCGCCCGCGCCAAGACCCGCGCCGGGCGTATCGAGAACCTGCGCCTCGTCCAGGCCATCGTCGAGCGCCCCGTGGACCAGCGCCAGGACGTGTTCCTGATCGCGGCGGACGTGGCCGATTTCGGCGGCATCAGCGACGTGGAGCACAAGGCGCTGGACGAGATCGCCGCAAGCCTCCAGGTCGACAAGGCGACCCTGCTGCGCTGACACCGGAGGCGGCCGGACGGTGGCCGGACGCCGGCCTCTCGGCGATGTGCGTTTTCCCGCCTCGCCGATGCGCGCACCCCGCCATAAGCGTGCGGGATGCAGGAGGCGGCCGCGGCGCGGCGCCGGACTGAGCGGGAGCGGTCTGATGGATGCAGGGGGTCTGGCGGGCGGAAGCCCGTCGCGCAGAGGCGGCGTCACCTTCGACCTGCGGGTCACCGGGCTGACGGGCATCGCCGTCAAGGGCTTCCTGCTGTCGCTCGTCACCTTCGGCATCTACCGCTTCTGGTACATGACGAACCTGCGGCGCTTCTTCTGGAGCCGCACCGTCGTGGACGGCTCGCCGGGCGAGTACACCGGCACCGGCAAGGAGTTGTTCCTCGGCTTCCTCGTGGCGCTCGCCATCCTGGTGCCGGTCTATATCGGCCTGTTCGCGGTGGCCCTCGCGGTGCCGCAGATCGCGCCGTTCTCGGCCGTGATCTCGTTCCTGTTCCTGTTCGTGCTCGGGCAGTTCGCGATCTACCGCGGCCGGCGCTACCGGGCGATGCGCACCCTGTGGCGCGGCATCCGCCTCGGCCAGGACGGCTCGGGCCTCGCCTACGCCGCGATGGCCGCCGGCTGGTGGCTCGTCACGCTCCTGACCCTCGGCCTCGCCTTCCCGTTCATGCGGGCGAGCCTGGAGCGCTACCGCATCCGCCACACCCTGGTGGGGACGAGCCGGATGGAGTCCTCGGCGCGGGGCACCGCGATCCTCGGGCCCTGGCTGCTGATCTACGCGGTCGGCCTGCTGCCGCTGCTGGCCGTCGGCCTCGCCTTCCTGGCGGCCAACCACTTCACGGTCCCCGCCGACCTGTTCGTCCCCAAGGGCGGGGGCAAGCCGGGCGGTTTCGGCTTCAACCCCGCCTATGCCGGCACGGCCACCGCCACGCTGGGGATCGCCTTCGTGGTCCTGGCCGGAATCTGCCTGCCGGCGGCATTGCTGCTGATCCCCTTTTACCGGGCGCGGGAGACCCGCGCGTTCATGGCGGCGGCGAGCCTCGGGCCTGTGCGGCTGGCCTCGAGCCTGCGGGCGCGGCAGTACTACTGGCCCTACATCGTCTACGTCCTCACGATCCTCGGGTTCGTCGTCCTCGTTGCCGTGCTGGCGGCCATCGTGGGCCTCGCGGCGCAGGCAGCCGGCGGAAGCGGTACGCACTGGGCCCTAACCATCGGCGGAATCACGCTCTACCTCGGCGGAGCGCTCATCTTCACAGTCCTCCAAGTCCGCCTAATCCAAGCCCGGCTCTGGGCTGCGGTGGCGACGAGCACGGTGATCCTGGACGCGGACGCCCTGAACCGGGTGCTGGCCTCCGCGCAAGGGCCCGGCAGCGGCCTGAACGAGGGCCTCGCCGACGCACTCGACGTGGGCGGCGCCCTCCAGATCGGCTTTTGATGGAGCCGATCACGGCGGCCGGCACCTATTTCGACGGCCACAGCGCCCAGCCGCACCCGGTCTCCCTGCGCCTGACCGACCACACCCTGGAGATCGCGGGGCCGGCGTTGCGCCGCGACTGGAGCCTAATCGACCTCCGGGCCGGCGACGCCCTGCCCCCGCTGACGCGGCTCTCGGTCCCGGCCGAGCCTGGCCGCATCGAGTTCTCCGACGAGGCCCTCGCGGCGGCGCTCGCGGCCCGCTGCCCTGACCTGCGCCAGCGCCCGGAGGAAGGTGGCACTCTGAAGATCGTGCTTTGGTCGGTCGCGGCCGGTTTGTCGGTGCTCTTGGTGGCGATTTTCGGCGTTCCGGCCCTCGCCGGCCTGCTGGCGCCCCTCCTGCCGGCCGGCGTCGAATCCCGCTTCGGCGCGGCGGTAGAGGGGCAGGTCGTCAGCCTCCTCGACGATCCGCCACTCTGCAAGGACGCGGCCGCACGCGCCGTCCTCGACCGCCTCGTGGCGCGCATGACGGCAGGCGGCGGCCTGCCCCCGGACCTTAAGGTCGTGGTGCGCCGCCACAACACGGCGAACGCCCTGACGCTGCCGGGCGCCCGCGTCATCGTCCTCTCAGACCTCATCGCCAAGGCGCGGAACGCGGACGAGTTCGCGGGCGTGCTGGCCCACGAGTTCGGGCATGTCGCCGTGCGCGACCCGACGCGGGCGCTGATCCAGGCCTCGGGCACCTCGTTCCTGCTGAGCCTGATCCTGGGCGACCTCACCGGCTCCACAATCGTCGTGGCGCTCGGCCAGGCCGCCCTCTCGGCCGGCTACAGCCGCGACGCCGAGCGGGCGGCCGACGCATACGCCGTCGCGATGACGACCCGCGTCGGCGGCAACGGCGCGGGCCTTGCCGCAATCCTAGAGCGCATCGCCAAGGACGAGGCGGACGATGACGCGGCCTTTCTGCGCAGCCACCCCTTCACCCGCGAGCGCGCCGCCACCATCCGAGGACTTGCCGGGCCGGACGCGGACAAGAGGCACATTCTCGACGAGGCCGAGTGGACCGTGCTGAAGGGCATCTGCCCGGCCGACCCGAAGGGCGAGACGCCGCCACGGAAGAAGAAGGACGGGAAACCCGGCAAGGCAATGTGACCGGCCCCGGACTGCGGCATCGCGCGCGCCAGCCGGCCCGGACATGCTTTGGAAACAATCGTACCATCCGGTGGAGACTGCATTCATGATGCGATGATGGGGCACGAGAGCCGCATCGCGGAGACCGCATGGGCCTCGTTCGCTACGCGCTGAAGTTCCGCATCACGATCTACGTGTTGGCCGTGCTGATGTCGCTCGGCGGCGTGGCGGCGATCGTGGTGGCGCCCAAGGACGTGCTGCCCACCGTCGACATCCCCGTGGTCGTGGTGGTCTGGACCTATACCGGCCTCTCCACCACGGAGATGGAGCGGCGCATCACGACCTACGCCGAGTTCTCCCTCTCCAACAACGTCAACAATATCCGCCGGATGGAATCGACCACCCTGCAGGGCACGGCGGTCCAGAAGGTCTATTTCGACACGCAGGTGAGCATCGACCTGGCGATCTCCCAGGTCGTCTCGGCCATGAACTCGATCCGCTCGGCTATGCCGCCCGGCGTCCAGCCGCCGATCGTGCTGCGCTTCTCCGCCTCCTCCGTACCGGTGATCCAGCTCGCCCTGACCTCCACAAAGGAGAGTCTGACCAAAGTCTACGACTACGCCCAATACCGCATCCGCCAGCGCCTGGTGCAGGTGCCGGGGTCGACCCTGCCCTCCCCCTTCGGCGGCACGCCGCGCCAGATCATGGTCGACCTCGACCTGCACGCCCTCCAGGCCCTGGGGCTGACGGCGCTGGACGTGACCAACGCCATGACGGCGCAGAACCTCACCGTCCCATCCGGTCTGGCTAAGATCGGCGAGCAACAATACCCGATCCAGCTCAACGCCACGCCGGAGGCCCTGGAGGCCCTCAACCAGATCCCGATCAAGGTCGTGGCCGGCCAGCCCGTGCTGGTGCGCGACGTTGCCTATGTGCGCGACGGCGGCCCACCGCAGGTCAACATCGTGCGCTCGGACGGGCTGCACTCCGTGTTGATGCGCATCTTCAAGAATGGCACCGCCTCGACCCTCGACGTGGTGGAGAACGTCAAAAAGGCGCTGCCCGAGATCCGCGCCGCCGCCCCCGAGGGCATGACGATCAAGCCACTGTTCGACCAGTCGGTCTTCGTCTCGGCCGCGATCGAGGGCGTGGTGCACGAGGCCGCCATCGCCGCCTGCCTGACCGGCCTGACGATTCTCCTGTTCCTGGGCTCGTGGCGCTCGACCATCGTTGTGCTGATCTCGATCCCGCTCTCGATCCTGACCTCGCTCGCCGTGCTCGCGGCGCTAGGCGAGACCATCAACGTGATGACGCTGGGCGGCCTCGCCCTGGCGGTGGGCATCCTGGTGGACGACGCCACGGTAGCGATCGAGAACACCTACCGCCTGTTTGAGGAGGGCCAGCCTTTCCGCGAATCCGTGGTGGAGGGGGCAGCCAGCATCGCCAAGCCGACTCTGATATCGACCCTCTCGATCTGCGCGGCCTTCGTCTCGGTCTTCGCGCTGACCGACACGCCCAAATACCTGTTCACGCCGCAGGCACTAGCCGTCGTGTTCGCGATGCTGACCTCCTACCTGCTGTCGCGCACCCTGGTGCCGGTGCTGATCGACGTACTGGTGGCCCGCGAATACGCCGAGCGCCATGGCGACGGCGCGAAGCCGCCCCGGCGGGGCCGGATCGGTCGGGCGCTTGCCTATCTCTTCGGACCTCTTTTCCGCACCGCAGGCCGCTTCCGGCACGGCTTCGAGGCGCGGTTCGCCCGCTTCCACCGGGGCTATCTCGGGTTGCTGCACGCCATCCTGCGCCACCGCACCGCGACGTTGGTCTTCGTCGGTGTGATCCTAGCCGGCAGTGCGGCCCTCTTCGGCTTTGTCGGCCAGGACTACTTCCCGCAGGTCGCCTCGAGCCAGATCACGATGCACCTGCGCACCCGCCCCGGCATGCGCATCGAGACCGCCGAGCAGGTCTTCGCCGCGGTAGAATCGACGGTGCGCGAGGTGATCCCCGAGGGCGAGATCGAGCAGGTCCTCGACAACATCGGCGTGCCCTCGAACAACTACAACTTCGCCTTCTCGGACGGCTCATTCGTGGCCAACAACGACGGCCAGATGCTCATCAACCTCAAGCAGGGTCACGGCCCGGTTGCCGCCTACACCAAGCGGCTGCGCGAGACCCTGCGCGAGCGCTTCCCCGATCTCGTCGTCTACTTCCAGCCCTCCGACATCATCACGCAGATCCTCAACTTCGGCACGGTGGCGCAAATCGACATTCAGGTCTCGGGCCGCAACACAGAGAAGGACCTCGCGGTGGCGCAGGGCATCGCCGCCCGCCTCAAGGAGACCCGCGGCGCGGTGGACGTCCACCTCCATCAGATCGTGGGCACGCCGCAATTCTTCGTGGACGTGGACCGGCGCCTGGCCTCGGAACTCGGGCTGACCCAGCAGCAGGTGGCCCAGGGGCTCAACGTGTCGCTGGCCGGCTCCTTCCAGGTGACACCGAACTTCTGGTCGGACCCCAAGACCGGCATCCCCTACCAACTTTGGGTGCAGACGCCCGAATACCGCAACGACTCCCTCACGGCCCTGCGCAACACCCCGCTGCTCGTGCGCGGCGAGGGCGACCAGCCCGGCGTGCTGACGCTGCTGTCCAGCGTCGCTGACTTCCGGCGCCAGGGGGTGCAGACGGTAATCAACCACGTCAACACCGCGCCGACCTTCAACGTCTACGCAGCCGTACAGGATTCCGACCTCGGCTCGGTCGCCAAGGAGATCCGCACAATCGTGGCCGACGCGCAGAAGGACCTGCCGGCCCCTGACAAGATCAGCGTGCGCGGCCAGATCGAGAACATGGACTCGGCCTTCTTCCGCCTCGGCGTCGGGCTCGGCATCGCATTGATCGCCGTCTACCTCCTGATGGCGGTCAACTACCAGAGTTGGGGGGATCCCGTCGTGGTGCTGGCTGCCCTGCCGCTGGCCTTCTGCGGCATCGTGGCGAGCCTGTTCGTCACCGGCACGACCTTCTCGATCCCTTCCTTGTTCGGCGCGATCATGTCGGTGGGCATCGCCTCGGCGAACTCGATTCTGCTCGTCACCTTCGCCCGCGAGCATCGCGAGGCGACGGGATGCAGTGCGGCCGAGGCCGCACTGCTAGCGGGCGACACCCGGCTGCGCCCGGTGCTGATGACGGCCGGCGCGATGTTCCTGGGCCTCATTCCGATGGCGCTCGGCACTGGAGAGGGCGGCGAGCAGAACGCAGCGCTGGCGCGCGCCGTGATGGGCGGCATCGCCTTCGGCACGCCCTCGACGTTGCTGTTCGTGCCGTTCCTCTACACCTTGCTTCGGAGCGGGCCTGTGAAGCCGGTGGCGGATTACACCTGACCGGTGCGGGATCGGTCGGGTTCAGCGCGGCGGAACCATCCTCGAAGAGCTGCGCCACGGCCCGGCCGCGATCTCGCATCGGGACAATTATCAGCGTCCGAGAAATGGCCTTTCACCAACGATACGCGATCGTCCCGAAGACGTTGCGCGGCGGGTAATACCTGCACTGGGTCGCCGCAGCGCAGCCGACATAGATCTTGTCGGTGACATTGCGGTTGTTGAGCTGCGCCCGCCAGCCGGCCAGAGTGCGGTCCGCCACACCGAAATCGTAGCTCGCCACCAAGTCGAACAGCGTCGCCTCCTTGGTGTCGAACGCCGACCCCGGGATGTTGGCCGAACCGACGTAGCGCACGCCACGGCCGAGCCGCAGGCCGGGGATGCTGAAGGTTCCGATGTCGTAGGTGCCGAAGGCCGAGGCGAGGTTGTAGGGCACCACGGCGATGCGCTGGCTCAGGTTGTTCGAGTCCGTGGTCTTCGTGGTCCGGGCATCGGTGTAGGAGTGGGAGGCCACAAGCTGTAGCGGCCCGAAGTTGGTCCGGCCTTCGACCTAGAAGCCCTTCGAGCGGACTTCACCCGTCTGTGTCTGGAACGCGGAGTTGACCGGGTCCGGCACCAGGGCGTTCTTCTGGTTGATCTCGAATACCGCGGGGCTGATCAGGGTGTCCGCCCCAGAGATTTCCCAGCGCAGGCCGCCCTCGTACTGCTCGCCGGTGGTGGGCTGGAGCGGGTTCCCGTTGCGGTCGGTCTGCGCGAAGGTAGCGAAGGACTGGCTGTAGGAGACGTACGGCGCGACGCCGTGATCGGCGAGGTAGACGAGGCCGGCGCGTCCACTGATGGCGCTGTCGTTCTGCTCGATCCGAGCGCCGGTCAGGTAGGCGAGGTTCTGGGTCTTGGCGAAGTCCTGGCGTCCTCCCAGCAGCAGCACGAAGCGGTCGAACCTGATCTAGTCCTGGGCATAAAGGCCGACCTGATCGACGAGGCTCTTCGAACCGGAGTTGACGGCGAAGTTCGGCCTGGGGACGCTGAGGCCGTGGACGGGATCGTAGACGTTGAGCGTGCCGACGGTGCCGGTCTGATAGCGCTCGGAATTCAGGAAGGCGCGGTAGTAGTCGATGCCGGTGAGCAGGGTGTGCGCGACCGGTCCGGTCGCGAACTTCCCTTCGAGCGACGTGTCGCTGGTGACGCCCGTAGCGTTCTCGTTGCGAGAATTGATGCGGCGGGTGGCGGTCTGCCGGTTCGCCTGCAGGCTCGGGACCAAGAGATAGTCCCAGTCCACGCCAGCCTGATAGTAGCGCACGGCGTACCGCAGGCGCACCGCCTCCGAGAAGGCGTGATCAACGATGTAGCCGACCGCACCGGACCGGCTGTCGAACTTGTCGAAGCCGGGCTCACCATAGAACCGGTTGACGGGGAAGCGGCCGAACGGCGGGTTGTCGAGCAGCGTGCCGACCGCCGGCAGCGGCGGCTGATGCCTGGTCTGGATCTCCTGATAAATTACCCGGCAGCGTCACCGAGGTCGCGATCGACGGCCGCCACGTGATCGCCGGGGCGATGTAGCACTTGTCGTCCGGCGTGAAGTCGACGAACGTGCCGCTGTCGCGCAACAGCCGGTCAGACCATTCCCCGTCGGGGTTAACGAGGCCGGCGGAGTCGCCCGAGACCTCCTTCAGCCCGCAGGTGCCGACCGTGTAGTTCATCTTGTTGAACGGCACGCCGAGGGAGCGCTTGCTGATCGCGTTGATGTCGCAGCCCGGCCTGAGTTGCCCGTAGAGGATCGAGGCGGCGCCATTCAGCACCTCCAGCAGCTAGAGCGTGTTATGAACTTTTAGGCGACGTGTCTGTTGGTGGTGATGAGCCTTGATCGCCTTGCCTACCCGTCGGACGTGAGCGATGAGGAATGGGCTGTCGTGTCGCCTTACCTGAGGCTGATGCGAGAGGATTCCGAGCAACGGGACCACGAGCTTCGCGAGGTTTTCAACGGCCTGCGCTACATCGTCCGGACGGGGGCGGCGTGGCGGTTCAT
>NZ_BPRB01000039.1 GCF_022179685.1 Methylobacterium trifolii
CGACGCCCGCCTCGGCCGGGTGCGGGGGCCGTGCCGGCCCCGCGCCGGGCCCGTACGGACCGCCGCCGCACCTCCGGCCCTGCCCGCCGCCGCCCTATGCCGGCCGGCCCTACGGGCCGCCGCCCATCGTCAGCGGCTACCTGCCCCGCAACAACAACCTGCCGATGTACAATGAGCCGCCGCCGCGCTTCCCCGGCGAGTGAGACCGTGTCCGCTTGATTGAAGCGGACACGGTCTCGCGAAGCCCGCGCGGCGCTTGAGCGAAGCCGAAATCCGCATCGCGAAGCGAGCGAACGGATTTCGTATGGGACCGCCCCCGCCTTCGGGCTCGTCAAGGCAGATCGAAGGGCGGCACGGCCGGCATGGCTTGCGTGACCGGGCCGGTCGCCGTCGCGCGAACCACCATCCGGCTTCCATCGAGGCCCATCACGACGTGCTGTCCCGGCTCGGCCCGCCGGATCGTGTCGGCGATGTCGTCGACGCGCTCGACGATCGGCCGGCGCCTGTTGTGAGGCAGCGCCACGACTGCGATGTTGCGGCCCCTCAGGCTCTGCTGGTCTGCGATGTTCTTGTCGTTGGTCACGAGCACGGCGAAGCCGTCGGCCTCGACGGCCCTGATCAGTTCTCCGTTCGTCTTCGACGTCCAATGCCCCTGGAAACGGGAGGCGTCGATCCCGCGGTCGCGAAGCGCCTGCACGAGCTGCCGCGGCACGCCTTCATCGACCACGACCCTCATGCCGCCCTGAAGCCGCCCGTCAGCGTGTGCGCGGTCAGTTCCAGCACTGCGACGACATCGTGCCGGTCCAGGGTCTCGTACTCCTGAAGGATCTCGTCCAGCGACATGCCATCGGCGAGGTTCTCGAACAGGACCTCGACCGGCACGCGCGTGTTCCTGAAAACGTACCGTCCTGCCATCACATCGGGATTCGCGGTGACGAGGTCTGCGAGGACGAGATCGTTTCCGTGCCGTGCCGCCATCGGAGTTCTCCCGTCCGGCATCGCATCCCGTGGACCGGGATCGCGGGGGCCTGTGGTCAGCTGTCGAGCTCGCTGTCCCAGTACAGGTAGTCGAGCCAGGTGTGGTGGTACTGCCGGTGGTCGAATTCCGGTTGGCGGTGGTGCAGTTCGTAGCGCGTCGGCCGGCGCGGCTCGTGCAGGAGCGGCATCTCGGCCTCGTGCGGCGTGCGGTTGGCCTTGCGCAGGTTGCACGGGCTGCAGGCGGCCACGACGTTCTCCCAGGTCGAGAGGCCGCCGCGCGAGCGGGGGACGACGTGGTCGAAGGTCAGGCCGCCCGAGGGCAGGCGCAGGCCGCAATACTGGCAGCTGAAGGTGTCGCGCAGGTAGATGTTGTAGCGGGTGAAGGCCGGGCTGCGGGCGAGCGTGACGTAGTTCTTGAGGGCGACCACGCTCGGCACGGGGAGCGAGCGGCTGGGCGAGCGCGCCTCCACGTCGTAGCTCGCCACGAGGGTGACCCGGTCGAGGAACAGGGCGGTGAACGCGTCCTTCCAGGACCACAACGACAGCGGGTTGTAGGAGAGCGGCCGGTAGTCGGCGTTCAGCACCAGCGTCTGAAGATCCATCATCGGCGCGACTCTCGGAACGGCTGCCTGACGGGACAACGCGCGGGAACCGTGCTTCGCGTCGTCCCGGCGTCATGTTCGATCGGGCGGTGACCGGGCGCATGCGGGCGGGTCGGGCTCGGGAACGGACCGGCTCCCCGGTGCGGCCGGCGGCCGGAGCGGGTGGCGACATCCGGCGGGCGGCGGGGCCGGTCGGGCATACCGATCGGCCGCAACCCTTCGCGTGACGACGAAAAGGCCCTGTCCATCAAGCCTTAGTCTAATATCAGGGTGACAGGCTTGTGAAGCCGCCGCCCCCGCGCGCGGGGACGCACCCACAGCTGCCGCGGGCGGCAGCCCTGCGCGTCGCGGGTGGGCAGCAGCACGCTTTCGCCCTATTGCTCGGCCAACAGCGCGGGGTCTCGCAGCGTCGGTCCCTGCCGGCTCCGCGCACCCCGATTGCCGCTCGGGCCTCCGAAGTCCGGGTGATGCCGCGCCCCATGCGGGCCCCTCGCGGCCGACGAACAAGGATGCCCATGCACCCACGCCCGAGCCGACGCCCGCTTGCGCGCGAGACCGCGCGCTTCCCGCTGCGCGACGCCCCGCGTCTGGCCGTGCTGGCGCTGCTGGGCGCCCTCGCCCTCGCCCCCGGCCTCGCCTGGGGCCAGCCCGCCCCGCCGCCCGCCGCCGCCCCGGCCAAGCCCGCGGCCGCGGGGCAGGACGCCAAGCCCGCCGAGGCCAAGCCCGCGGAGGCCAAGCCCGCGGAGGCCAAGCCCGCGGAGGCCAAGCCGGCGCCCCCCAAGCCCGAGATGTCCGAGCAGCTCAAGGCGGTCCGGACCAAGCTCGACGGGATCAAGGCCGAGCTCGACCGGAGCGAGAAGGCGCTCGCCCGGCCCGAGCTGACGGCCGTCGACCTCGCCACGATCCGCGACGGGGTCGGCCCGATCACCGACGACATCCGCACCCTGGTCGGCCGCCTCGACGCGCCGCTCGAGGCCGCCCGCGAGCGCCTGACCCAGCTCGGCCCCAAGCCCAAGGACGCCGAGGAGAGCCCGGAGGTCGCCCAGGAGCGGGTCGAGCGCGACGCCGCCGCCGCCCGCATCGACGAGACGCAGCGCCTCGCCCGCTCCCTCCTCGTCCAGGGCGACCAGCTCATCGACCGGGTCTCGAACCGCCGCCGCGAATCCTTCACCAAGGACCTGTTCGCCCGCTCGCAGCCCCTGGTCGGCCCGAGCCTCTGGGCCCGCGTGGCCGCCGACATCCCCCGCGACACCCGCTCCCTCCAGAGCGCGCTCTCCGACATCCTCCTGCTGTTCTCGCGCAACGGCACGCTCTGGAACCTGCTGTTCCTTGGCCTTGCCTTCGGCATCTCGGTGGCCCTGTATTTCGGGCGGCGCAACATCGCCCCGCGCTTCGGACGGCGCGACGTGACCGAGGTCGCGCCCACCCGCCGGCAGACCCTGCTCGGGGCCTGGCGGGTGCTGCTGCTGGGCACCGTCCCGGCGGTAGTCGGCTCCTACGCCGTCTACTACGCGTTGGACGCCACCGACCTGCTGCCCTCGCGCCTGCTGCCGGTGGCGGGCGCGATCCTGGCCGGGCTCGCCTTCATCGCCTTCGTCGAGGCCCTGTGCGACGGCCTGCTCTCCCCCGAGAAGCCGGTCTGGCGGCCGGCCCCCGTGAGCGATGCCGCCGCCTCCCGCGTCACGCGGCTCTCCGTCGGCATCGCCACGGTGATCACTGTGGTGAAGTCCGTCGAAGCCCTCAATTCCGGGATCTCGGCGGCGCTGCCGATCTCCATCGCCACCCGCGGCATCGGCGCGCTGGCCATGGTGCTGATCCTGGCCATCGGCCTCCACCGCTTCGCCGACAAGGCGGAGGAGGAGGAGGATTGCTTCGGCCCCTACGTGCCGACCAAGACCACCACCGGCATCGGCGGCCCGGCCCGGCTGATCGGCTGGGCGGCGGTGGGCGTCATCGGGATCGCTGCCGTCGTCGGCTACGTCTCCTTCGCCACCTTCCTGATCGACCAGCTGGTCTGGAGCGCGAGCGTCCTCGTGCTGCTCTACCTGCTGGTCCAGAGCGTGGACGCCTTCATCGGCGGGTCGCTCGCCGACGACACCCGCTTCGCCACGGCGCTCCAGGCCAATACCGGCCTGCGCAAGCGCTCCCTGAACCAGATCGCGGTGCTCTCCACGGGTGCCGCCCGCGTCCTGCTGATCCTGGTGGCCGCGCTGCTGGTGCTGGCGCCGTGGGGACTCGATTCGACGGACATCTTTTCCTCGATCCGCTCGGCCTTCTTCGGCTTCAAGGTCGGCGACGTCACGATCTCGCTGTCCACCATCGCCATCGGCGTCGGCATCCTGATCCTCGGCGGCATCGTCACCCGCGCGGTGCAGCGCTGGCTGGAGCAGACCTACCTGCCGGCCACCGACCTCGACGCCGGCCTGCGCAACTCGATCTCGACGGTGTCGGGCTATTGCGGCTTCCTGCTCGCCCTGGCGCTGGCCTTCTCCTATCTCGGCCTCAGCCTGGAGAAGCTCACGATCGTGGCCGGCGCCCTCTCGGTCGGTATCGGCTTCGGCCTGCAATCGATCGTCAACAACTTCGTCTCGGGCCTGCTGCTCCTGTGGGAGCGCCCGATCCGCGTCGGCGACCAGGTGGTGATCGGCGACAGCGAGGGCATCGTGAAGCGCATCTCGGTCCGCTCCACCGAGATCCAGACCTTCGACCGCTCCGCCGTCATCGTGCCGAACTCGAACCTGATCTCCGGCATCGTCAAGAACCGGGTCCGGGGCGACCGCACCGGGCGGGTCACGATCACGGTCGGCGTCCTGCGCAACCAGGACCCGGTGCGGGCGGCCGAGCTGATCGTGGACTGCGCCAAGGCGCATCCGGACGTGCTCAAGGACCCGGCCCCGCGTGTGGTGTTCCGCAAGATCGGCGACCCGTTCCTGGAATTCGAACTCGTGGTGATGATCGTCGACGTGACCTTGGGCCTGAAGGTCCAGACGGACTTGAACTTTGCGGTGTTCAAGACCTTATCGGAGGCGGGATTCATCCCGCCGCTCGGTCCCGGCTCCAGCATCGTCACGGTGCAGGGCCTGGACGGGATGCAGGATGCGTTGGGCGAGATCGCCGGCCGCTTCGGATTCCCGCCGGCCGCACCCGGCGAGGACGAGGCGGAGCCGATGCGCTCGGCCCGCAACCGGCGCAGCGCCGGCGCCTGACGCGGCGGGGACGGACGGGGCAGGGGACGGGAATGTCGGGGACCGTGGGCAGAATCGCCGGGGCATGTCTCGGAATCGCGGGCCTCGCGCTGCTCGCGGGCTGCGCCGGCGACGTCACCGGCACGACCTCGGCCCTGCCGAGCCTCTACCTCCCGCTGACGACGGGCACGGCGCAGCTCGACACGGGTGCGGCCCGCGACATGATCTCGGCCTATCGCCGCAACCGGGGCGAGCCGGCGCTCGCCCTCGATCCCGATCTCCAGCGCCTGGCGGAGGCCGAGGCCGCCTCCATGGCGCTGGCCGACCGGCCGAGCCAGGCGCAGACCGTGCGGAACGCGATCACGCGGCTCGGCTACGCCTCGGCCAACGCCAACCTGTCAGCGGGCTACCACACCCTGGCCGAAGCCTTCTCTGGCTGGCGCGACAGCCCACCCCACAACGCCGTGATGCTCGACCCCAAGGCCACCCGCATGGGCATCGCCACCGCCTTCGCGCCGGGCTCCAAGTACAAGGTCTACTGGGCCCTGCTGACCGCGAAATAGTCTTTTCCGCCGGCCTCGCGCCGCGGGGCGTCGGGCGGCGAACCCGGACCTCACGATGCGTCTACGGGCCTTCCTCCTGGCGATCCTGCTGGCCTGCCTGTCGGGGCCGTCGCAGGCGCAGCAGCCCGAGCTTCGCCTCGTCCTCGGCACGGCCACGCCCGGCGGCGGGTTCCCGGCCTACGGCGAGGCCCTGGCCGCGGCGATCCGCGAGGTCGATCCCGGCCTGATCCTCGAACTCCGCGCGACCGGTGGCTCGGTCGAGAACCTGCGCCTGCTGCGCGCGGGCGCCCTCGACCTCGCGCTCGTACAGGGGGAGTTCGCCTACGACGCGCTCGCCGCCGAGCCGGCAAACGGATCGGGCCTCACGGTCGTCGTCCCGATGTATCCGACGCCCGGCCTCTTCGTCGTCCCCGCGGACAGCCCGGTCTCCGGCATCGCCGCCTTGCGCGGGCGGGCCGTGGCGCTGGGAACCCGGAACTCCGGCCTCACCGCCATGGGCCGGTCGGTGCTGCAGGCCTCCGGGCTCGATCCCGATCGCGACATCGAGCCGCTCTACCTGGAGCGGGCCGGCGACGGCCCCGGTCTGGTCTCGCAGGGGCGTGCCGCCGCCCTCTGGGGCGGGGGCCTCGGCTGGCCGGGCTTCACCACGCTCGCGGCCTCGCCCGGCGGGGCGCGTTTCTTCGGGCCCGACCCGCAGGCCGTCGACCGGGTCCTGGCGACGCGTCGCTCGCTGCGCCGCCTGACGGTTCCGGCCGGCACGTTCCGCGGCCAGGATTTTCCGATCGCGACGGTCGGATCGTGGAGCCTCGTCCTCGCCCGGCCCGGACTGGACCCCGCATCCGCCGAGCGCTTGGCGAAAGCCTCGGCCGCCGCCGGCGACGCGATGGCCCGCCGCCACCCGCAAGGGCGGGAGATCGATCCGAAGAACCTTGTCGGGGCCGTGCCGGTGGAGGCCCTCAACCCCGGCACGCTCCGCTACCTGCGGGCGGTCGGAGCCGTGCGATGATCGGCGTGCGTCCTGTATCGCCGTACCGAAAGAATCGCGTTCGGGGCGCATCCCTCGTCCGCAGAGGCTACCGGAATCACACGCCCGCGCAGGGGAACCGGACAGGTCGCTCGAAGCGCCGCCCGGCCCCCCTCTCCCGTGCGGGAGAGGGCTGGGGTGAGGGACCCAGGTCTGTCCGGAGAGGTCGCATCCCTCACCCTGTCCCTCTCCCGCACGGGAGAGGGGACCCGCGCCTCGTCACCCATCCTCGCGAGATGTGTGAATCCGATAGCCTGCAGAGAGAAGAAGTAAGGCGCGCGTACCGGATTCCGTCCGGGTTGCGCTATCCCGATCGGTGCCGATCCCGACTGATGGTCGGGACCGGCCCGTCCGGTGTTACGGCAGGCCGTTGGTCGTCGGCGTTGGCTGGGCTTCCTTGAGGAGCGTCACCGTCTGCCTGCACGACCGCCCTGGCGCAGATCCATGAGACCGTTGCCGGACGCAGATTTCGGAGGGACCGGGCCGCTTGCCCGCTTGCGGCGGGCTCCGTCACGGCGTTAGGAAATCTTGCTGAACGAACCGTAAAGGCGGGGGCATCCGTAGGGCGCACCCGTCATGCGCCGTTCAGCCAGCCCCTGGCATAAGCCGTTCCGTACCAGGACGTTGGGGACCCCGTCAGACAGGGGTCCGATCGGCAACCAACCTCCTCGCGGCGGGATCGTCCGATCCTGCCGGACGGTGCACGGACAAGGGGATCGCGCAGGCACCGGGCAACACGGGCCGCGCCGGGGTCGGTATCGGAGCTGAGATGTCGCTGGTTCGTCTCTACGCGCGCGTCCTGGGCCTGCTGGGCTCCGACCGCAGGCTGGCCCTGGGCCTGGCCGCCGCCAACGTCATGCTCGCGGTCGCGGCCTTCGCCGAGCCCCTGATCATGGGCCGCATCATCGACCAGCTCTCGCACCTCAAGCGCGGCGGGAACGGGCTCGCCACCATGCTGCCGCTGATCGGCGCCTGGGTGGGGTTCGGCCTCTTCACGATCGTGGCTGGCGTCGCCATCGCGCTGCACGCGGACCGTCTGGCCCACCGCAACCGCCTCTCGACCATGGCGAACTACTTCGAGCACGTCCTCGACCTGCCGCTCGCCTTCCACTCCTCGACCCATTCCGGCACCGTGCTCAAGGCCATGCTGGAGGGCACGAACGGCATGGCGACGTTCTGGCTCGGCTTCTTCCGCGACCACTTCGCCGCCCTCGTCTCTCTCGGTGTGCTGCTGCCGCTGACCCTGTTCGTGAACTGGCAGCTCGGCTCCATCCTCGTGGTGCTGGTGCTGGTCTTCACTGCGCTCACCACCTTCGTGATGCGCCGCACCGAGACGCTCCAGGGCCGGGTCGAGCACTACAATTCGGGGCTGGCCGCCCACGCCTCGGACGCGCTCGGCAACGTCGCCGTGATCCAGTCCTTCACCCGCGCCAAGGCGGAGAAGGACGCGATGCGCGACATCATCCGCAACCTGCTGGCCGCCCAGATCCCGGTCCTGTCCTGGTGGGCGCTGGCCAACGTGGCCACGCGCGCCTCGGCCACCATCACCATGACGGCCGTCTTCATCACCGGCATCATGCTCTACCAGGCCGGCTCGACCACGGTCGGCGAGGTCGTGGCCTTCATGAGCCTCGCCACCGCCCTCGTCGCCCGCCTCGACCACGTGGTCGGCTTCGTCAACGGCGTGTTCCAGCAGGGTCCGAAGATCGCCGAGTTCTTCGCGATCTTCGACACGGTGCCCGCCGTGCGCGACCGGCCCCAGGCGGTGCAGGTCGCCCGCTTCAAGGGCGAGGTCACCTTCGAGGACGTGGCCTTCTCCTACGACGGCCGCCGCAAGGCCCTCGACGGGATCGACCTCACGGCGCGCGCCGGCGAGACGGTGGCGCTGGTCGGCACCACGGGCTCGGGCAAGTCCACGACGCTCGGCCTGCTGCACCGCAGCTTCGACCCGGCCGCCGGCGCCATCCGCATCGACGGCATGGACATCCGCGATATCGGCCTGACCTCGCTCCGCCACAACATCGGCGTGGTGTTCCAGGAGCCGATGCTGTTCGCCCGCTCGATCCGCGAGAACCTTCTGGTCGGCCGCCCCGACGCCACCGACGCCGAGATGCTCGACGCCCTCGACCGCGCCCAGGCCAGCGCGTTCATGGCCCGCCAGCCGGACGGGCTCGACACCATCATCGGCGAGCGCGGCCGGTCCCTCTCGGGCGGCGAGCGCCAGCGCCTCTCGATCGCCCGCGCGCTCCTCAAGAACCCGCCGATCCTGATCCTCGACGAGGCGACCTCGGCGCTGGACGCGGCCACCGAGCGCCGCCTCCAGACCGCCCTGGAGACGGTGATGGAGGGCCGCACCACCTTCGTCATCGCCCACCGCCTCGCCACGATCCGCAACGCCGACCGCATCCTCGTCTTCCACGAGGGCCGGATCGTCGAATCGGGCGCCTTCGACGAGTTGGTGGCGCAGAACGGCCGCTTCGCGGAACTCGCCCGGGCCCAGTTCATGGCGGCGGAGGTCGGCGAGGACGAGGATCGGTTCGCTCTGGCGGCATAGGGTGGGGCGATCAACCGGCCGGGCGCGTGTCCTGCGCCGCGATCAGACCGGCGCTGAAGCGAAGCTTTGGCGTGTGCTGCGAAACCGAGCTCTGAACGGCCTGAAGTTCCGGCGCCAAGTCCCGATCGGCATCTCCGTCGCCGACTTCGTCTGCTTCGAAGCCAAACTCGTCGTCGAGGTCGATGGAGCGACCCATTCCACCGAGGCCGAGATCGCCCGGGACGCTGCGCGGACCGAGACGATCGAGCGATCGGGCTTTGCCGTCTTGCGTATCCTGAACGCGGACGTCTACGCCGATCTCGACGGCGTCCGCGAGACGATTCTCGCTGCCGCCGATCGCCGGACCACGATATGACGTGGCGATGGCTTGCAACCGACGCGACTTGCTCCCTCTCCCGTACGGGCGACCGGATTTACACATCTGTGCAACGTAACCGGACAAGTCGTTCGAAGCGCTGGGCTGCCCCCTCTCCCGTGCGGGAGAGGGCTGGGGTGAGGGACCCAGGTTTCTCCGCAGACGTCGCATCCCTCACCCTGTCCCTCTCCCGCACGAGAGAGGGGACCCGCGCCTCGTCACCCATCCTCGCGAGGCGGGTGTAAACAGTCGCTTG
>NZ_BPRB01000040.1 GCF_022179685.1 Methylobacterium trifolii
ATCAGGCCGCCGCCGACGAAGCCCAGCGCCATCAGCAGCGTGCGCTTGGGCGAGAACTTCTTGGTCGGCGGGGTCGCCTCGGCGATCTGGCGCGCCTCGGAGACGGGGAAGCTCTGCTGCTGGACCGCCTGGATGTAGCGCTGGGAATAGTCCTCGTAGGCCTTGCGCGTGGTGCGCGCGATGCTCTCCAGTTCCTGGAGCTTGACCTGGTTGGCGCCGATGTCGCTCGTCTTGCGCATCTGCTCGGCGAGGTTGGCGCGCAGCGTCGCCTCGCGCTGGCGGGCGATCTCCAGGTCGGAGCGGTAGACCTGCTCGATCCGCTGCAACTCGCTGCGCACGGAGGCGAGGGTCGAGACGCCGTCGGCCCGCAGGCGCTTGACCAGGGGATGGTCCTCGCCGAAGCGCGAGGCCAGATCCGCGATCCGCTGGTTGTTGTCGAAGTATTGCTGCCGCAGCTTGGTGATGACCTCGTTCGAGATCATGTCGGCCACGGCGAGGTCGGGCGTACCCTGCGCGGCGACGGCGGTGACGCGGTCGAGCTTGGCCTGGGCGGTCGCCGTGGCGCCCGCGGCATCGGTGAGCATCGCTCCGATCGCGGTGAGGGCGAGTTCGTCGATGGACTTGCCGTCCGCGATGGCGATGTTGTGCTCGCGCTTGAACGCCACCACCGCGCCGTCCGCCTTGCCGGCCTGGGCGGAGAGTTCGGTCAGCCGGTTCTTGAGCCAGGCGGCCGCCTGCTGCGAGGTCTCGCTGTTCGACTGGACCTGATCGCGCAGGAAGGCGGCCGCGAACGCGTTGGCGACGACCGCCGCCTTCACGGGGCTCTCCGAGAGGAAGCGCGCCTCGAACACGAACGTGCCCTCCGTGCGGGCCGCGCTGAAGGCGCCTCCCACCGCCTCGACCGCGGCCGTCTGGCGGTCGGCCTGGGACGGCTCCTCCGTCTCGCTCCCCGGCAGCCATCCCAGGACCCGCGAGAGCAGCGTGGGCCGGGTGCCGTTGAACTCGGGGTCCTCGTCGAGGTGCAGGTCCGCCACGACGGCGCGCACCGTCTTGTCGGAGCGGGCGGATTCGATCAGGCTGTCGACGCGGGCCCCGTCGAAGACCGGTTCCTGGCGCTTGCGCTCGTCCTTGGTGTCGAGGACGCTGAGGCGGCGCGGGTCGATCGAGATCTCGGCGGCGGCCCGGTAGAGGGGCGTCAGGGAGTAGGCGACCGCCGCCGCCAGGACGAGCCCGCTCACCGCGCCGATCGCGATCGGGCGCCAGCAGCGCCGGAGCACGCCGAGCGCCCCCCGGATCACGCTCGTCAGCGGCGGCGCGGCGGCCGGCTCCGCGTAAGCCGCGGGCACGAGATCCTGTTCGAGATAACTCATGGATACTCGACTCCGGCGGTGGGGGTGGCCCGGACTGCGGACGCGGTGGTCCTGCGCAGGTAGTCGACGCTGCGGGACAGCACCGTGTCGTCGAAGAAGCTCAGGACGGCCGGGTCGGCTCGGTTGAGGACCGCGCCGATCAGCTTGTCCGCGAGTTCCGGGTTGAGGGCCATCGCGCTCTGGAGGTCGTCCAGCGTCGTGCTGTCCCAGCGCGTGACCATGACGAAGCCGTCCACGATGCCGGAGGCCGCGCGGGCATCGGCCACGGGCAGCATCGGCGGCAGGTCGAGGACGACGTAGCGGTAGCCGTTGCGGGCCATGCCGAGGAAGTTGGCAAATTGCGGCGAGGCGATCCGGTCGGCCGGGTGCATCGGATCGGGCCGGGCGCTGGCCGGCAGGATGTGCAGGCCGGAGGCCGGGCGCCGGCGCACGACGGTGCCGATCGGGCTGCGGCCGTCCAGCACGTCCTGGAGTCCCGCGGTCCCGTCGTCGGAGGCGCTGTCCTGCGTCAGCACGCTCAAGGAGCGCCGGCGGAAGTCGAGGTCGATCAGCAGGGTCGGGGCTCCGCTGCGGGCGAGCAACGCCGCGAGGTTGGCGGCCAGCGTCGTGACGCCTTCCTCCGACACCGCCGAGACGATGCCGAGCACGGTGCCGGGCGGATCGCCTTCCCCCGAGAACCTCGCGTCGGCCGCCATCCTGATGTTGCGCAGGCTCTCGGCAAGGCCTGAGAACGGGGACCGGGCCGCCTCCTCGACCCGGCTGGCGCCTGCGGCCAGCTCACCGATGACGGCCAGGCAGGGGCGCCCGATCGCGGCCTCGAGCTGGCGCCGGTCGCGCACCCGCCGCGACAGCACGTCCCGCCCGAGGGCCACGATGAAGCCGAGGCCGAACCCCACGGCGAGGCCCGCCGGCAGCGCCTTGTACCAGTTGGGCGATGCGGGCCGGGTCGGCTCGGCCGCCTCGCTGACGATGCGCGCCTCCGTGACCGGGTAGCTCTGCTCCTGGGCCGCCTCCGCGAAGCGCGAGAGGAAGGCGTCGCGCATGGTCTTGTAGGTGTCCGAGAAGCTCTGGAGCTGGGCCAGCTCGACCCGGCTGGCCTGGGCCTCGGCCGAACGCCCGGCCAGCTCGTCGAGGCTGCGCGTGATCGATTCCTGGTTGAGCCTGGCCACCGCCGCGGTGCTGCGGTAGCCGGCAGCGATCCGCTGGAACTCCTCGGTGAGCGATGCCTTGACCGCGCGCAGGTCCGAGCGGGCGCGTTCCACGGTCTCGTGCTCGGCGCCGTTCCTGGCCACGCCGTCGGCGATGCGCCGGTTGATGTCGGCCATCTTCTGGCGCAGCGCCGTGATCAGGTTGTTCTGGAACTCGTCGGCGACGGCACCCTCGCCGCCGTTGCGCAGGATCGCGTCGATCTGGTCGAGCTTGGCCTGTGCCTGCCCCTGCTCGGTCTGCGCGGTGATCAGGCGGGTGCTGAGGTCGTTGAGCTGCTGCTCGTCGACGTAGTGGCCGTCCGCCAGCATGATGCGGTTGCGGGTGCGGAACGCGACGGCGGCCTTCTCGGCCTCGTTGGCCTGGCCCTGCAGTTCGGCGACACGGTTCTTGTACCAGGTGTTGGCGCTGCCGGCCGCCTCCTGCTTGGCGGCGAGCTGGTCGTTCACGTAGGCCGCCGCCAGCGCGTTGACGATCCGCGTGGCCTTGGCCGCATCCTCGGAGACGAAGCGCAGTTCGATCACGTAGGACACGCCGACGCGCTGGGCGAGCAGGCGCTTGGACAGCGAATCGATGGTGTTGCGCTCGCGCTCGACCTCGGTCCGCGGAGCCTCGTCCCCGAGGCCGACCAGGGCGAGGGCGCGGTTGAGGCGACTGGCGTCGTCCCGGAATTCCGGGTCCGCGTCGAGCTTGAGGCTGCGGATGACCGCGCGGATCACCCCCTCCGACGTCATGATCGTCGCCTGGCTGTCGACAGCGGAATCGTTGACCTTGCTGTTGATCGCGAGCTGGTCCTGGCCGATGTCGGTCAGCCGCCGGAAGTCGATCAGAATCCGCGCGGTGGCGCGATACTGGGGCGTGGCGAGCATCAGGTAGAGCAGGGCGATCCCGACGCCGGCCAGGACGAAGCCGAGGATCAGCCTGCGCCAGCGCCGCACCACGGCGATCAGGTAGGTGATGTCGCCGGGGTCTCCGACCTTCGGCGTCTGGGCTGGCGCCTGCCGCCCGCGGGCTTGCGACGGTCCGGTGGAACGCTCAAGCATCGCTGCGACGCGCCTCGTCGTGTCCGGTGGCGGAACCGCCGAGGCGGGCGATGGCCGGGCGGCCCGGATGGACGCGGCCGGGATCGGCGGGGGCGGGAAGCGTCCGCTGCCGCAGGGCTGGCAGGCTGCCGCGCGGGGCGAACGGGATCGGCACGAGGCCGCGCGGGCGAACCGGGAACGAGCCCTTCCGGGCGGCGGCCGAGACGTCCAGGCGCCGCGCTTCCGACAGGCCGGCCTGGATGCCGATCAGCAGCGCGAAGAAGGCCCAGCAGGTGCCCCAGTAGTGGACCGTGAAGGACACGAAGACCATCTGGACCAGGGCGATGCTGACCGCCTTGCGGCCGGTGTCGATCCAGGGCTCGTGGCGCAGGATCGCGGCGCTGCGCGGCCAGACGAAGAAGGCGCCGACGATCGAGAGGGCGAGAAGCGCCACCCCGACGTAGCCGGCATTCAGGGCCTGCCCCAGCCAGAGGGCGTCCACGCTGGAGACCATGCCCGAGAGCCGGACCCAGTCCTTGCCGCCGATGCCGAACCAGGGCGTCGGCTGAAGGTTGTAGGCGACCCACTCCCAGATCAGGAACCGGTAGATCCCGGTCTGCGGCTCCAGGGTGAAGGATTCCACCATGGTCCGGAGCGGGTCTTCCACGAAGAACAGGGTCACGAGGACGACGTAGACCACCATGACCAGCAGGGCGCTCCAGCGCCACGGGGCCCGGTTCAGGATGCGGTCGAACGTCGCCAGCGTGGCGAAGATGAAGAAGCTCAGCATCGGCGCCGACGACAGGGCCAGGACGATGCCGCACAGGCAGAGCCCCAGCGCCGCCACCCAGGTCAGGGCGCCCCGCGAGAGGTAGTAGAGCAGAGGCGCACAGACCGAGAAGAAGGTCCCGAACAGGATCGCGTGTTCGAAGGAGCCGCGCGCCCGCGGCAGGCCCATGCGATACTGCGTGACGTAGAGGACGGTGCGGTCCGGCACGAAGAACTGCTTGGCGAGACGCCCGAGGATGTTCTCGCCGGCGGCCATATCCAGCAGGCCGAGCAGGACGAGGAGGCCGACCAGCACGAGCAGGACCTGGACGAAGGCGTCGAGCCCCTCGCGCGTGCTGAACAGGAACCGGCCTGCGAGGTAGGCGCTCAGGAACTCCACGGGCCGCACGCCGAGGGCACTGGCCAACCCTTCCGTCCCGGTGGTGGCGAAGAGCGACAGCTCCATCCAGAACACCAGCAGCAGGACGATCCCGTCCGACATCACCGGCACGTAGGTCCCCGCAGCGAGCCGCCGGGCCATGACGACCGCCCCCCAGACGAGCATGACCAGGAGCGCGAGGCGCAACGTGGTCATCGCGACGCCGAGCTTGATCGTCATCTCCGACGGGCCGAGGTAGGATCCCAGCAGCAGCACCGCCGCCCAGAACGGTGCCCGCGCAGGCGCTGCGGCGACCCGACGGCCCATCGCGATCGCCCCGGGCCGTCCGAATCCGGCATCGGCAGTGGTGGCTGGGGTCACGGGCACCTCATCGGGAGCGGGCGGAAAGCATCCTGTCGGCGTGTCAATAGGCGTCGTGCTTGAAGACCTGCGTCGCGGTCGCGAAGATCAGCTTCAGATCGAGCCAGATGCTCCAGCTGTTGATGTACTGGATGTCGTAGCCGACGCGCTGCTCCATCTTGTCGACGGTCTGCGTCTCGCCGCGGCACTTGTTGGTCTGGGCCAGACCCGTGATGCCCGGCTTCATGTGATGCCGGTAGGCATAATTGGCGATCATCTGCGTATACTGGTCGTCGTGCGCCAGCGCGTGCGGGCGCGGGCCCACGAGCGACATCTCCCCGCGCAGCACGTTGAGCAGCTGCGGCAGCTCGTCGATGCTGCTGCTGCGCAGGAACCGGCCGAGACGGGTGACCCGGCGGTCGTCACGGGTCGCCTGACGCACCACCGCGCCGTCGTCCTGCACGGTCATGGTGCGGAACTTGTAGATCTGGAAGCGGCGGCCGCTGAAGCCGATCCGCGTCTGCCGGAACAGGGCCGGACCGGGGCTGCCGAGGCGGATCGCCACCGCGACGCCCGCCAGCAGCGGCGCCAGGGCCAGCAGCGCCACGGCGGCGACCACGACGTCGAAGGCGCGCTTGGCCGCCTGCTCGCCGAGACTGAGGGGGCTGCGCTGCACCTCCAGCGCCAGGACCGAGCCGACCTGCGTCACCGGCTTCGACAGGAGGTTGCGCACCCGGTGGTCGGCGACGACCAGCGCCGGCAGCGGCAGCACCCGCAAACGCTTCAGGAGGTCCTCCAGGTCGTCGAAGCGCGACCAGCTCAGGCAGATCAGGATCTCCTCGACCGGCTCGGAGCGGGCCCGGCTGATCGCGGAGGCGGCGCAGGTCGCGATGTCCGCGTTCGAGCGGAACTCGCACGGGATGGCGTCGATGATGCGGTAGCCGGAGGCGCGCAGCCGGCGCTGGAGGCCGACGCTGAACACCTCCGAGCGCTCGCCCAGGAGCAGGACGCGCCGGTCGGCGATCACGTGGGCGGTCACCGCATGCCGCGCGATGCGCTGCGTGCCGGCCCGAAGGCAGCAGATCGTCGCGACCCCGCCCGCCACGAAGACCAGGAAGAAGCCGCGGGAGACCTCGCCGCCGACCTTGAGCATGAAGGCGAGGCCGGTGCAGATCCCGACGACCATGAGCCAGGTCGAGACGATCTCCGTCAGGTCGACCGGCCGGGCCGTCAGCCGCTCCATGGAATAATAGCCCCGGGCGTGCATCCGCAGCACGAACAGGGAGGCGAACACGGCCCCCGTCGCGACGTAGGCGTCCTCGGAGCCGAGCCGCGAGAAGGTCTGCCAGTGATAGGCGAGGCCGGCCAGCCAGGCGCAGAGCATGATCGTGGTGAAGTCGCCCATCGCGAAGCCGGCGCTCATGAAGCGGGCCGGGATCGCCAGCGACCCGGATTTCCGGCTCGCGCCGAAGAACCGGGATGCGGCCGACCGGACCTGCTCGTGGGTAGACGCCATGTTCGAGGCCCTGCCGTCCGAAGGGGCCTGACAGGCGGCCCGAGTCCCGTAGTGCGGTGCACAACGAGACGACGTTAATCTTTTGCTAAAAATCTGAAAGGCTAAATTTTAGGCAATTTATGAGACGCATAAATTAAATTTTAAGCAAGATCTGGTTAAATTTAGATTAAACGACCGGTTGACGAAGTGCCGCTCAGCAACACATCGTTGTGGCACCGCGAAATAGGCGGCTGCCGCTCAGTAGAAGGCCGCAGCCTGACCCAGTCGACAGCCGCCGCGCCTCAGCCGGTGCGGTGAAAGAGCCCCCTTGGCCGCATCCGGCGTGGCGCAGAAGGAAATTCGGCATGAATGTGAGTGTCTTCGGTCTCGGCTACGTCGGAACGGTGTGCTCCGCATGCCTCGCGCACATGGGCCACAACGTGGTCGGCGTCGACCTCAACGAGACGAAGGTCGACCTGCTCGGTCGCGGCAAGGCCCCGATCATCGAGCGGGACGTGGCGGAGTACGTCGCCAACGCGGTCTCCGCCGGAAACCTGCGCGCCACCATGGACGTGGAGGAGGCCGCCCGCGAGACCGACCTGTCCCTGATCTGCGTCGGCACGCCGAGCCGCACCAACGGCTCGCTGGACACCCGCTCGGTCGAGGGCGTCGCCCGGCAGATCGGAAAGGCGATCGCGCGCAAGAACACCTTCCACTCGGTGGTGGTGCGCTCCACCGTGCTGCCCGGCACGGTGCGCGGGCGGGTCCTGCCGATCCTGGAGCAGGAGACCGGCGGCAAGGTCGGCGAGCGCTTCGGGCTGGCGAGCAACCCCGAGTTCATGCGCGAGGGTACCGCGGTCGCCGACTTCTACGACCCGCCCAAGACCGTGATCGGCGAGGTCGATCCCGAGACGGC
The DNA here is from genome assembly GCF_022179685.1 of Methylobacterium trifolii. Lineage (GTDB taxonomy): Bacteria > Pseudomonadota > Alphaproteobacteria > Rhizobiales > Beijerinckiaceae > Methylobacterium > Methylobacterium trifolii. The sequence goes on from NZ_BPRB01000040.1 coordinate 7,517, forward strand.
CGAGCGCCTAGTCTCCCTCTACGACGGCCTTCCCGGACCGATGTTCCGCACCTCCCTCGAGGTGGCGGAGATGACGAAGTATGCCGACAACGTCTGGCACGCCCTGAAGGTCACCTTCGGCAACGAGATCGGCGCGATCTGCAAGGCCGAGGGCATCGACAGCCACGTCCTGATGGACCTGTTCTGCGCCGACCAGAAGCTCAACATCTCCAAGGCCTACCTCAAGCCGGGCTTCGCCTTCGGCGGCTCGTGCCTGCCCAAGGACACCCGGGCGCTGGCCCACCACGCCGTCTCCCGCGACCTCGACCTGCCGGTGATCGCCAACATCGCCCGCAGCAACCGCGAGCAGATCGAGCGCGGCATCGACTGGATCCTCGAAACCGGCGCCAAGCGCGTGGCCTTCCTCGGCTTCAGCTTCAAGGCGGGCACGGACGACCTGCGCGAGAGCCCCTACCTCGACATGATCGAGCGCCTGCTCGGCAAGGGCGTCCAGATCAAGGTGTTCGACCGCAACGTCGAGCTCGCCCGCCTCACGGGCGCCAACAAGAGCTACCTCTACGGGGTGATCCCGCACGTGGCCGAGCTGATGGTCGACAATCTCGACGCGGCGCTGGAGGGGGCCGACACCATCGTGCTCACCGCCAACGCGCCGGAATACGGCGAGGCCATCGGCCGGATCAGGCCGGACCAGCGCATCCTCGACTTCGCCCGCCTGCGCACGGCCGAGCAACTCGAGGACCAGTACGATGGCTTCCTCTGGTAGTCCCGTGAACAAGGTCCTCATCATCGTCGAGAACCTGCCGGTCCCCTTCGACCGGCGGGTCTGGTCGGAGGCGACCGCCCTCCGGCGGGCCGGCTACGAGGTCTCGGTGATCTGCCCGAAGGGGCGGGACGCCGAGACCGCCTACGAGGTCATCGACGGCGTCCACATCTACCGCCACCCCCTGCCGCACGAGGGGCACGGAGCGCTGGGCTACCTCGTCGAATACTCCGCCGCCCTATTCTGGGAGTTCGTGCTCAGCCTGAAGGTTCTGCGCGAGCGGGGCTTCGACGTGATCCACGCCTGCAACCCGCCGGACCTGATCTTCTTGGTCGGCGGATTCTATAAGTACCTGTTCGGCAAGAAGTTCGTCTTCGACCACCACGACATCAACCCCGAACTCTACGAGGCGAAGTTCGGCCGCCGCGACTGGGGCTGGCGCCTGATGCTGCTGGTGGAGAAGCTGACCTTCAAGGTCGCCGACATCTCCCTGGCGACCAACGGCTCCTACCGGCAGATCGCGATCGAGCGGGGCGGCATGGCGCCCGAGCGCGTGCACATCGTGCGCTCGGGGCCCAACCTGTCGCGCATCAAGGAGCCGCCGGCCGATCCGGCCTGGCGCCGCGGGCGACGCTTCCTCGTCGGCTACGTCGGCGTGATCGGCCAGCAGGAAGGTCTCGACCTGCTGCTCGACGCGGTCTCCCACGTGGTGAGCCGGCGCGGGCGGACGGACGTGCAGTTCGTGGTCGTGGGCGGCGGGCCGGCGCTCGCCGAGATCGAGGCGGCCTGCGCCGCCGCGGGTCTCTCCGAGTACGTGACCTTCACCGGTCGCGTCCCGGACGAGACGCTGTTCAGCGCCCTGTCCTCGGCCGACGTCTGCGTGAATCCCGACCGGCCGAACGCGATGAACGACAAGTCCACCATGAACAAGATCATGGAGTACATGGCGCTCGGCAAGCCGATCGTGCAGTTCGACCTGACGGAGGGGCGGTTCTCGGCCGAGGGCGCCTCGCTCTACGCGCAGAACACCGTCCCGGCGGATTTCGGCGACAAGATCCTCGAACTCCTCGACGATCCCGAGCGCCGCGCCCGGATGGGCGCCGTCGGCCGGGCACGGGTGCGCGACACGCTGGCCTGGCAATACGAGGAGCCCAAGCTCCTGGCGGCCTATGCCCGGCTGCTCCAGCCCGAGGCCGGGGCGGCCCCGGTCCGGCTCGACGAGGCCGGGCGCGAGGTCACGTGAGCCGCCCGGCGCCATCCCCGGAACCGTGGCCGATCCGGTCGGGTCGGGCTGCGGCTGTGGATTGGCGCCGCGCGGCATGGCCGAAGGGGCGAGGTCGATCTCGCCGCCTCCCGGTCTCAGAGGACGAAGGCGGCGGCGGTCAGGCGTTGCGTGCCGGCAAGCTCGATGGCGAAGTCGGCCACCCGGTCTCCGTTCACGTCCGCCTGGACCAGGGTGCTGCCCGCGGCCGTGGCCGTGAAGCGCAGCTCGCCGGCCTGCCCCGAGAAGGTCGCGTCGGCGATCCAGGCGAAGGCGTCGTCCCGGGCCGTGCCGGCATTGGCGTCGATCGCCGAGAGGTCGATGACGTCGCTGCCGACCGTGAAGTCGGTGATGTAGTCGCGGCTGCCCGGCAGGCTGTCGCCCACGGCCTCGTAGACGAGGCGGTCCCGGCCGCCGCCGGTGGACATCACGTCCTTGCCGGCCCCGCCGACGATCACGTCGTCGCCCGCCCCGGTTCGGATGCTGTCGTTGCCGGCCCCCGCCTCGACGCGTTCGGCCGCATCCGTACCCACGATCACGTCGTTGCCGGCCGTGCCCTGGACGAGCGGGAGGCTGGCCGGCCTGCCGGCGGTCGCCTGGATGCCGAGGATGAAGTCGGCCGCATCGAAGCCGTGCCGGCCCTGGACCTCGATCTCCAGGTCGGCGCGCTGGTCGCCGTCCCGGTCGAGCTGCAGCAGGGTGTTGCCGTTGGCCATCGCCTCGGCGCGCAGCTCCCAGGCCTGCCCGTTGAAACGTCCGGTGCCGACCCAGTTCCAGTCCGAGGGGCCGGCCGGCGCGCCCGGCAGTTCGGCCAGGTCGATACGGTCCTCGCCCTCGGTGAAATCCGTGATCAGGTCGCGTCCGCTGTCGAAGCTGCGATAGACGAAGACGTCGGCCCCCTGGCCGCCGGTGAGGTAGTCGCGGCCCGCGCCGCCCTCGATCAGGTCGGCGCCGGCGCCCGCCGAGATCCAGTCCTGGCCGGCCCCGCCCTGGATGAACTGGCGCCCAGCACCCGCCGCGAGGGCGTCGGCGCCCGCCGTTCCGGTGATGAGGGTCGCACCCACGCTGAGGCTGGCGACGGTCGAGCCGAGTGCCGCCGCGCCGAAGGTCCGGGCCGGACCGGTGCCGGCGACGTTGCCGGAATAGACCAGGTCGGCCGGCTGGTCCTTCATGTAGAGGCCGCCGAACTGGCCCGAGTCGATGACGTTTCCGGTCACGCTCACGCCGCTGATGTTGCCGCGGTCGCCCACGATCTCCGTCACCGAGACGGTGTAGCTTCCCCCGAGCAGCACGTTGCCGCGCACCTGCACGTTCGCGGTGTTGCCGTTCTCGGCGGTGATGCGCACGGCGTTGTTGGTGGCCACGCGCGCATCCGCGGAGGAGCGCCAGTCGATCAGGTTGCCCTCGATCGTGACGGCGCCGGTGGTGCGTCCGATCCAGATCCCGTCGGCATGGGCGCCGGTCTGATAGCCGCCCCCGGCGATGTAGTTGTTCGCGACCCGCCCGTTCTCGATGTAGATCGCATCCGAGGGCGCGTTGAGGAAGGCGTTGTTGGTCATCGTGGTGTTGCGGCCGAACGAGGCGACGAAGTCCGCATAGGTCCGGTCCAGCTTGAGCCCGTCGAAGGTCGAGCGGTCGATGGTCAGGCCGGAGGTGTTGGCTGCCGCGTTGACCGCCGCCATGCCGGTCCGGGCGTCGAACAGGGCGTTGCGGATGGTGACGTTGTCGGCCTGGACGAGGACGTTGCTGCCGCGGAAATCCACACCGTCGAGGGTGACGCCCGCCTGGTAGATCACCACCGTGTTGAGGGCGCGGTTGTAGTAGACGCCGTCCCGTGCGGTCAGGGACGAGGCCGCGCGCAAGGTGGCTGCATTCCCCCGGAAGCCCGCCGTCGCGGCGAGGTCGGCGACCCCGGCGAGGCCGGGATTGGCGGCGGCGGTGGACGCGTAGACGGTGTCGTCGTTCAGCGAAGCCATGATGATCTGCACCCCTGGATCGGTCGGCCTGGTTCGCGTGGAGGTCGCGGTCGAGGCGCACTGATGTTCGATTCCGGAATACGTCGTATCCGTTGCACGGGTCTTAATAGAGCATCTTCCCGCTTCTGCGGATCATCTTTGCAGTGGTCGTGGTGAGAGGGATGAGAATTTTCGCCTGCAATGCCGACGATCCGTTTAACCGTCCGCTTACCGCGTCGGTCCGGCCACGGGGGCCGGACGGCTCAGCGGTCGCGACGCCACCCGGAGGGGTTGTAGACGAGGGTCGCATTCCCGCCGAGATAGGGGTTCCAGGTCGGCCGCACCTTGTACTCCGCCACCAGTCCCTCCAGGCTGTCGGCGAGCGCCGGTTCACGCTGGCGCACCCGCGGCAGGATCACGTCGATCCAGGCGAGCGACGTGCGGTCGTGTCCCGCGACCTGCCGGACCTTGGTGCGCGCCTCGATGGCGGCGGAATCGCGGGTCAGCGCCGCGTCGAACGTCAGCATGCGGGTCAGGGCCTGCTCGCGTTCGGGGGTGAGGCCGATGCCGTTGGCGTCGGCGAGGCGCACCAGGGCGACCAGCGCCAGCGTGGCGAAGCTCTGATAGAGCCCGGAGCGGGCGCCGCGGCCCATCTCACCTTTCAGGGCACCGTCCGCCTCCACGGCGTCGAGCCCCCGGTTCAGGGCCGTCATCGCGAAGTCCCGCATGGCTGGGTTCCGGAGGACGGCACCCGCATACCCGACGGCGAGCCCGGACCAGTAGAGGTGGTTGGCCCCGTGCCGCGACCATTGGTTGTCGGCGGTGTATTCGGCGATCACCGACCGGGCGAGGGCCTCGATCCAGGCATGGATTCGGACGAGGTCGGCATTCGGCACGCCCTTGGCGTCGTCGCCGATCTTGTCGAGGACGGCCGCGTAGGTGGCGAGTTGCCAGGCCTGGGTCATGATCGCCTGGTGACGGCCCAGCTCGTCGTTGCGGGCGGGGCTGCCGAGGAGCGCGTCGGCCCTGGCCCAGACCGCGAGGTGGTGCAGGACGCAGGCCGCGATCTCCCGGTTGGCGGGCCGGCTCAGCACGAACAGGTCGGACATCCGCGCGAGTTCCGTGGCGAAGGCCGACAGGCGTCCGCCGCGGGCGGCCTCGGCCTGCTCCCGCGCCGGATCCACCCGCGACTGGGTCGGGTCCTTCGGATCGTAGCGCGACTTGAAATCCGACATGTCGACCATCGGCTCGACGGGCTCCGCGCAGCGGAACTCCTTCACCGGGCGCCCGAGCAGCGTACGGGCCTGAGCGACCTCGAAGCCGGACGCGACGACGGCCGCCGTCTCCGCCCGCACGGTGGTCCCGCCCGGAGACATTCCGACGAGGGCGCCCGTCAACGCGATCAGACCGGCGCAGCGCCTGGATCGGCCCCGATCGGGCGTGCGAAGAGCCCGCGTCGCCTCGATCCGATCGTGCGTCGTTCCAGGCATGAAGTCCTCATGGATGTGCCGCGCATAGACGCGCGTTTTCGCATCATCCATGAGGCAGACCTCGTCGAATTTCAAGCACATAAAACGATATTTAATAATAATCATGCGTACTGCATCCAAAGTTTAACTATAGAAGCAGCTATCGAGGATCGAAAATGCCTCACCTGACGGAGAACACGACCTTGGCTCACGAAACGATTTGCTTCGTCGGGGCTTCGTCGCCGCCGCGACGGCGTCCCGGAGCGCGGGTCTGCGCGGTCCTCGTGGCCGCGTCGCTGGCGGCGACGGCCTGCGGGCCGGCATCGGCCGCCGACTACCTGCTGCAACCGGGCGACAGCCTGGAATTCTCGGTCGCGGGCGTTCCGGAGATGAAGCAGCGGCTGTCGGTCAACCTGGACGGCGAGGTGTCCTTTCCGCTCATCGGAGAGGTCAAGGTCGGGGGCAAGCCGGTCGCCGCGGTCCGCGAGACCGTGCGGCAGCTCCTGCCCCATCGCAGCCTGACCATCCGCGGCCAGGACGGGCGCGAGTCCGTCACCGCGATCTCGGGCGAGGAGATCACCATCTCCATCGCCGAGTACCGTCCGGTCTACGTCAGCGGCGACGTCTCGAAGCCGGGCGAGCAGCCATTCCGGGCGGGTCTCAGCGTGCGCCAGGTCGTGTCGCTGGCCGGCGGATACGACCTGCAGCGATTCCGCATGGAAAGTCCGATCCTTCAGTCGGCGGACCTGCGGGGCGAGTACGAGAGCCTCTGGGCCGACTTCGCCCGGGCGCAAGCCGCCTCCGCCCGCCTGCATGCCGAGCTCGACGGCCAGGCCAACATCGACCGCAAGGCGCTGATGGAAGTTCCCCTGCCGTCCGGGGTGATCAAGCAGATCGTCCGGAACGAGCAGGATCTGCTCACCTCGCGCAACGCCGACATCGGCAAGGAGCGCGCCCACCTCCAGCTCACCCTGACGATGGCCGACGAACGCCTCCAGGTCATGACGGGCCAGCAGGTCAAGGAGGACGAGGGCGCCCAGCTCGACGTCAGCGAGATCGAGCGCATCAACGAGCTGAACAAGCGCGGCATCGTGCCGATCACCCGGGCCCTGGAGACGCGCCGCCTCAGCCTGCTCTCCTCCACCCGCGCCCTCCAGATCGGCGTGCAGGTCGAGCAGTCGAAGAAGGAGCGCCAGGACGTGGTGCGCAGCATCGCACGCGTGGAGGACCAGCGCCGCAACGACCTCCTGCGCGACCTCCAGGACAGCGACGTGAAGATGGCGCAGACCCGGGCGAAGCTTCAGGCGGTCGGCGAGAAGCTGCTCTACACCGGCGTCGTCCGCTCGCAGCTGGTGCGCGGCACCGGCGGCACGCCGACGATCACCGTCTTCCGCCGCCTGGACGCACAGCGTCGCGAGAAGATCGACGCGAGCGAGGAGACCGAGCTGCAGCCCGGCGACACCGTCGAGGTCGCCCTGAAGGTCGAATACGACTTCAAGCCCACGCAGTGATCGAAGGCGCGTCCAGCCGGATGGACGGATCGATGCGTATGTGTGGCGAGGATCGATGACGCGTCCTGCACCATCGGCCCCGACGGGGTCTCGGACAAGAGGACCGGAAACCGGATCGCGCACGCTCCCGCCCGGGCGTGCTCCCGTCTCCGGCCGGACGAGCCACGGATTCCGAGATCGCGTTAAGGCGTTCCCAATGCATTCCCCCGATGCTGGCGAGGCTCTTGAGCCGTCGAGGCGCCTTCATGCTGATCTACGCCGCCCTGCACCTTGCCGCCTTGAGCGTGTTCCTCGAATACGCCCTGCGCGCGCCCCTGTTCGAGGACTGATCCCGGCAGGCGAGGCCGGTCCCGGGCACCGGCCCGCGATTCGCGCCGTCCGTTCACGCGTCCGCGCCGACGACGAACCGGTTTTCCCCGGCTCGGCCTGCATGCGCCCGTCGGGCCGCCGCCCGCCCGCTCGTCCCGGACGCTGCCGCAGCCCGCCCCCGCGCGGCCGGTCCACGCGCCATGCGCGCGCGACATCCGTTCATTGCGAGGGAGACGACGATTGACCACCTATTCCTGCACCGATTGCGGCAGCCCCGGCATCAAGCTCCCGGCCGATTTCGACGACGCGACGATCGTCGAGTGCGAAGGCTGCGGGCGCCGGATCTCCACGTGGCGCGAGTTCAAGGAACTGGCCGAGCGCTCGATCAAGGCCGACGCGGCCAGCGAGACCGGCATACCCGTCTCCGTGTCGGACACGGCCGCGTTCATGGCGCGGCCGATGCCGGAGAAGTTCGTGATCACCCGGCGGGCGCTGCGCCTGCGCTGGGCCGGGTCCCGCTGAGCCCGGCCGGGAGGGAACGCGATGATCCCCGACAGGATATTCGACAAGCTGGTCGTGCCGCGCCTGCGGGCACGCCAGTTCGAGAGCCCCTATCTGCGTGAGCAGTTCGCGCGCCGCTACGGCATCGAGATCGGCCTCTACTCCTACGGCTGCTTCGACCGCTGGCGGATTCCGCGCGGCACCCGGATCGGCCGCTACTGCTCGTTCTCGGGCACCGCGCGCATCCTCAACGCCAACCATCCCATCGACGCGATCTCGACCCACCCGTTCCTGTACGATCCCGCCTACGGCATCGTCGGGCGATCGCAGGTGAAGACCGTGCGGACCGAGGTCGAGGACGACGTCTGGTTCGGGCACAATTCCGTCGTGCTCCCCGGCGCGCAGCGGATCGGGCGCGGGTCCATCATCGGCGCGGGCGCGGTCGTGACCGGCGACGTGCCGCGCTACGCGATCATGGCCGGCGTCCCGGCCCGGCTGGTCCGCTACCGCTTCGATGCGGCCGCGATCGACCGCCTGGAGGCAAGTGCCTGGTGGCGCTTGAGCCGGTCGGAACTCAAGGCACATCTCGGAGCCGCCGACGCACCCGGTGCGGTGCCCGCCCCGGCGCTGGCCGCCAAGGCGTCCTGACGCCACGCGGCCGTCCGGCCGGGCGGCGTCAGACGAAGAATCCGCCGTCGACCCGACCGGGGGCGATGCCGGCCAGTTCGACCGTGCCGCCGCCGGAGAGGACGAGCAGCGCGTTGCCGTCCGGGGCGGTGCCGAGGGCGTAGCTCTGGCCCTGGAGGTCGATCCGGTCGCCGTCGGCCCGGTCGAAACCGAGGATGAGGTCCGCCCCGGAATTCGGGCCAAAGACGTAACGGTCGGCCCCGAGGTCGCCGGACAGCACGTCGTTGCCGAGATCGCCCGAGAGCACGTCGTCGCCCTGGCCGCCGTAGAGGGTGTCGTCGCCCTGGCCGCCCAGCAGCGTGTCGGCACCGAGGTTGCCCAGCAGGATATCGGCCCCGAGGTTGCCGAAGACGAGGTCGGCGCCCTGGCCGGCATAGGCGATGTCGTTGCCCTGGCCACCGTAGAGGAGGTCGGCGCCCTGCCCGCTCAGCAGCGTGTCGTCGCCGCGGCCAC
>NZ_BPRB01000041.1 GCF_022179685.1 Methylobacterium trifolii
TCCTGAGCAACCTGCGGATTCGCGCCACTACGAGCGCGGAGCTAGCTGGAAGGCTACCGACGGTGGCGTCGGGATTCCCGCGGGGCGTCTGCCCCGACAGGACCGACGACACGGGGCCGCAGGATCGGAAGGCGCCGGAGACACCGCGACGACAAGATGGACGGCCGGTCCGACGACGGGACCGTCCGGCCACGGGGCGCTGCGGGGATCGGTATCCGCGCGCACTACCAACCAGGGTCCCCGCGGCGTCCCGCGTCCCCTGCTCCCGGCCATGCCCCCGGCGGATTTTTTCATGATCCGCGCGGGGCCGATGCGGCATGCCGAATCGGGACCTCAGCGAGCCCGCCGCCCGTCGAGGAACGGAAACAGGAAGAAGCCCACGACGAAGCCGCCCAGATGCGCGTCCCAGGCCACCGCCGCACTCTCCGAGCCCAGCGGCAGGGTGATGACCCCGAACAGGAGGTTGGTCGCCAGCCAGATCGCCAGGAACGTCACCGCGGTGCGGTTGCGCATGAGTTCGGGGATGGTCTCGGCCGGCCGGCGCGGGGGAATCTGCCAGGGCTGCGTGCCGTAGCCCGAGACCGGGGGCTGGAACACGAAGCGGGCGGCGGCCGCCATCAGGGCCGAGACCCCGGCAGACGCCCCCACCAGCGGCGCGGCGCTCAACGGGTCGATGGCCACGTGCAGCGCCCCCCCGGCCACGGTGCCGGCGAGGCCGATCAGCCCGTAGCGCCAGGCCCCGCAGCGCCGGGCCACCGGCGAGCCGAAGGCGGCGAGCCACACGCTGTTGAAGATCACGTGCGGCCAGGAGCCGTGCAGCAGGGCGTAGGTGGCGAAGGTCCAGGGGGCGGCCGACGGATCGGCGACGATGTAGCGGGCGAAGGCCTCCCGCGCCATCGTGAGGTCGGCGTCCCCCGCCGCGCCCGCCGCCCGGATCAGGTCCTCGGCCCTGGAGGGGTCGAGCCAGACCGTCCAGCGGGCGGGCACCAGGGCGAGGTCGAGGGTGAGGCGGATGTCCCAGAGGTCCGGCAGCAGGAACTCGCGCACCGCGTGGATCGCCAGCAGCAGGCCGATCGAGGCGCTGACCACGCCCGGCAGGTTGAAGACGGGCACGCGGCTCTGGCGCGGGAGATCGGGCGAGGCATCCATCGCCCCACCATGTCGGCCTCCGGCCCGGCGCCGCAAGCCCCCGCGCGCGTGACCGAACGCCTTGGGCGGCCCGGGCGCGTCCGGAAAAAAGAGGGGAGGGCCGCCCGTCCGGGCGCCCTCCCCCAAGCGAGGGACTCCCCGACCGCCGGGGACGCCGCCCGGATCACGGGGCGGTGCGGGTCCGCTGACCCGATCCCTCCGTGTCCCTCGCAAAAGCGACCACGGAGGCGTGGCCGCCGCCCCGCTGGCAGGGCTGGTCACGCGTTCGTGAAGATAGTCGCCGAACGGCCGGGCGGACGCAATCTCAACCGGATCTTAACCTTAACGAAGGGTTACCCGCGCCCCGCCACGGGCCGGGGCATAGGGTGTGCGCCGGTGGGAGCGAACCGCCGCCGGAGCGCCCGCAACCCTTGCGGGATGTTCCGATCCGGCACCGATACCGCCACCGCCGTGCACCGATCCGGGACACCATGAAGCATCCGACGAGCCGCATGCTCCACGCCTATTGGGACCGCCTGCGCGGGGAGCGCGCCGCGCCCGAGCGGGCCGAGATCGAGCCGGGCCAGATCCGCCACCTGCTGGCTGACAGCCTGATCCTGGAACTCGACCTGCCGCTGCGCAGCGCCACCCTGAGGCTCGCCGGCACCCGGATCTGCGCCCTGTTCGGGCGGGAGCTGAAGGGCGTGCCCTTCGCCGGCCTGTGGCGCGGGTTCGACGGGGCCGGCCTCCCCGTGGCCCACGGGGCCGACCCCTGGCGGATCGTGGAGATGGTGGCCCTGGACACGGCCGGCGTGGTCGCGGGCCTGCGGGGCACGACAGCGGCCGGCGAGAGCCTCGACCTCGAACTCGTCCTCCTGCCGCTTCGCCATCACGGCCGGACCCACGTGCGGGCGCTGGGGACGCTGAGCCCGGTGCTGGCGCCGCCCTGGCTCGGCCTGCATCCCCTGGTCCGCCTGGAGACCACCACCCTGCGGGTGCTGTCGGCCGCGGCACCGGACTCCGTCGGGGACGGGCTGCCCGGTCCGCCCCATCCCCTGCCGGCGCCCGCCAACGACCTCGCCCCGGTGCGGCGCGGGCACCTCCTCGTCCACCACGGCGGACGGCCCTGACCGCTCGCGGCGTCGTGCGGCACGGAAATCGCCCACGTCGGCATTTCGTGTCGCGCGGCAAAGGCTTTCGTAACGGGCCTGGGCCTAGACAGGCAGACCGGACCCGAAACACGCCTTGTCAGCCCTGGAATGATCGCGGTCGACGCACATCGTGAGATCGCCCCGCACCGAGCCGGGCGCGCATCCGACCAGCGCCGCCACCAGCGGGTGGCGGTGGCCATGCTCGGCCGCTACATGCTGGCCGACCGGCGGGAATACCCGTGCCAGACCGTCGACATGTCGCCGGGGGGCGTCCGCCTGACCTGTGCCGTGGTGGGCGAGATCGGCGAGCGCGTGGTGCTCTACCTGGAGCAGATCGGGCGGATCGAGGGCGTGATCGTGCGCCACCCGCCGGGGGGCTTCGCCGTCCAGCTCAGCGCCACGCCGCGCAAACGCGAAAAGATCGCCTCGCAGCTCACCTGGCTCGCCAACCGCGACCTGCTCGGCCTGCCGGAGGGCCGCTCCCACGAGCGCATCACGCCGCTGCAGCCCGGCGTGGTGCTTCGGCTCGAGGGGGGGCGCGAGATCAACGCCCGCATCATCGACTTCTCGATGTCGGGTGCGGCCATCGCCAGCACCAGCACCCCGCCGATCGGCACCCCGGTCACGGTCGGCCGTACGCCGGGCCGCCTCGTGCGCTACTTCGAGGGCGGTTTCGGCGTGCAGTTCCTGCTGCCGCTCTCGCCCGACCGTTTTCACGATCGCATGACGCTCTGATCTGACTCGGCTGTGCAGAGGCGCGCCCGAATCCCGGTCGCGTCGCCTGCGCCGTTCCCTGTCCGGCGTGACTGCGCTTCCCCTCTCCACCAGGGCTACGGCGTATACAGGCTTCGATAGATCGCCCCCTTGAGCGGACACGCGCCGAACGCGATTCCGTTGGTGATGTCGCGTTTGCAAACCTGTCTACGTCGTAGCCACGAGGGGAGCGGTGGCCCGTCGTGCGGCCACGGACCATCCCGGACGCGATGTGTGCATCCGCTGGCCGCGCGTGCCGCTGCGAGCCGCACGCCCTCAGGGTTTCCGCATCCTGAACCCCGACCGCACAATCCGCGGGATCGCCACAGCCTCCGGTTCGGGCTGTCGCGCGGTGAGGCGCGGCGCGGGGCGGATCGATAAAATTGCGCGTATCCGCTTCAGGGCGGGACAGGTGGCGCGGCGCCATCGTGACCTCACCAACGAGGGTGGTCGCGATGTTCACGAGGTCGGTTCGGACGGTTGTCGGCCTCGGTGCGCTGCTCTCGCTTGCCGCGTGCGAGGTCCGGGCCGAGGTGTTTCCCGCGATGCCCATCGCCGAGGTCGGCGCGACGCCGCTGGCTCCCGCCAAGCCGATCGCGGCCTGGGTCTCGTTCTGTCAGGGCTATGCGGCCGAATGCACCCTCGACCGGGCCGAGCCCGCCCGGATCGGCCTGAATCCGGCGATCTGGAACACCATCGTCTCGGTCAACCGCCGGGTGAACCGGTCCGTCCAGGCCATGACCGACATGGAGCATCTGGGCACCCCAGACCGCTGGGACCTCGCCGAGGACGGCATCGGCGACTGCGAGGACTTCCAGCTCCTCAAGCGCCACCTCCTGGCCCAGGCCGGTTTGCCCAAGCGCGCCATGCGCATGACGGTGGTCATCGACGAGAAGGGCGAGGGCCATGCCGTGCTGACGCTGATCACCGACCGGGGCGACCTGATCCTCGACAACAAGACCAGCCAGATCCTGCCCTGGCACCGCACCGGCTACGTCTTCATCAAGCGTGAGAGCCAGGACGCGGTCGCCTGGGTCTCGCTGGGCGGCGTCACCTCCCCGGCGACGACCGCCAACCGCTGACCGCGCTCAGGCCGCCTGGGGCAGCTCGGCCTCGGGCAAGGCGATCTCGGGCAGTTCGATCTCGGGAACCACGGGCCGGCTGCGCAGGCGGCCGACATGGGCCTCGACCTTCCCGACGAAGCCGGCGAGGTAGGGCGCGACGCCGCGCAGGCCGGCGAGGTCGCGCAGCAGGATGTCGTGGGCCAGCGACCGGTCGGCCTGCGTCGGCGCGGCGGCCAGGAACATCTCGACGGCATGTTCGGCCAGGCCGAGCGCCCCGGCCCGTCCGTCCTCGCCGAGGGCGCGGATCACGTGGTGGATGGCGGGTTGCGACACGGTGCTCATGGGTCCTGGCTGCTCGGTGGCCGAAATCTTGCGGCGTCTGGATCGATGACCACGCGCCGTCTCCGGTGCGAATCATCCCGTCGGGTGAGCCTCGTCTCAAGCCGGCAAACCCGGCCTGAATCAAGGGCCGCAGGTACGTGCGCGGATCTCGCATGCCGATGGTGCATGCCTGCGCGACCCGGCCGCAACACTGTCCCGGATCGGAACCGAAGGCGGGTGGCCGCGTTTACTTGCGCTTCACTTTCCGATTGTGCGCCGCGAACGGCCATGCAAGCTTCGTCGTCTCACGATCGGACGGCGGAGCATCGAGCATGCGACACGCGGTGGTCCAGGGCGCATCGCTGACGGGCGCGGTCTCGTCCGGGCCGCGATGGCCGGTTGTGATGCGGCGGGCGGCGCGGATCGCCTGTTACGGCCTCGTCGGCTCCATCCTGATGCTCGGCGGCGCCACGACCCAGGCGCGGATCGGCCCGATCGTGCCCGAGGACAGCGTTGCCGTCGATACGGCCCCCGGCGCGCGGCCGGTGTCCGCCTGGACCGAGTTCTGCCAGCGTCTGCCGGACGAGTGCACGGTCGACGTCGCGGAGCCGGCCCTCATCCCCCTCGACGCCGCCCTGTGGCGCACGCTCTCCAGCGTCAACCGCCGCGTCAACGAGCGCATCAAGCCGATCACCGACCAGGCCCACTGGGGCGTGGTCGACCGCTGGGACTTTCCCGACGACGGCTTCGGCGATTGCGAGGATTATCAACTCCTCAAGCGGCGCATGCTGGTCCAGCGCGGACTGCCCCGGCGGGCGCTGCGCATGACCGTGGTGATCGACGAGATCGGCGAGGGCCACGCCGTGTTGATGGTGCGCACCGACCGGGGCGACTTCATCCTCGACAACAAGACCAACACGGTGATGGCCTGGCGCAGGACTCCCTACGCCTACATCAAGCGCGAGGGCCAGGACGGCCGGGCCTGGGTCTCCCTCAACGGCGGCGGCTCGCCGGTGGCGACCGCCAACCGCTGACGCCGGCCATCGTGAACTCGGAATCAGGCGCCGACGATCAGGGCGGCGAGGTTGAGGGCCAGCCGGCCCGAGAGCAGGCTCCAGCCGCAGGCGATCATCGTCGCCAGCATCACGAAGGGGATCGGCCTGCCCTCGATCCTGCGCCCGCGCAGGGTGTTGCGCAGGATGATGAAAGGCGCGCTGAAGGCCAGCATCGGCAGGGCGGCCACGGCCGCGACACCCCCGCGCTCCAGCAGGCTGAAGCTCGCCCGCCGCTCGGTGAACATCTCGAAGGCGCTGGCCAGAAGGCCCGACAGGGCGAGGCCGACGCAGAGCGTCTGCAGCGACTCGATGGCGGTGGGGGTGAGAACCATGACGCGTACGCCCTTCCGAGGATCGTGCGCAGTCTAACCCGATCGTTTACGAAACGTTAAGCACGCGTGTGGGTTAGCGTTAACCGGTGCACAGGCTCTGGAGCGCCCTGCGAAGCCGCCACCCGGTCCGGTGGACCGGGCGCGGATCTCGGCTTTCCTCGAGCGCCGCGCGGGCTTGATGAGACCCTGTCCGCTTTCATCAAGCGGACAGGGTCTCATTCCTCTTCGAGGTCGATGTCGAGGATGGCCATCCGGAACACGAAGGAATCGTCGCCGTCCTCCTTGTCGTCGGCGATCACGCCGATCGACTCCTCGCCGATGAAGACCTCGGCCGTATCGCCGGTCTTCATCCCGGCGAGACGGATGTTGTTGTTCGCGAACTTGCGGCGCAGGTAGTCTTGCAGCTTCGCGATCTCGGGCTTGGTCACGCTGTGTCGTCTCCTTGGCCGTGTGCCGTGCGGCGTCTGATCAGGCGGCTCGGGCAAGGAGCCCAGCCCGTGGCTGGGGCTTGCCACGGGTGGCGCGGGGCGGCAAGCGCGACCGTCAGATGCCTTCGCCCACGTGCAAAAACTGGTCGATGGCGACCAGCTGGTCCATGGCGCGGGCCGGCTCCGCGCAGCCGGCCGTGCCGACGACGCGGGCCGGCACGCCGACCACCGTGGTGTGGGCCGGGACCGGCCGCAGCACCACCGAGCCCGCCGCGACCCGAGCGCATTCCCCGACCTCGATGTTGCCCAGGATCTTGGCGCCGGCCCCGATCATCACGCCGCGGCGGATCTTGGGGTGGCGGTCGGCCCCCTGCTTGCCGGTGCCGCCCAGCGTCACCGCGTGCAGGATCGAGACGTCGTCCTCGATCACCGCCGTCGAGCCGACGACGAGGCCGGTGGCGTGGTCGAGGAACACCCCCCGCCCGATCCGCGCCGCCGGGTGGATGTCGCACTGGAACACCTCCGAGGAGCGGCTCTGGAGGTAGAGGGCGAGGTCGCGCCGGCCCCGGTTCCAGAAATGGTGCGCCAGCCGGTGGGCCTGCAGGGCGTGGAAGCCCTTAAAGTAAAGCACCGGCTCCAGCGCCCGGAAGGTCGCCGGATCGCGGTCCATCACCGCGACGATGTCGGCGCGAAAGGAGGCGCCGATACCCGGATCGGCCTGGATCGCCTCGTGGAAGCCGTGGGCGATGAGTTCGGAGGGCAGCGAGGCGTGCCCGAGGCGGGCGGCGACCCGGTGGGCGACGGCGCCCTCCAGCGAGGCGTGGTTCAGGATCGTCGCGACGATGAAGGAGGCGAGCTGCGGTTCCTCGCGCAGCACCGCATCGGCCTCGCCCCGCAGGCGCGTCCAGACCGGATCGCACACCGACAGGGCCTCGCCCGCGGGACGGCTGACGCCAGGGCTTGCTGACATGGGCTGCTCCTCGACATCGTCCGCCTCGGGACCCTGGCCCGAGGCATCGCCTTCGCGGCCGCGGCAGGATGGATGGTTCCCTCCTAACAGCCACGCGGCCCGAAGAAAAACCATCCTGCCCCGGGTGGGTTGAGAACGAACGAATGCCCCGCTGCGAACGGTTCGGTCGCGGTGGTGCGGTCGTCCTAGCGTGGGGTCGATCGCCCGCCCGATCAAGGGAGGCGGCCGCGCCTCCGGAGACGGCGGAGGCCGGTGCGCAAGCCGCGCCGCGGCCGGATCAGCCCGCGATCCGTTCGACCAGGCCGTAGCGCGCCTCGATGATCGCCACGAGACGGTCCACCATGGTCTCGACCGGCACGTCGGAGGTGTCGACGGTGGCGGAGGCGCGGGCGTAGAGGGGCTCGCGGCTGGCGAGCACGGCGCGCAGTTCCAGCATCGCCGAGGCATGGTCGCCCGTGGTGGCGAGGTGGCCCTGGTCGCGCACCCGCTGCATGTGCTCCTCGGGGCGCGCCTTCAGCCAGACCGTGTAGAAGGCCTGGAGCAGCAGGTCGTAGGTTAGGGGCTCCGCCACGATGCCGCCGCTGGTGGCCAGGATCAGCGGGCCCGGATGCTCGGTGAGGCGGCGCAAGGCCGCCTGTTCCAGGCGGCGGTAGCCCTCCTGCCCGTAGATCGCGAAGATCTCCGGCACCGAGAGGGCGTTCTCGCGCTCGATCTCGGCGTTCAGTTCGACGAAGGTCCAGCCCATCCGCTCGGCGGCCAGTCGCCCGAGGGTCGACTTGCCCGCGCCCCGCAGGCCCGCCAGCGCGACCCGCGGACGCGGCACGCCGTCCGTCCGGCTGCCGCCCGCGAGGATGTCCTTGGCCGCGGAGACCTGGGAGGGGGAGGCCCGGCTGAGCAGGTCGCGCAGCACCGGCCATTCGGGGGCGGCGTCGTTACCGGTGATCAGGTCGTCGAGCCGCACGCCCATGGCGTTGGCCACCCGCCGCAGCAGGATGATCGAGACGTTGCCCTGCCCGCCCTCGAGTTGCGCGATGTAGCGCTCCGACAGTCCCGAGGATTGCGACAGGACTTTTCGCGAGAGCCCGCGCACCGTGCGCGCATGGCGGACCCGCCGGCCCAGGTCGGCCAGGAAGACAGCTTCTTGTTCCACCACGCCGCTCATGGCGCCGTCCGCCTTCCCGTCGCGCGACGCCAAGGGCGATGTCCCGCCCGCGCTTCGCTATGAAATTCGCACAGCCCGTGTCTTCAAGGCGCCCGGAACGTGGCAGGCTTATGCCCGATCCGATGGATGAAGACCGACGTGTCCTGCCCTCGATGATTGTATTGCGCCGGTATTCTATCGTGGATCACGATCCGTCGACAGGACGAAGCGTTCCGCTCCATTCGATATGCTGGCGTCGCCCCTATGTGTTGCGGACGGGCGCAGGGGTCAAGCGGACAGGCCGATCGTTGTGTGGGCAACCTTGCCTTTTCGGTGGTCGTTCGGCCCGTCCCGACTACTGGGCGGGCGGCAGGGCGGTGGCCTCGCGCACCGGTTCGGCGGCCGGCGCCTTGCGGGCGACCACGACCGGTCTGGCGATGGCGGCGAGCATCTGCACGGAGGGGCGGCGCGGCGGCAGGGGAACCTCGACCGCTTCAGTAGCGGTGGCGACCGGAGCGGCGGCCGGCTCGGGCTGCGACGAAAGGCGCAGTCCGGCGAGGTGCGTGGCGGCCGGAGCGAGGCTCGCGACCTGAACGGGGCCGCCCAGATCGTCCGGACGCCGCGGCGGAAGGGGCACGTCCACCGTCTGGGTCGCGGCCGGAGCCTGGGCCGTCTGTACAGGGACGACGGGATCGGGAACGAGGCTCGTGACCTGGACCACGTCCGCGCCGCTGAGCGAGGCGGGCCGGCGCGGGGGCAGCGGGACCTCCACGGTCTCCGACGGCACCGCCGACAGGGCCGGCGCGTAGGCCAGCGCGGTGCCGGCGGCGGTCAGGCTCGGATCGGACGGTGGGCGGCCGGTGAACAGGCTCGCCACCGCGCTCGCGGAGGCCGCCACGGG
>NZ_BPRB01000042.1 GCF_022179685.1 Methylobacterium trifolii
GCGCCGCGGGCCGCGGCGACCGCGCTGGCCTGCGCGCCGGCCCCCTGGCGCTGCCGCATCTCACCGCGCTCGGCCTCGGGCTGGCCGCAGAGGGCGCGACGGGCCGGGTTCCGCCGGGCCTCGAACCGGACGGGCCGCCGCGCGGCGCCTACGGCCACGCGGTCGAGACGGCGTCCGGCAAGGACACACCGTCCGGCCATTGGGAGATCGCAGGCCTGCCCATGCGCGAGCCGTGGGGGCGCTTTCCCGACACGAGGCCCGCCTTCCCCGAGGCCCTGACCCGCGACCTGATCGCGCAAGGGGGCCTGCCCGGCATCCTGGGCGACCGGCACGCGGCCGGCCTCAGTATCGTGGAGGAACTCGGGGCCGAGCACGTCCGCACGGGCAAGCCGATCTGCTACACCTCGGGCGACAGCGTGTTCCAGATCGCGGCCCACGAGGAGTCGTTCGGGCTCGAACGCCTCTACGACCTCTGCCGCACCGCGCGGGCGATCTGCGACGGCTACCGCATCGGACGGGTGATCGCCCGGCCGTTCACCGGCTCGGCCGAGAGCGGGTTCCGCCGCACCGCCAACCGCAAGGACTTCTCCGTGGCCCCGCCCGGCGAGACCCTGCTCGACATGGCCGAGCGGGCGGGGCGGTCGGTCGTGTGCGTCGGCAAGATCGGCGACATCTTCGCCCACCGCGCCACCGGGCGCGAGATCAAGGCCGCCGGGAACGCCGCCTGCTTTGAGGCGGCGCTCGATGCCTTCCGCGACCTGCCGGAGGGCGGCCTCGTCTTCCTGAACCTCGTGGATTTCGACACCGAGCACGGCCACCGCCGCGACGTGCCGGGTTATGCGGCCGAACTCGAAGCCTTCGACGCCCGCCTGCCGGAAATCGTGGAGGCCCTGCACCCGGGCGATCTCGCCCTGATCACCGCCGACCACGGCAACGATCCGACCTGGAGGGGCACCGACCACACCCGCGAGCAGGTTCCGATCCTCGCCTTCGGCCCGGCAGTGCCGGCCGGCCCGGTCGGCCGGCGCGAGACCTTCGCCGACATCGGCGCCACGGTGGCGGCCCATCTCCGCCTGCCGCCGCCGGCATTCGGCCGATCCTGGTGGTGAGGAGATTGATTTCATGCGCGACGACGACGAACGCCCGAAAGCGCCCGCGACCCACGCGATCGGACAATCCCTCGACACGCTCTCGATCGCCGACCTCGACGAACGCATCGCGTCGTTGAGGGCCGAGGTCGCGCGGCTGGAGGCGGCCCGCGTGGCCAAGCAGGCGGCGCTCGGGGCGGCGGACGCCTTCTTCAAGCGCTGACGGACCGTCGCGAGCCGCCTCTAAGCCTGACCGAGGCCGAAAGATCTAGAGGGTCTTTTCGAGCAGGCCCTCGATCCATTCGGGCTGGGTCTCGCCCACCGACCGGCCGGTCTCGGTCTCGCCCTTGTAGGCGATCAGCGTGCTCTGCATCCGCACGTTGAGCCGCCGGAGCAGGTCCTTCTGGCTGTCGAAATCGATGTCGAAGATCTGAAGCTCCTTGAACCGCGGCTCCGCGGCGAGCTTGGCCAGGATCGGCTTCTGCGTCTTGCAGATCGGGCACCAGGGCGCGCTGACCTCGACCAGGATCGGCTTGCCGGCCTTCTGCGCCGCCTCGAAGGCGCCCTGCGAGAACGGCACCGGCTCGGCCGCCGCCGCAGGGGCGCTCCCGAGGGCGGCGAAGGCGAGGAGCGCGAGGAGGCGGCGGCGCGTGGTCATTCCGGCGATGTCCTGGCGGGCGTCCCGCATGAGGGCGATCCGAGCGTCATACGCGCCGGCTCCGATCCCGGCCCGTCACATCATCGAGATGACGTCGGAATCGTCCGAGCTTTGGCGATCACACGTTACCCGCCTCCCGCTGCCGGCCCTCCTCCGCCACGACCTCGGACAGGTCGCCGGCCGCCAGGTCGTCCATCGGCCGCCGGACCCGGATCGCGCGGGTCGGCTCCCCGGCCCGCATCACCAGGACCACGGTCTCGATGTCGGGGCAGCCCGGATCGGCGCAGGCGATCTCGTTGACGGTCAGGGCATCTGCCTCGCCGAGGCCGAGGGCCGCCACGAGGTCGCGCTTCAACCGCGCAGACAGGGCGGACCGCTCCGCAGAGCGTGCCCGCCACGCCTTGAGGCTGACGAACGCCATCGTCTCAGGCGCTCCCCAGCGGCGAGACGGGGCAGGACCTGCGTGGTGCGGGTCGGGCAGCCTGCTGCGAGGGACGGTCGATCATCGGGTCGCGATACACGTCTCGGAAAAAGGGTGACGCCGTCCGCGGAGCGGATCCGCCGAGAGAGAACGTAACACTATCACATTCGTCGTTCCCGTGCGCGTCGAGCGTCGAGGTATTTTTGTGTCTATCGGTAGACACGCGATGCCCAATCCGGGTCCCCTCTGGTAGAGAATCCTAGCGCCGGGCGGATGATTCCGCTCGCCGGTGGCGACGCTTCGATACTTCGTCGCACGGAAAAGGCGGCGGTCGGAGCCTGCCGCCTGAAACCAACCCGACGTTCGCCCGTAATCAGGTGCGCGTGTTGAGGAAGACCCATTGCGACCCTGGCGGGACGGACCGGGAGACCGGCGCAGCTACCATCACGGGAACCTCAAGGAGGCCCTGATCGAGGCCGCGCGCCGGTTCATCGCCGAGCGGGGCATCGGCGGCTTCACCCTGGTGGACGCCGCCCGCCTCGTCGGCGTGACGCCCGCCGCCCTGTACCGCCATTTCCGCGGCCGGGAGGCCCTCCTCGAGGAGCTGGCCGGCCGGGGCTTTGCGGACCTAGCCGAGCGTCTCGCCCGCGCGCTCACCTCCCGCGGCACGCCGCTGGAGCGCTTCACGCGGATGGGGGAGGCCTACCTCGCCTTCGCGGAAGAGGAGCCGGGCTATTACGCGGCGATCTTCGAGACCCGCGGGACGCTCGCCGGCGTCGAGACGGGCGCCCGGCCCACGCCGTTCGACCTCCTGGTGGAGGCGCTCCAATCGACCTTCCCGGACGGGTTCGGCGGCGTCGCGCCCCGCTTCATCGCCCTGGAAGTCTGGGCCCTGTCCCACGGCCTCGCCACCCTCGCGGCCGCCGGCCACCTGCCGAAGGGGCCGGGCATTCCGGACAAGTACGAGCTGCTGCGGGCCGGCGTGCTCGCCCTCGTCCACGGGGCCGGGGCGTCCCGGCAGTCCTGAGCCGGATTCGGCAGGCCCTTGAAACCCCGAAACCGAGCCCGCATGTTAACGCTGTTCACATGAACAGCGGAGCCTCCCGTGAGCACATCCTCCTCCCCTTGGGCGAACGGCAAGGTCTGCCGGTCCGGCCCGTTTCCGCGACGATCCCTCGAGATCGGCGCCATCGTCGTCGGCTTCATCTACTGGTGGCCGATCGGTCTGGCCCTCGTCGCCTGGAAGGTGGCGGGCTATCCGGCCTTCAACGAGTTGCGTGACTACGCCCGGCGCGGTGCGGCCGGCTTCGAGGGCGGTGCGCGCTCGACCTCGCGCTTCGCCCGTGCCTTCGAGGCGGCCAGCCGCCGCGGCACCAGCGGAAACTGGGCCTTCGACGAGTATCGCAAGACCGAGATCGACCGCCTGGAGGCGCAGCGCCGCGCCCTTCAGGAGGAGAGCCGTGCCTTTGCCGAGTTCGTCGAGGAGCTGAAGCGGGCCAAGGACCGCGAGCAGTTCGACGCCTTCATGGCCAAGCGCCGGACGGAAGGCTCGGACGGCAAGCCGTTCAGCGCCTGATCGAGCCGGACTGTCGACGATCGAGGGCCTCCCGCGGATGCGGGGGGCCTTTCTTTTTGCCTGCGTCGCGTTGCGCGCGCCGTCGCGGTTGGGCACACCCAAGCGGGCGGATCGAAAGGGCGGGTTCATGCAGGCGGCGCAGGTCACGGTGGTGGACCACCCCCTCGTGCAGCACAAGCTGACGCTGCTGCGGGACAGGGACCGCTCGACGCAAGGCTTCCGCAACCTGCTGAACGAGATCGGCATGCTGCTGGCCTACGAGGTCACCCGAGACCTGCCCTTGGAGCCGGTGACCATCGAGACGCCGATCCAGGCCATGGAGGGCCGCCGGCTCCAGGGCAAGAAGCTGGTGCTCGCGCCGATCCTGCGGGCCGGCGTCGGCTTCCTCGACGGAATGCTGTCGCTGCTGCCTTCGGCCCGCGTCGCCCATGTCGGGCTCTATCGCGATCCCGAGACGCTGGAGGCGGTCGAGTACTACTTCAAGGCGCCGTCCGACCTCGCCGACCGCACCGTGCTGGTGCTCGATCCGATGCTCGCCACCGCGAACTCAGCGGTCGCGGCCCTGCATCGCCTGAAGGAGCGGGGCGCGCAGGACCTGCGCTTCGTCTGCCTGCTTGCCGCCCCCGAGGGCATCGCCCGGTTGCAGGCCGCCCACCCCGAGGTGCCGATCTGGACGGCGGCCATCGACAGCCACCTCAACGATCACGGCTACATCGTCCCCGGCCTCGGCGACGCCGGCGACAGGATGTACGGCACCCGCTGAGCCATCCATGTCAAAGGGTCGTTCGGCGCTGGGCACAGAGGGCGAGGGCCGGCCCGTTGACGTGATGCGTCTCCTCGAAGTTGATCGTCAGCGCGTAGCCCTTGTCGCGCAGGTAGGCGAGCAGGCTGTCGCGCTCCAGCCACATGGCATGGGCGTCCGCGCCGCCGCTGAATCCCCGCCAGGACTTGGCCGCCTCGGGATACCGCCGCCGGACCCCGCGATAGGGCGTTCCGGCAAGCGCCTGCGGCGCCGAGAACAAGGCGCGGTCGTCCCGTTCCGCCACGAGCGCGGGATCGAAGACGTGCGTCCAGAGGAAGATGCGGTCGGCCTTGGCGCAGATCAGCTCCAGGAGCCGGAGCGGGTCCGTCATGTGGTAGAGCACGCCGCAGGCCACGACGAGATCGACGGGCGCGCAGGTCTCCAGGTAGGGCACGAAGCTGCCGAGCTTGAACCGGGTCCGTTGAAGGCCGAATATCTCCTTCACGCACAGGCACTTGAGGAAGGCGCGCGGGTTGGCCTCGACGGCCGTGATCGAGCCTGCGCCGAACCGTTCGAGCATCGTCGCATGGGCCCCTTCCAGGGGCCCGAGTTCGAGGACGTCCAGGCCGTCCAGCGGCCCGAGGACCGCGTTCGCCCATTGGAGCCGGTCGTCCTCGAACAGCGCGGCATGACCCGGCTGTACGGTGACGCCCAGGTCGGCGGGCATGCGCGACGACCACTCGCCCTTGAACAGGTCGAGGACGTTCTGGTCGGACGGCGCCGTGCTGAGGAGCTTCGGCTCGACGGTCATGATCGGGGCTCTCGCATGGGAGGGTCGGCCGCCGTTTACCAGAGAACCGGCGATAAGGCAGAGCGCGGATTGATCCGCGGCGTCTCACGCCCGTCGGCGCGTGGCGCGGGCTTGCCAACGGCGCGGGCCGCCGCAACTAGAAGCGCAACAGGGAGAATGCGATGTCCGCCACGCCGAGCCTGCCCAACACCATGCGCCAGATCCGCTTCGACGGCGCGGGGGGCCCCGAGGTCATCGCCGTCGAGACCGTGCCCGTGCCGCAGCCGGGGCCGGGCCAGGTCCTGATCGAGGTGGTCGCCGCCGGCGTGAACCGTCCCGACGTCATGCAGCGGGGGGGCAAGTATCCGCCGCCGAAGGGGGCGACCGCGGTGCCCGGCCTGGAAGTCTCCGGACGCGTCGTCGCCCTGGGCGAAGGCGTCTCCGCTCCGTCCCTGGGAAACGAGGTCTGCGCCCTGACGATCAGCGGCGGCTACGCGGAGTTCGCGGCCGTCGAGGCCGGGCACTGCCTGCCCAGACCCGGGCCGCTCTCCCTCATTGACGCAGGCGGCATCCCCGAGACCTTCTTCACGGTCTATTCCAACGTCATCCAGCGCGGACGGCTCAAGGCCGGCGAGACCTTCCTGGTCCATGGCGGGTCGAGCGGCATCGGCTCGACGGCGATCCAGATCGCCAAGCACCACGGCGCGCGCGTTCTGGCCACGGCCGGCTCGGCCGAGAAGTGCCGCTTCTGCGAAGACCTCGGCGCGGAGGCCGCGATCAACTACCGCGAGACGGATTTCGCCGAAGAGGTCAAACGGCTGACGGACGGCAAGGGCGTCGACGTCATCCTCGACATGATCGGTGCGAGCTACCTCGAGAAGAACATCGCTTCGCTGGCGGTGGAAGGCCGCCTGGTGCTGATCGCCCTGATGGGCGGCTACAAGGTAGAGGCCTTCAACATCACGCCGATCATGATCAAGCGCCTGACGTTCACGGGCGCGACCCTGCGCCCCCGGTCCAAGGCGGAGAAGGCGGACATCGCCGTGGGGCTTCGCCGCGATGTCTGGCCGCTGCTCGATGCCGGCACCATCCGGCCGGTGATTCACGCCACCTTCCCGCTCGATGACGCGCGCAAGGCCCACGAACTGATGGAGTCGAGCGCGCATCTCGGAAAGATCCTGCTCACGACCGGCCGCTGAACCCCGGGTCGAGGCGCAGGTGCGACGCCGTGACAGGAACCAGCATCGGCGGGGCGGCGTTCGCCCCCCAGTGAGTTCACGCCTGTCGCGTGCACGGATCGAGGGTTCTCAATGGCCGAGAAGTTGAACGACCAGAAGGCTCGGCAGGGTGAGCGCGGCAAACCCGCTCTCTGGGTGCTGGTAGCGAGCTTGGTGCTGGTCGCGGTCGCGGCTGTCGTTCTGCTTACCTGGAACGGCGCGAATGCTCCCAAGGACTATGCCAGCCAGAGCCAGGACGCCTCCCGCAAGGAAGTGACCGGCTCGGTGACCGGTCAGTCGAATGCGCCGTCCTCGGGCAACACGAGTGGTGTCCCGGCCGGCAACCCCGCCTATCCCCAGAAGTCGACGCCCGGCACCGAGGGTGGCAGCACTCCGAAATAGCGCTCGCACGACCGCAGACGTCCCGGCGCTCAGCGCGTCGGGACAGGCGTCTCGCCGCGATAATCGTAGAAGCCGCGCTTCGTCTTGCGGCCGAGCCAGCCGGCCTCGACGTATTTCACGAGGAGTGGGCAGGGGCGGTACTTCGAATCGGCCAGCCCCTCGTACAGGACCTGCATTACCGAGAGGCAGGTATCCAGGCCGATGAAGTCCGCAAGCTGCAACGGCCCCATCGGGTGGTTCGCGCCGAGCCGCATCGCGGTATCGATGGATTCCACGGACCCGACACCTTCGTAGAGCGTGTAGATCGCCTCGTTGATCATCGGCAGCAGGATGCGGTTGACGATGAAGGCCGGGAAATCCTCCGACATAGTCGAGATCTTGCCGAGCTTGGCGATGAAGGCCTTGGCCGCCTCGTAGGTCGGGTCGTCCGTGGCAATGCCCCGGATCAGCTCGACGAGCTGCATCAGCGGCACCGGATTCATGAAGTGGATCCCGATGAAGCGTTCGGGCCTATCCGTCGATGCGGCCAGTCGCGTGATCGAGATGGACGAGGTGTTGGTCGCGACGAGCGCTTCCGGGCGCAGGGCCGGACACAGGTTCGAGAAGATCTCGCGCTTGGTCGCCTCGTTCTCCGTCGCCGCCTCGATCACGAGGTCGCACGGCGCCAGATCGTGGAAGCTGCGGGCGGCGACGATCCGACCGAGGGTCATCCGGCGCTGGTCGTCGTTGATCGTCCCCTTGGAGACCTGTCGCCCGAGGTTGCCGTCGATCCCGGTGATGCCGACGCTGATCCGCTCGGCATCCCGGTCGTTCAACAAGACATCGAGACCCGCCGCGGCGCAGACCTGGGCGATCCCGCTGCCCATCTGGCCGGCTCCGATGATGCCGATCCGCTTGATATCGATGCCCATCTCGCGACCTGCGTCCTCGGAAGCGTGCAGCCGGATCGGCTGTCGAACTCAATTGCGCTGCGCCGCAAGTGCGAAGACCCGCGAAACCCGCGACGCAACAACCTTCTAGCGCATTCCGTCCGAGCGACGGAACCCTTCCGATCGTGCAGTGCGGCAGACGCCGCCCGCGATGAAACCGGAACGGCGCCCGCCTCAGCCCTTGGCCTTGCCGATCTCGGCCTGCAGGTCCGGTACGACCTGGAACAAGTCTCCGACGAGGCCGTAATCGGCAACCTGGAAGATCGGTGCGTCCTCGTCCTTGTTGATCGCGACGATGACCTTCGAATCCTTCATGCCGGCCAGATGCTGGATCGCGCCCGAGATGCCCACCGCGACGTAGAGGTCCGGCGCCACGACCTTGCCGGTCTGGCCGACCTGCCAGTCGTTGGGCGCGTAGCCGGCATCAACCGCCGCGCGGGAGGCGCCCACCGCGGCGCCGAGGCTGTCGGCAAGCGGCTCGATCAGTTCCTTGAACTTGTCGGCGGAGCCGAGGGACCGGCCGCCGGACACGATGATCTTGGCGGATGCCAGTTCCGGACGATCGGACTTGGCGATCTCCTCGCCCTTGAAGCTCGATCCGCCGGCCTCCGGTGCGGCTGCCGAGAGGGCCTCGACCGTCGCTGCCTCACCGCCTTCGCCGGTGGCCTTGAAGGCAGCCGTGCGGACCGTGATCACCTTCTTGCCGGAGGCGACCTGGACGGTCTGGATCGCGTTGCCGGCATAGATCGGGCGCTCGAAGGTGTCGGGCGAGACGACCTTGATGATGTCCGAGACCTGGGGCACGTCCAGCAGCGCGGCGACGCGGGGCAGGATGTTCTTGCCGGTGGTCGTGGCCGAGCAGACGATCGCATCGTAGGGCTCGGCGATCGACACGATCAGCGCGGCGACCGGCTCGGCCAGATCGTGGTCGTAGACCGCATCCTCGCCGTTGAGCACCTTCTCGATGCCGTCGAGTTTCGCAGCCGCCTCGGCGGCAGCCTTGCTGCCCGATCCCAGGACGAGGGCGTGGATCGGGCCGCCGAGTTCCTTGGCCGCGGTCAGCGCTTTCAACGTGCCGTCCTTGATCTCGGACTGGGCGTGCTCGACGAGAAGGAGAGTGGCCATGCTGTCTTCTAACCTCGAAACCTCGGGATTGCGGATCGCTCGACCACCGGGGCGGGAGCGATCCGGACGATCGATCGATCAGATCACGCCGGCTTCGCCCTTGAGCTTCTGGACGAGTTCGCCGACCGAACCGACCTTGACGCCGGCCGAGCGACCCGGCGGCTCGGCGGTCTTGAGAATCGTCAGCTTCGGCGTGACGTCGACCCCCAGCGCGTCGGGCGCCAGCTCCTCCAGAGGCTTCTTCTTCGCCTTCATGATGTTGGGCAGGCTGGCGTAGCGCGGCTCGTTCAGGCGCAGGTCGGTCGTGACGATCGCCGGGAGCTTCAGGCAGACCGTCTGCAGGCCGCCGTCGACCTCACGGGTGACGTCGATCTGCCCGTCGCCGAACTCGATCTTGAAGGCGAAGGTGCCCTGCGGCCAACCCAGCAAGGCGGCGAGCATCTGGCCGGTCTGGTTGGAATCGTCGTCGATGGCCTGCTTGCCGAGGATGACGAGTTCGGGGCTCTCCTTCTCGACGACCGCCTTGAGGATCTTGGCGACGGCCAACGGCTCGCAGGCGACGTCCGTCTTCACCAGGATGGCCCGGTCCGCGCCCATCGCGAGGGCGGTGCGCAGGGTCTCCTGCGCCTGTTGCGGCCCGATGGAGACGGCGACGATCTCCGTGACCTTACCCTTCTCCTTCAACCGGATCGCCTCCTCGACGGCGATCTCGTCGAAGGGGTTCATCGACATCTTGACGTTGGCCAGTTCGACACCGGACCCATCGGCCTTGACGCGGATCTTCACGTTGTAATCGACGACCCGCTTGACGGGCACCAGAACCTTCATGGCGGTCACTATCCTCCACGCCGAATGTCTTGTCGGACGATGCGGCACCTAGCGCGGATCGCGCGGAAGGGCACCTCACCAACTCCCGATCACCGGGAGCCCTCTCTTTGGGTATGGACGGCGCAGCGGGAGGTTCGTGACGGACACGAATTCCCGGCCGGCTCGCACAGCGCGCGGACCGTAGCGGCCACATTTCCGCCTTGTCAACGCGCGCGGAGGCGACCTTTCGAAAAGGCCCCAGGCGACGATCAGCGGTGATTCGGCATGGTGGTACGGCAAATCCGCGCGCGGCGACTACCGGTTGGCGCCGGGCACCCACAGCACGTCGTCCGCGCCGTTCGCGTTCGCGGCACGGCTGGCGACGAAGAGGAAATCGGAGAGGCGGTTCAGGTATTTCAGGGCCTCGGGAGAGACGGTCTCGCCCTCGGTCGCGGCCAGTTGCACGGCCAGACGCTCCGCCCTGCGGCAGACGGTCCGCGCGAGGTGCAGGGCGGCCGAGGCCGCCGATCCGCCGGGGAGGACGAAGGATTTCAGCGGCGGGATGTCGGCGTTGAGCGCATCGATATCGGTTTCGAGCCGCTCGACCTGGCTCTGGACCACCCGCAGCGGCTCGTAGGCCGGCGGCTCGGTGCTCGGCGGGGTCGCGAGGTCGGCGCCGAGGTCGAACAGGTCGTTCTGGATCGCCCCCAGCATCGCGCTCAAGCGTGCGTCCGCGTGAAGGCGGGCGAGGCCGACGCAGGCGTTGGTCTCGTCGACGGTGCCGTAGGTCTCGACCCGCAGGTCGGCCTTCGAGCGGCGCTGCCCATCGGCCAGCGCCGTGGTGCCCTTGTCGCCCGTCCGGGTGTAGATGCGGTTGAGGGTGACCACGGGTTGCGGACGCCTTTCCGGCTCAGAAGGTGTAGCCGAGCTTGCCGCCGAAGTTCGTCAGGCCGCGGTTGTTGGCGCAGAGCCCGGCGTTCGACATGTGCTCGACGGTCGCCATGATGCTCCAATGCTCGGTGATGCGGAAGCCCAGGGCCGCCGCCTCGCGAAACAGCGGCGAGCAGCCGAGCGCGTTGAAGCCGAAGGGGGTGTCGGCCTTCTGGCCGGTGGCGCCGTTATGGGCGCCGGCGCCGAAGAAGCCTTCCAGGAACACGGTGTTCCTGAAGGTCTGCGGGAAGAGTTCGACCGTCCAGGTTGCGCCGAGATAGGCGTAGCTGGTCTTGCCGCCGAAATTGTAGCTGCCGCCCACGGTCGGGCGCGGCACGAACGCCTGCCAGAACGGGTCGAGGCTGACCCGCGGCTTGGCGAACAGGATCTCGCCGTTGACGTTCTCGGTGTTGCGCTCGGCGCTGCCGGGGTCCTGCACGGAACCGCCGATCCGCACTTCGGAGACGATGCTCAACGGCTGTGCCGGCGGCGCGTAGGCGGCGGGGCGCGGCGCGTAGCCGAGATCGGCCGCGGCGACTGGCGAGATCGCCGCGAGGGTCGCGGCGCCGATGAGGAGGCGTTGGAATCGGGCGATCATGCAGGGTGATCCATCAGAACCGCCCATCCGTATCACGCTGACGGACCGCTGCGGCCGGCCGGAGGCCTGGAATCATCCCACCGAAGCTTGAAACCGGCCCGGTGCGGCCTGACGGTCACACCCGTCTCAGGCGGACCGCCACCAGACCACGCCCATGATGACGACGATGGCGATGAACTGGAGCAGCACGCGCAGGCGCATGAGCTTCTGGGACACGTTCGCGCTGCCGCCGCGCATCATGTTGGCGAGGCCGAGGAGCAGCACGGCCGCGACAGCGATGCAGGCGATGAGGACGAGGGTGTTGGCCGACATGGCTTTGGGGTCTCTGAAATCCGAATCCGAGGCGTGACGGGTTCACGCCCGCGATCGTGAAGCCGTATGGCATATTCCGTCGACGGGCCCGGCGCAGGCCTGGGGCTGGTCAATTCCGTCGCAGCAGGCGCTCGAAATAGTCGAGTTCCTCCCGCGGCCGGCTCGGATCGCCGAGCTTGCGCCGGAGTTCCTCCATGATCCGCCGGGCGCGCTGCACCGCCGATTCGTCGGCCCCCGGCACGCGCACCCGTCCGTCCGTCATGTCGCGGCCGCGGGTCGGCCGGCCGAGGGGGTCGTCGTCCCGGGAACCGGCCTGACCCTGCTGGCCGGGCTGCTGCCCGCCCTCCTGCTCGCCCTGGCCCTCGCCCTCGGCCATCTCCTGCATCTGCTGCTGCATGCCTTCGGCGCCGCGCTTCAACCCGTCGAGGGCACGCCCCTGGGCATCGACGGCGTCGCCCGGCCTGCCCTGCTTGAGGGCGTTCTCCGCCTCGCGCATGGCGTCCTCGGCATCGGAAAGGCCTTCCTCGCCCTTCATGCCGTTCTCCTTCATGCGCTTCTCGAGGTCCTCCAGGCGCTGGCGCAGAGCCTGCTGACGCTCTCCGGCGCTACCCTCCCCTTGCTGGCCTTGCTGGCCTTGCTGGCCCTTGCCGCTCTGGCCCTGCTGTCCGGGCTGCTGGCCCTGTTCGGCTCCCTGCTGACCGCGCTGGCCCGGCGGCTGCCCGCGCTGCGGCCGCTGGCCGCGCTGGCCCTGCTCGGCGCCGCGCTTGTCCTGGCCCTCCTTGAAGGTCTCGTCCCGCAGGCCCTGCTGGTCGCGGGCCATCTGGTCGAGTTCCTTCATCTGCTTCTGCATCTCGCGGCCGGCCTGATCGGACTTGCCGCCCTGTTCGGCGCTCTGGAGATTCTCCAGGATGTTGCGCAACTGCTCCATCAGGCGCTGGGCTTCGGCCGTGTCGCCGCGCTTCATCGCCTCGGCCATGTCCTTGAGCATCTTGTCGAGGTCGTCCGGCGTGACAGACTTGGATTGCTGGCCGCGCTCACGGCGCTCGCCCTGGTCCCGGGGCTCTTTGCCCTGCTTCTGCGCCATCTCCTTGAGGAACTTGTCGAGGGCCTGCTTCAGGTCCTGGGTCAGGCGCTTGATCTCGTCGTCGGGGGCGTTCTTGTCGATGGCCTCCTTGAGGCGGTCCTGGGCCTGCCGCAACTGCTTCTCGGCGTCCGACAGGTCGCCGTCCTCGATCTTGAGAGCCATCTCCCACAGGAGGTCGGCGACCTCCGTCAGGTCGGCATCCGTGCGGGCCCGGCGCAGGCGCAAGGCCGCGGTCTTGAGGCCGAGGAAGACGCCCGGCTGCGGCGTGAACGAATCCGGGGCGATCAGCAGCGCGTCCAGCGCCGTCTGGACGCGGCGCCTTCCGGAACCCGGCGCGGTGACGAGGCGGCGGCGCTCCTCGGCCAGCGACCGCGCCAGGGGATCGCGGAAGGGGCGGGCCGGCAGCACCATCTCGACCGTCGCGGTCCGGCCCTCCTGACCGGCCTCGTCCTTCACCACGATGGTGAAGCGCACACGCGCGCCCGACCACGGGTTGTCCGTGAGGTCGACGAGGGTCTTCGTGTCCGTCTCGCCGGCGGCATCGACTGGGAGCGCCAGAGCGATGCGCGGCGGCGGAACCAGGGTGCGCTCGTCGGCGAGGGGCTCCACCACCCCCTCGGCCGAGCTGATGCCGTAATCGTCCTTGCCGCGATAGGTGAGGTTGAATGTGCCACGCCCGTTGACCTCGGGCCCGCCGACGCTCTTCACCTCGGGGGGATGGTCCGGGATCGCCTCGACGACGAGGCGCTGCCGGCCGGCCGGCGTGGTGATGGCGAGTTCGGCCTGCGGTCCGAGGATCTGGTATCGCTCCTCCCGCAGGTCCGGCCGGGCTTCCCGACCTTCGACGGGCTTCAGGCCGGCATTGGGCGCCAGCACGGTCTGCGCGGCGGCCTGCCCCTCGCCGGCGATCCGCACGATGAGCTGCGAGTTCACCGGCGTGCGCAGCCGCTGCTCGCCGCCGGTCATGGTGATGAGGAGCGGCGGCATCCGTGTGTAGAGCGGCGGG
>NZ_BPRB01000043.1 GCF_022179685.1 Methylobacterium trifolii
ATGCGTCAGTGCACTAGCATGGATTGACCGCATCGCGTGGGCGATTGGATATCGAAGAAATTCTTGAGTTTTTTCTTCCTCTGGGCACTTCATAACGTACCCAGAATGTCCGCGTAGTCCCTTGCTTTCCTGACAGCGGACGGACCGCTATCCACCCAATCCTGCTGTAGGTCATCATCCATCAAGGTACCGCGAAGCGGACCTTCCCAGAGCCTGCGATGGGTCGGAAGCGGGCGGGGCGGCGACATCCGCTTCCTCGCGTTGCCGCCCCGAAGCGGACCGGCGCAAACCCACCCATTTCATACCCGCGACACGGGTGCGAGGCGGCCGATGCCCTCTCCTAGACGTGGTGGTCGCGCTTCAGGATGTAGCCGCCCGCCGTCATCTTGACCCGCTGGTCCTGGGGCACGTCGCGGGCGCGCCAGTAATGCGTCACCAGGCTGCGGCGGGTCCGGGTCGGGTCCTTGATCGCCGCGCCGCCATGCAGCAGCTGGCTGTGCCAGATCAGCACGTCGCCGGGGCGGCCGTAGAAGTACACCGGCTCGATCTCCCGCGTCGTGTCCGCGACGTAGGCGTTGGCCGGGCCGAGGTCGGAGCCGAGCGCCGCGATGCCCCCGTGCGGGAAGACGTAAGGGGCGATCTTGTGGCTGCCGGGATAGACGAACAGGGGGCCGTTCTCGTCGGTGTACTGGTCCAGGCAGATCGAGACCACCGCCATGCGGTCCTTGGCGATCGGCGGCATGAACCAGCTGTCGTAATGGGCCGGCTGCCCGCTGCCGTAGATGAAATTCAGGGAGTTGCAGATCAGCGGGTCGCCGTCGAGCAGTTCCTTGAGGACGCGGGTGATCCGGTCGCTGAGGGTGCAGGCCGTCACGACCTCCGAATCCATGAACAGGTCGTTGATCTTGATCGGCCCCGAGAAGGCCCGGTCCGGCACGTCGGCGATCTTCATGCGCCGGCCGGCGAGGTCGCCGGCGATGATGTCGGCCGTCACCTTCGGATAGGCGGTGCGGTCCGTGACGACGTTGGCGACCTCGGCGTTGACGGCCGCCACCGTCTCCGCATCGAAGAAGCCGGGCAGGATCAGATAGCCGTTGTCGTCCCAGAAGCGCTTCTGCGCCCGGTCGAGGGCCTTGGGCTTGAACAGGTTGAGCATCGGTCCGGGCCACGTCTGAAATCGGTCGCGCGGCGCGATCTGATTGCAGGAGCGTCCGGGTTGTCAACAGCGGGGCGGCAACAGGGGGCCCCTAGCGCGCTGCAACCGCGCGCAGGGGCAGGGTCATGGGTGGGGCCGCGCGGCCGGCCGCCACGGGATGTCCGTAGAGGCCGCGATGGATGGGGTGCGGGCTCAGGCGGTCGGTCAGGCCGATCACGGTCTCGGCCGCGCCCAGGAGCAACGCCCCGTCCGGCGCGAGGCTGGCCGCCAGCCGGTTGAGGATGTCGGCCTTGGTCGGCGCGTCGAAGTAGATCAGCACGTTGCGGCAGTAGATCACGTCGAAGGTGCCCAGCGCCTCGAAGCCGTTGAGCAGGTTGATCTGGCGGTAATCCACCATCGACCGCAGCGAGGCGCCGATCTGCCACTGCTCGCCGATCTGGGTGAAGTACTTGAGCAGCCACTGCACGGGCAGGCCGCGCTGGACCTCGAACTGGCTGTAGAGGCCGAGCCGCGCCTTCTCGATCACCTCCGTCGACAGGTCGGTGGCCACGATCTCCACGTGCCAGCCGGCGAGCTTGGCGGCCGCCTCCTGCAGCAGGATCGCCAGAGAATAGGGCTCCTGGCCGGTGGAGGAGGCCGCGCACCAGATCCGCAGGCGCCGCCGGCCGGCCGCCTGCGCCATCGCCTGCGGCAGCAGCACGTCGCGGAACAGGTCGAAGGGCAGCCGGTCGCGGAAGAAGAAGGTCTCGTTGGTGGTCATCGCCTCGACCACCGCCCGCTCCATGGCGGTGTCGCGGGAGATCTTGAGGGCGCCGACGAGGTCGCGCAGGCTGGCCTGCCCGAAGCGGCGGCAGACCGGCGTCAGCCGGCTCTCCACGAGGTAGCGCTTCTCGGCCGTGAGGGCGAGGCCGGAGCGCTGCTTGAGGTAGGCGCGCAGGTAGTCGAAATCGAGCTCGGTCATGCGCCGCCACCGGTGATCAGGCTGCGCAGGGCCGGGCCGATCTCGGCCAGGGGCAGGACCCCTTGGGCGAGGCCGGCCTTGGCGACGCTGCCGGGCATGCCCCAGACCGTGCTGGTCGCCTCGTCCTGGGCCAGCAGCGGGCCGCCGGCCTCCACCAGGGCGCGGGCGCCGTGGGTGCCGTCCGAGCCCATGCCGGTGAGGATCACCGACACGGTGGCCGCCCCGAACAGGGCGGCGGCGTCCTTGAACAGCACGTCGACGGCCGGGCGGCAGAAGTTCACCTGCGGCCCGTCGTCGAGGCGGATCACCGGCTCGCGGCCGGGGCCTGCGGCCAGCCCCATGTGGCGCCCGCCCGGCGCCACGTAGATCCGGCCGGGCTGGAGGCGCTCGTCGGCCTTGCCCTCGGCCGCGGGAAGGCCGGTGCGGGTGGCCAGGTGCTCGGCGAAGACGGCGGTGAAGATCGGCGGCATGTGCTGCACGATCAGGATCGGCAGGCGGCGCAGGGTGGCCGCGCCGATGCCCTCCAGCATGTCGCCCACCGCCCGCGGACCGCCGGTCGAGGCGCCGACCAGCAGCACGCGGGGGGCGCCTATGCTGCGGGCCTTCGGACGCAGGGAGAAGGTGGCCGCCGCCCGCGGGGGCGGTGGGGCCGCAGGCGCGGCCGCCGGCAGCCCGGTCTGCCCGGCCGGGGCCGGCCTGCGGTTGCGGGCGCGGGCGGCCCCGAACAGGCGCACCCGCTCCACGAGGTCGGCCCGGAACGCGTCCGAGGTGGTGACGCCGCGGTTGCTCTCGGGCTTGGCGAGGTAGTCCACGGCGCCGAGCGCCAGGCATTTCAGGGAGATGTCGGCGTTGCGGGTGGTCAGCGTCGACATCATCACGACCTGGAGGCCGGGGCTCGCGGCCAGCATCCGCGGCAGCGCCTCGGTCCCGTCGAGTTCGGGCATGTCGATGTCGAGGAGGACCACGTCGGGGTCCTGCTTGGCCAGCATCTCCAGGGCGATGCGGCCGTTGGAGGCGGTGCCGACCACGGTGAAGCCGGCCTCGCCGATCCAGCGGGCGACGAGGCCGCGCACCACCGCCGAATCGTCGGCGATCAGCACCCGGATCTGGGCCGGGGCCGTCTGCGCCGGGAGAGCGGGCCGGAGGGGCGGGCGGGTGAGGGCCGTGGGGGTTGTCAGCATCGTCGTGCGCCTTGCGTGACGGGTCGATGACGGGGTCGGTCTGCCCGGACCGCACCGGCAGCAGGATGCTCGGGGAGTCCGGGGACGGCCTCAGGCCGCGTCGGCGTGGACGACGCCGACCTGCTCGAGCTTGGCCGTCAGGATGTCCCGGTCGAAGGGCTTCATGATGTACTCGTCGGCGCCTGCCCGCAGCGCCCGGGCGATGGCGCCCACGTCGTTCTCGGTGGTGCAGAACAGGATCTTGGGCGCGGTGCCGCCCGGTGCCTGCCGCAGGGCCTGGAGGAAGGCGTAGCCGTCCATGTTCGGCATGGTCCAGTCGAGCAGGATCACCTCCGGCATGGCCGCGGCGCAGACCTTGAGGGCCTCGTTGCCGTCCTCGGCCTCCGAGACGGTGAAGCCGAGGGTCTCGATGATGCGGCGTGCGACCTTCCGGATCACGGCGGAATCGTCGACGACGAGGCAGGTCTTCTCGGTGGGGAGCGTCATCGCGTCTGTTTCCCGTATCAGGCGGCGCTGGCGCCGGCGCGGTCGTGGCTCAGGACGAGGAGGGCATCCACGTCGAGGACGACGAGGAGGCGCCCGTCGAGGCGGTGGATGCCCAGCGCCAGGTCGCGCCAGCGGGCATCGAGGTTGATCGGCACCGGCTCGTGGGTGTCGGCGCCGAGCTTGAGCACCTCGCCGACCCCGTCCACGACCAGGGCGAAGGTCTCGCCGCCCTGCTCCAGGCCGATGGCCATCCCCGCCCCCGTCGCGTCCGCGGCCGGAAGGCCGAGGCGGCGGCGCAGGCACAGGGCGGTGACGACGCGCCCGCGCAGGTTGAGCAGGCCGACGATCTCCGGGGGGGAGAGCGGCACCGGGGTGACGCCGGCGGGCACGAACACGTCGTGCACCCGGTCGATGGCGAGGCCGAACATGGTCTCGCCGACGAAGACGGTGACGAAGTCGCGGGTCGCCCCGGCCTCGCCGGACGCGCCGTTGCTGTTGGCAGCCTGCATCATGGCGGGTTTCCAGTCTGTCTTTCGTCGTGCGGGATCAGGCGGCTTTGGCGGGGGCGAGGGCGGAGGCGGCCCGAGCCGCCTCGACCTTGGATGCCTCCATCTTGGATGCCTCGACCTTGGGCGCCTCGATCTCGGAGAGCGCGGCGACCAGGCCGCTGCGGTCGAACTTCGCCACGAGGTCGCTGATGGCGAGCTGGCGGGCCTTGGCCACCATCTCGGCCCCGACCGTGCCGGTGAGACCGATCACGGGCAGGTCCGCCAGCCGCCGGTCGGCCCCGCGCATGGCGGCCACCAGGTCGAGGCCGGAGCGGCCCGGCATCTCCAGGTCGGTGACGACGACGTCGACCCGCGCCTCGGACTGGAGGACCGAGAGAGCCTGCTCGGCGCTCCCGGCGCTGAGGACGGCGTAACCGGCCGCCTTGAGCACGGGGGTCAGCATGTCGCGGAAGAAGGCGGAATCGTCCACCAGCAGCACGGTCGAGGCCCGGGCGGCCGGCTTCTTGGTCCCGCGGGCCCAGTCGTCGTAGGCCAGCGGCAGGAAGTGGGCGATGTTGATGATGTCGGTCGCCCGGCCCCGCAGCACCGCCGACCCGATCAGGTCCGAGCGCTCGGCCGCGATCTCGATGTCGAGGCGCTCCTCGACGATGTCCACGATCTCGTCCACGACGAGGCCCATCGCCCGCTCGCCGTCGGAGAACACCACCAGGGCCTGCATGCCCTCGGAGCGGATCACGATGGCGTCGTCGGCCGGCACGAGCGGCATCAGCCGGCCGCGGTACTGGATCAGCGGACGCCCGCCGAGCCACTCGACCTTGCTCGCGTCGATCTCCTCCAGGCGCGTGACCAGGGAGAGGGGCACGGCCTTGAAGCTGTTGCGGCCGCCCTTGAACACCAGGAGCGTCGACTTCGCGTCCGCGGCATCGGCCTCCTCGGTGTCGATCTCGGCGGGGATGCCCCCCCCTTGCGTGCCCTGGCTGACCTGCCGGGCGACGCCGTTGGGATCGACGATCAGCACCACGGCGCCGTCGCCCAGGATCGTGTTGCCGGCAAACAGCGGGATGTGCCGGAGCTTGGCCGACATCGGCTTCACCACGATCTCTTCCGTGTGGAAGACCTCGTCCACGAGGATGCCGAAGCGCTGGCGGCCGACCTGGGCCACCACCACGAAGCCGGTCTCGGCCTCCGCATTCCCCTGTCCGAGCACGCCGGTGAGCGTCACGATCGGCAGGAGCCGCTCGCGCAGGCGCAGGACCGGCGAGCCGTTGATGTGCTCGACCTTCTGCGGGCCGTCCTTGCCGACCCGGACCAGTTCCAGCACCGCCACCTGCGGCACCGCGAACCGGCTCTGCCCGGCCCGCCCTGATCGTGCGGGCCGGGCAGAGCCGG
>NZ_BPRB01000044.1 GCF_022179685.1 Methylobacterium trifolii
GAGGTCGAGGCCCTGATCGCGGGCATCGCCGACGCGCCGGGCCTGCCGGCCGCCGAGCGCGTCACCGCGGTGATCGCGGCCCTGCACCAGGATACCGCCGAGCGCGTCCGGGCCTATCCCCGGATGCACGAGATGATCGAGGCGGCCATGGACGAGAGCTGGGAGGTGTGCAGCCACCACGTCGACCGGATCAGCGCCGTGTTCGAGCGCCTCGTGGTCGAGGGCGTGCGCCGGGGCGAGTTCGAGACCGCCGACCCGGCGGCCGCCGCACGCTGCCTGCACACGGCGGTCGCCCGCTACACCCACCCGCTCCTGGCCCGCCAGCCGCCGCAGGCGCCGGTGCCGTCCCTGGAGACGATGACCGCGTTCCTGCTGGCGAGCCTGCGGCCGACCCGCGGCCCCTGAGCGCCGCCTACTCGGAGGCCGGGTTCGGCGCCGGGGTCGCTGCTTGCGCGATCCCGGGCTGCGCGTCGTCGTAGCCCTCGATCACGATGATCTCGGACTCGACCGCGCCCTTCTGCTTGGCGCGGGCCTCCTGGTAGAGGTCGGAGTTCCAGCATTCCAAGGCGACCGCGTAGCTCGGGAACTCGAGGACGACGTTGCGCGCCCGCGCCTGCCCCGCCACCGCCTCGAACCGGCCGCCGCGCACGAGGAAGCGGGCACCGTACTTCGCGAGCGCCGCGCCGTTGGCCGCCGCGTAGGCCTTGTACGCCTCGGGATCGAGGACATCGACCCGCACGATCCAGTAACCCTTCGCCATGGCCGGTCTCCTCAAGCCAGTTCCGATACGATCGACTGCACCACCGCGCGCGGGTCGGCCGCGCCGGTGATCGGACGCCCGACGACCACGTGGTCGATGCCGGCGGCCCGCGCCTGCCCCGGCGTCATCACCCGCTTCTGGTCGCCGGCCTCCGCGCCCGCGGGCCGGATGCCCGGCGTGACGATGAGGCCGTCCGGCCCGACGATCCCGCGTACCGACGCCGCCTCGGCCGCGCTGCAGACGATGCCGTCGATGCCGATCTCGCGAGCCTGCGCCGCCCGCTTGGCCACCAGCGCCGCGACGGGAAGCCCGTAGCCCGCCTCGGTCGCGTCCGCGTCGTCGTAGGAGGTCAGCACCGTGACGGCCAGGATCTTCAGGTCCGGCCCGCGTCCGCGCACGGCCGCCGCCATGGTCTGGGGATAGGCGTGCACCGTAAGGAAGCGGGCGCCGAGGCCACTGACGGCGCGCACGCCCTCCTCCACGGTGTTGCCGATGTCGTGCAGTTTCAGGTCGATGAAGACCTTGAGGCCGGCCTTCGCGAGCCGCTCTGCGAGCGCGAGACCGCCGGAATAGCCCAGCCGGTAGCCGATCTTGTAGAAGGTCGCGGCGTCCCCGATCCGGTCGATCAGCGCCTCCGCCTCGGCCACGCTCGGCAGGTCGAGGGCGACGATCAGGCGGTCGCGGGAGTCTGTCGGGTTCGGCATGGACGCCTGCCTACGCGGGCGCGCGCCCGTGTCAATGCCGGTCCGTCAGCGCCGGTCCATCACCGCTGGGCCATCACCTTCGCCACCTCGCCCTTGAGCACCGGCAGGAGTTCCGCCTCGAACCAGGGCTCGCGCTTGAGCCAGCCGTTGTTGCGCCAGGATGGGTGCGGCAGGGGCAGCACCCGCGGGCGCCGTGGCTCGGCCAGGATCTCGCGCCAGCGCCGCACCGTGCCGGTCAGCCCGCCGTCGAGACGGCCCAGGTGCCAGGCTTGCGCGTACTGGCCGATCACCAGGATCAGGTCGAGGTCGGGCAGGCCGGAGAACAGGCTCGTCCGCCAGCGCTCGGCGCATTCCCGGCGGGGCGGCTTGTCGCCGCCCTTGGCGTCGAGACCGGGAAAGCACGACCCCATCGGCACGATGGCGACGCGGGCGGCGTCGTAGAAGGCCGCCTCGTCGAGGCCGAGCCAGGCGCGCAGCCGCACGCCGGACGGGTCCATGAACGGGATGCCGGTGCGGTGCGCCCGCGTGCCCGGTGCCTGGCTGGCGATGCAGAGCCGCGCGCCCACGCTCCCCTGCA
Organism: Methylobacterium trifolii; assembly: GCF_022179685.1. Lineage (GTDB taxonomy): Bacteria > Pseudomonadota > Alphaproteobacteria > Rhizobiales > Beijerinckiaceae > Methylobacterium > Methylobacterium trifolii. The sequence continues at coordinate 2,042 of NZ_BPRB01000044.1, forward strand.
CGATCGGCCGCGGCTCCTGCGGCAGGGGCGGCCCGTAGACGGGGCTGTCGCGGCAGAGGCGGCAGGCGCGCAGGGCCGCGGCCGTGGCGTCGAAATCGGTTGGGGCGGTCGCGGGCATCTGGCCGCGAGATGGGGCCGCTGCTGTGCGGCGGCGAGGCCGGGCGGCCGCAAAAAGAGACGGCGCGGGGTTTGGCCGCGCCGTCAAATCGGGTCTCGAAGCCTTGGGAGGCGGGCTTACCCTACGGCGAGCCCCGACCCGGCGATGTGCGCTGTCACACGCCCTTCAAGCCGGACAGCTCCAGCGGCAGGGAGCGCAGGCGCTGGCCCGTGGCGGAGAAGATCGCGTTGGCGATGGCCGGCGCCAGCACCGGCACGCCGGGCTCGCCGATGCCGGTGGGCGCCGCGGTCGACGGCATGATGTGCACCTGGACCACCGGCATCTCGCTCATCCGGGTCGGCTCGTAGGCGTCGAAGTTCGTCTCCTGCACCACCCCGTCCTTCAGGGTGATGCGGTTGCGCAGCACCGACGAGAGGGCAAAGCCCACCGCGCCCTCGACCTGCGCGCGGATCACGTCCGGGTTCACCGCGATGCCGACGTCGACGGCCGCGACGATGCGGTCGACCTTCACCTTGGCGTCCGTGACCGTGACCGCGGCCACCATCGCCACGTAGGAGCCGAAAGATTCGTGCACGGCCACGCCCAGGCCATGGCCCTTGGCCGCAGGCGCCTGCCCCCACTTTGCCTTCTCGGCGGCGAGCTTGAGCACGCCCGAGAGACGCGGGGCGCCGGCCAGCAGCGAGAGGCGATAGGCCACCGGATCGACATCGGCCGCGCGGGCGATCTCGTCGATGAACACCTCCATCGCGTGGGCGGTGTGGGTGTGGCCGACCGAGCGCCACCACAGCACCGGCACGCCCTCGCGGCCGTTATGGACCTCGAAGCGGTAGGCCGGGAGCGCGTAGGGCGTGTCGGAGGCGCCCTCGACGGTGGTGGAATCGACGCCGTTCTTCACCAGCATCGCCTCGAAGGGCGAGCCGATCATGATCGACTTGCCGACCATCCGGTGCTGCCAGCCGGTGATCGCGCCCTTGGCGTCGATGCCGGCGCGGATCGTGTGCAGCACGGTGGGCCGGTAATAGCCGCCGGCCATGTCGTCCTCGCGGGTCCAGACGAGGTGCACCGGCGCCTTGGCCCCGTAGGCCTTCAGCACGGTGGCGGCCTCGGCGAGGTAGTCGGCGGACGGGGTCGCCCGCCGGCCGAAGGAGCCGCCGGCCCACTGGGTGTGGAGCCGGACCTTGTCCGTGGTCACGCCGAGCACGGCCGCGATCACCGCCTGCTCCACGGTCTGGAGCTGGCAGCCGGCATAGACGTCGTAGCTGCCGTCCGAGGCCCGCTCGATCGTGGCGTTGAGGGGCTCCATGGCCGCGTGCGCGAGGTAGGGGAAGGCGAACTCGGCCTGCAGCACCTTGGCCGCGCCCTTGATCGCCGCCTCCGGGTCGCCGCGCTCCGAGGCGACGAGGCCGGGGCGCTTGGCCCGCTCGCGGTACTCGGCCAGGATCGCGTCCGAGGAATGCGTCTCGGCCGCGCTCTCGTCCCACACCACCGTCAGGGCCTCGCGGCCCTTCATCGCGGCCCAGGTGTCGCGGGCGATCACGGCGACGCCGGTCGGCACCGCCACCACGTCGAGGACGCCCGCCACCTTGCGCGTGGCCGCCGCGTCGAAGGACTTGACGATGCCGCCGAAGCGGGGGGGATGGGCCACCACGGCCGTGACCTGGCCAGGACGGCGGATGTCGAGGGAGTAGACGGCGCTGCCGTTGGTCTTGGCGACGGAATCGAGGCGGGGCGCCGCCTTGCCGATCAGGCGCCACTGGCTCGGGTCCTTGAGGCGGGGCGCCTCCGGCACCGGCAGGGTGGCGGCGGAGGCGGCCAGCTCCCCGAAGCGGGCCTGCCGGTTGGAGGCAGCATGGCGCACCACACCGTCCTCCACCGTGACCTCGGAGGGCGGCACCTTCCACTGGAAGGCGGCGGCGACCACCAGCATCTCGCGGGCGGCGGCGCCCGCCTTGCGAAGCTGCATCCAGGAATTGGCTATGGCCGTGGAGCCGCCGGTGCCCTGGACGGGCCCCATCAGCAGGTTGGCGTAGAGGGCGGCGTCCGCGGGCGCGAACTCGGTGCGAACGCGGCTCCAGTCGGCGTCGAGCTCGTCGGCCAGGATGGTGGCGAGGCCGGTGGTGTTCCCCTGCCCCATGTCGAGGTGCTTGATGATGACCGTGATGGTGTCGTCGGAGGCGATCCGCACGAAGGCGTTGGGCTGGGCCCTGCCGCCGGACAGGTCCGGGCCGGCGGCGGCGCGGGCCGGGTTCTTCAGGTCGAGGCGCAGGCCGATCACGATCGCCCCGGTCGCGGCAGCGGTGCCGCCGAGGAAGGCGCGGCGGGTGGCGCGCGGGTCCGGCTGACGGATCTTCAGCATCATGGTGCTCCGGTCAGGTCGGGGAAGGGGTCAGGCGAGGCTGTGGGCGGCTTCGTGGATCGCGGCGCGGATGCGCTGGTAGGTGCCGCAGCGGCAGATGTTGCCGTCCATGGCACCGTCGATGTCGGAATCGCTGGGTTTGGCGTTGCCGGAGAGCAGGCCGATCGCGGACATGATCTGGCCGGACTGGCAGTAGCCGCACTGGACCACGTCGAGCTTGCGCCAGGCCGCCTGGACGGCCTCGGCCACGCGGCCCGACACGCCCTCGATCGTCGTGACCCGGCCCTCGCCCACGTCGCCGATCCGGGTCTGGCACGAGCGCACCGGCTGGCCGTCGACGTGCACGGTGCATGCACCGCACTGGGCTATCCCACAGCCGTACTTGGTGCCGGTCCGGTCGAGGCGGTCGCGCAGCACCCAAAGAAGCGGCATGTCCGGATCGACATCGATCTCGTGCGCGACGCCGTCGACAGTGAGCTTGAACATGGTCCGGGTTCCCTCGGCACGCCGGGCGGGATGGGGGTCCGGCAGTTCCGGCTCGCCGCCGGGACCCGCCGTAGAGAGTCGGGCCAGGATTCGCGCCGGGGCCATAGCCTAGGATCGCGGCAGGCCGGCGTGATGTGCGGCAGCGCACCCGGTCACGGTTTGGACCGAGCCCCCATCCCGGCCGAGAATCCGAACAATCCGAGGCATCCCGGCAGGCGCTTCTTAACACATCGCGCGCATTCTGGCGGCGTCGCACCGGCTCCAGCGCATCGCGGTCGCCGGCTCTTCGTACGATGCGTCAACGAGTTCTCCGACCTCCATGTCCGACCTCACTGTCGAGATGGTGCAGCGCGGGCGCGGCCCTTCGACGGAAGAGGCCGCGCGCCGCCTCGGCGTCGCCCGCGAGATGCGCTCGGCGCGCGAGAAGCTGACTTCGACCACCGGCCTGGAGCGCGCCTTCGACCACGAGTTGCTGCGCCACTACGCGCGCTACCGCGCGGGCGCCGGCATTCCGCTCGGGCTGTTTGCGATCGTGCTCGCGGCGGCGGCGAGCTTCTGGGTGCCTCCGCTGGTCCCGGCGCTCTGGGCGCTCTGCGTCTTCCTGACGATCACCCTCAACTCCTCGATGAGCCGCCGCTTCCTGCGCGCGGACCCGGGTACGATCTCTCTGTCGCGTTGGCGGCGGCGCTTCGTCTTCGGCGAGGTGATGCAGAGCGTGTGCTGGTCGGCGATGGTCGGGCTCGGTGCCACGGGTGGACGGACATTCGCCCTGTTCGGCTTGGTGATCGCGGCAGCCGTGGCGACCATGCTCGCGGCCACGGTGCCGGCCGCGGCGGTCGCGGCCCTGGTGCCCCTGACGCTGGCGACGCTCTCGCTGCTACTGTTCTCGCGGGAAATGGACGCGATCCTGCTCGTAGCGATGGCGGCTGGCTCGCAGCTCTTCTTCCTCGGGCTCGCCCGGCGTCTCTACACCTCGACGGTCGGCGCGCTGCAGTCGCGGGCCGAGAAGGACGCGGTGTTCGGTGAACTGGAGCAGGCCAAGTCCAATTCTGACGAGGCCCGGCGGCGGGCCGAGGAGGCCAACCTCGCCAAGTCGCGCTTCCTGGCCACCATGAGCCACGAACTGCGCACGCCGCTCAACGCCATCCTCGGTTTCTCCGAGGTGATGAAGAACGAGGTCTTCGGCGTGCACGCGGCACCAAGCTACCGCGAGTATTCGAACGACATCCACGACAGCGGGATGCACCTGCTGAACCTCATCAACGAGATCCTCGACCTCTCGCGCATCGAGGCCGGCCGCTACGAGCTGAACGAGGAGGCGATCCAGCTCGCCTACATCGTCGAGGAGTGCCGCCACATGATGGGCCTCAAGGCCAGGGGCAAGAACCAGACGTTCCACGACTTCGTGGACGAGTCGCTGCCCAGGCTCTGGGCGGACGAGCGGGCGCTGCGCCAGATCGTGCTGAACCTGCTCTCGAACGCGGTGAAGTTCACGCCTCCGGGGGGCGAGATCACGATCAAGGTCGGTTGGACCAGTTCCGGCGGCCAGTACGTCGCGGTCAAGGACAGCGGCCCCGGCATCCCCGAGGACGAACTCGGCACGGTGATGTCCTCGTTCGGCCGCGGCTCCCTCGCGATCAAGACCGCCGAGCAGGGCTCGGGGCTCGGCCTGCCGATCGTGAAGGGCCTCGTCGACCTGCACGGCGGCAACTTCCAATTGAAGTCGAAGCCCCGCGAGGGCACCGAGGTGATCGTGACGCTGCCAGCGACGCGGGTGATGGACACCCTGACGGCCGTCGAGGTCGGGACCAAGGCACCTGCCGACACGGATGCGGCGACGCCCAAGCGCAAGCCGGCCATGCACCGGGCCGCCTGAGCGAAGCCGAAATTCGCATCGCGAAGCGATCAAACGGATTTAATGCGAGGCGCGTCAGCGGGTGCGTGCCGCCGAGAGCACGATCCGCGCGGCGCTGCGACTGGGGGGCTCGTCGCCGGACAGGCGCATCAGGCCGTCGATCCGGTCGAGGGCCTCGGTCTGACGGTCGCGGGCCGGGCCGCCTACGACGAGGGGTGTCAGCGCCTGCGCGAGTCGTTCCGGCGTGCACTCGGCCTGGACGAATTCCGGCATCGCGTTCTCGGCCAGGATCAGGTTGGGCAGGACGATGCTCGGTACCTGGATCAGGCGACGGGCCACAACCTCCTCCAGCCGCGAGACCTTGTAGGCCACGACCATCGGCACGCCCGCCAGCGCCAGTTCGAGGGTGACGGTGCCCGAGGCCGCGAGCGCCGCCCGCGCCCGGCGGAACGCGGCGTACTTGGCGGCCTCCCCCGAGACGATCCGCACCGGCACCTCCCAGGCCAGCGCCAGGCGCTCGATCAGGGCGCGATGGCGGGTGACGGCGGGCAGCACCGCATCCACGGGGCCGATGCCGGACGAGAGCCGGGCGAGCGCCGGCCCGAATACGGGCATCAGGCGCTCGATCTCGGAGCGGCGGGAGCCCGGCAGCACAACTAGGCTCCACGGGCGGGCCTGCCGCAGGTCGCGTTCGGAGGCGTTAGGGCGCAACTCCGAAAACCGCTCGATCAGTGGGTGGCCGACATAGGTGCAGGGCGGTCCGTTCAGGCGCCGGTGGGCCTCGGGCTCGAAGGGCAGGAGCGCCAGCACGTGGTCGATGAAGGGCCGCATGCCCGCCGCCCGCCAGGGCCGCCAGGCCCACACGCTCGGGGAGACGTAGTCGACGATCGGGATGCCGGGTCGGCGCTTGCGCACCCGCCGGGCCACGGCGTGGGTAAAGCCGGGGCTGTCGATGATGACGAGCACGTCGGGCTCGGCCGCTACCACGTCGTCCACCGTCTGGCGGATGCGGGCGAGCAGGGTGCGCGCGCGGGCGAGCACGGGCAGGTAGCCCATCACCGCCACGTCATCGAGGGGAAACAGCGAGGCGAAGCCCTGCCCGGCCATGGCCTCGCCGCCGACCCCGCCGAAGGTGACGGGCTCGGGCGCGAGGTCGCGTAGGGAGACCATCAGCTTGGCGCCGAGCTGGTCACCCGAATCCTCGCCAGCCACCAGCCAGATCCTCAATGGCCGGCTCCCAGCCCGAGGAGGAACAGGCCGCGCCGGTCGGCCTCGGCGACGGTCTCGGGCCGGTCGATCACCAGGGTGCTGCCGGCCTGGACCGCCAGCCCGACGCAACCGGCCGCATGGGCGTTTCGCACCGTGCGCGGGCCGATCGCCGGCAGGTCGATGCGCAGGTCCTGGCCGAGCTTGGCGCATTTCACCAGCACGGTGGCCGGAAGCGGCTTCCCGCGGCCGAAGGGCTTGCGGCCGAGAGCGCGGGCGCGGGCAAGCATGCGGTCGGTGCCCTCGGGGCCCTCCACGGCGAGCACCCGGTCGGCCGAGATCACCGCCGCCTGCCCCACGTCGTAGGGCGAGAGGGCGGCAAGCAGCGCCCCGCCCGTCGCCACCGACGCCTGCGCCGCCGCATCCGGCGCGTGACGGCCGAACAGCCCCTCGGGGCTCAGGAGGTCGGGGGCGGCCTCGTGCACGCCGAGCACCCGGTGGCCGTTCTCCTCCAGAAGCGCCAGGACGGCCCGCAGCAGACGGTCGTCGCCGCCGCCTGCGATCGCCCACAGGGCCTCGCGGTTGCGGACGGCGGCGGCCGCGTTGAAGATCGCCGCCGGGCTCGGGCGGGCGACGCTGCCGGCCGGGATCACGACAGCCGGCCCCCAGCCCTTGAGGATGCGCAGGGTCTCGCTCACGTCCAGAAGGTCGACGGTGGCGTCGGCCCGCGCCCGCAGGGGACGATCGGTGAAGCCGCGCACGGCCAGGACCTTGAAGCTGCGGCCCGCCCGTTCGAGGGAGGCGACGACGAACTCGGGCAGCCGCCCGGCGCCGGCCACGAGCACCAGCGTCTCATCGGCCATCGCTGCGTGCGGCGCCGGTCCCGGCCGCGCGGCGCTCACGGAAGAAACCCGCGGGATCAGGCGGCGCCGACGGGCGACGGCGCCTCGCGCGGCGTGCAGATCGAGCGCTTGCCGCCGGCCCGGATGAAGTCGAGAATCTCCCGCACGGCCGGGTGGGACTCGAACTCGGCTGCCACGTCTTCCACCCGCTCCATCAGCGTGCCTTCCGGGGCGAAGATTAGGCGGTAGGCGCGGCGCAGCGCGTGAATGTCCTCGCGGGCAAAGCCCCGGCGCTGGAGGCCGATGATGTTGAGGCCCGAGAGGTAGGCCCGGTTGCCAAGCACCATGCCGTAGGGGATGCAGTCGTTTTCCAGGCCGGAAAGGCCGCCGACGAAGGCGTGAGCGCCGACGCGCGCGAACTGGATCACCGCCGCGCCCCCGCCCAGGATCGCGTAGTCGCCGACGCTGCAATGGCCGGCCAGCATGACGTTGTTGGAGAAGATCACGTTGGAGCCGACCCGGCAATCGTGCCCGACATGGGAATTGGCGAGGAAGGTGCACTTGTCGCCGACCACCGTCTCCAGCCCCCCGCCGGCGGTGCCGGGGTTCATGGTGACGCCCTCGCGGATCAGGCAATCGGCGCCGATGGTCAGGGTCGAGGGCTCGCCGCGGTATTTCAGATCCTGCGGCGGATGCCCGATCGAGGCGAAGGGGTAGATCTTGGTGCGCGCGCCGACACTGGTCCGGCCCGCCAGAACAGCGTGGCTGACGAGATCGCAATCGACGCCGAGCACGACGTGGGCCCCGACGTGGCAGAACGGTCCGATCCGCGCGCCGTCCCCGATCTCGGCGCCGTCCTCGACGATCGCGCTCGGGTGGATGACCGGCGCGCTCACTCCGTCACCAGCATGGCGCCGATCTCGGCCTCCGCCACCAGGGCGTCGCCGACGCGAGCCTCCCCGCGGAACCACCACATTGTCTTGCGCTGGTTGAGCTTCTTCATGTGGAAGCGGACCGTGTCGCCTGGCACCACGGGCTTGCGGAACTTGCACTTGTCGATGGTCATGAAGAACACCTGCTTGGCGCGGACCTCCTCCGTCATGATGTGACGGCAGCAGATCGCGCCGGCCGTCTGGGCCATGCCTTCGATCAGCAGGACGCCGGGGAAGACGGGCAGACCGGGGAAGTGCCCGGTGAATTGCGGTTCGTTGACGGTCACGTTCTTGATGCCGACGCAGCTCTCGTCACGATCGATCTCGACGATCCTGTCGATCATCAGGAACGGATAGCGGTGCGGCAGGAGTTCGAGCACCTTCTGGATGTCGGCCGAGCCGAGTTCACGCGCCGTCTCACTCATCGAACCCAGTACCTCGCATCCCCTCGCCGCGCTGCCCTTCCGGCCGGTGCATGGACTCAAAGTCCGCCGAGCGCCCGGGCGTTCCGTCCCGCCGGGAGAAGCGTCCTCTTCGGCAGAAATCGACGCGGATGCAAGCCTTTCGCGGAACGAAGTAATTTCTGCAGTCCTGGCCGTCACGCGCACCGCTGCGTGCCGGTCCTTCGGACGCCGCGCGGACCGGGCTCGCGCCTCAAACCTCGTCCTTGGCCGTGCGTTCGGCCAGACGCGCCAGCGTCGTCAGTTCCCGGAACCAGGTCCGCACGGGCTTGGCCGGTGTTCCGCCCCAGCGACTGCCGGGCGGGACGTTCCCGTTGACATGGGAGGATCCCGCGATCTGCGCGCCGCGGCCGATGCGGACGTGGCCGACGACGCCGACTTGGCCGCCGAGCACCACGTAATCCTCGAGCGTCGTAGAGCCGGAGATTCCGACGCCGGAGACGATGACGCAGTGGCGCCCGATCACCACGTTGTGGGCGATCTGCACGAGGTTGTCGATCTTGGTGCCTTCGCCGATCACGGTGTCGCGGCTGGCACCCCGGTCGATCGTGGTGTTGGCGCCGACCTCCACGTCGTCCTGGACGATGACCCGGCCGACTTGCGGCACCTTGAGGTGCGTCGCGCCCATGGCGAAGCCGAAGCCGTCCTGGCCGATGCGGGCGCCGGGATGGACGATCACGCGGTTGCCGATCAGCGCGTGGCTCAAGGTGGAGCCCGCCCCGATGGCGCAGTCGCGTCCGACGCGCACGCCGGGGCCGACGACCGCGTTCGGTCCGATCACGGTGCCGGCCCCGACCTCGGCGCCCGGACCGACGACGGCGCCGGGGTCGACGGTCACGCCGTCCTCAAGCCGTGCGTCGGGGTGTACGTGGGCGCCCGGCGCGATCCCGCGTGCGCCGAACTGCGATCCCGGGCGCATCGCGTCCGGATGTAGCCGCCCGAGCAGGGCGGCGTAGACGCGGTAGGGCTCGCGCACCACCAGGGCGACGGTCCCAGCCGGGACACGGGCCGAGAAGCGCGGCGAGACGAGGCAGACGCCGGCCCGCGTAGCAGCCAGCGCGTCCCCGTAACGCGGGTTGTCCATGTAGGCGAGGTCGGAGGGGCCTGCTCCCTCGATGGAAGCGGCACCGGTCAGGACCAGGCCCGGATCGGCAGTCTCGGGTAGCGAAACGCCGGCAGCCTCGGCGATGGCGCCGAGGCTGAGACCGGATTTGGCGGTGAAGAACACGGGATCGGACATGCCGGACAACGCACCGCGCAAGGGGGCTTGCGCGGTGCGCGACGTTTCCACTCAGAAGCGCGAGCCGCCGGAGAACCGGAACGCCTGCGTCTGATCCTTGCCGACGCGGCCGTAGAAGCTGCCGTCGGGGCCGAAGATCTTCTGACCCTCGTCCTTGGAGAGGGCGTAGGCGTAGTCGAAGCGGATCGGGCCGAGCGGCGAGTTCCACAGGATCGAGGCGCCGACCGAGGACCGGATCGTGGTCTTGTCGCGGACGTTCACGCATTCCGGCTCGACGCCGATCGATTGAGCGCTGAAGCTGCAGCGCCCGCTCGTCGCTGAGATGCCGTTGATGAAGCCGTCGCCGTTCACGTCGAAGGAGGTCTTGCCGTGGTAGCCGAACAGCGTTCCGGCGTCGGCGAAGACCGCGCCCTTCAGGCCGAGGTCCCGCGGGATGTAGGGGAGCGGGAACTGAACCTCGAGGGTGCCGCCGACATAGGTGGAGCCGCCGATGGCGTTCGAGCGGGCGTCGGTCGTGCCGACATCGCGCGGGCCGAGGCCGTTCGGAGCGAAGCCGCGTACCAGCGACGGTCCGAGGAAGAACTGGTCGGTGATCCGCAGCGGGTTTCCGTCCAGAGCCTGGATGTGCCCACCCTGGAAGCGGATGAAGCCGACGACGTCCTCGTAGAGTTCCTTGTAGTATCGGGCGTCACCCGTGACGCGGAAGAACTTCGAGTCACCGCCCAGACCCGCAACGTCGGGCTTCAACTCGGCGTAGAGGCCGTTCTTCGGTGCACCGATCACGTCCAGCGTCGAGTAGGCCAGCGTCAGGCCGGCGAGCGAGGTCAGGGTGCTCGCCTGCGACCCCTTGATCGCGATCGAGGCTTCGCCATCGTAGGCGCAGTCCGGGTACCGCGAGAGGCCGCTCACGTCGCGTCCGTCGATGATCGTCCCGGCCGGCCAGCGCTGCGTGTAACCGGGGATCGGGATCGAGCAGTCGTTGTAGGGCCGCTTGAGGGTGTTGGGCACCTTCAGCTCGGTGTTGTAGATCGAGTAGCGCAGGGTGACGCCGAATTCTTCCGTGACCGGCAGGCCGAGGCGGAGCTGGCCGCCGTAGACGGTGGTCTCGTAGCGCGAGTAGCGGGTCAGGTCGCTGTACTTGTAGAAGGCGTCGAAGCCGGCCGCCAGGCGGTAGCCGAGGAAGTACGGCTCGGTGAACGAGAAGTCGACGCCGCGGGAATACTGGCCGCCGGTGCCGGCGACGCGGACGTACTGGCCGCGGCCGAGGAAGTTCGACTCCGAGACCGAGACCTCGCCGATGATGCCGTCCTGGGTCGAGTAACCGCCCGCCACCGAGAACGAACCCGTGGGCTGATCCTCCACGTCGATGTTCAGGACCACGCGATCGGGCGCGGAGCCCGGCTCGTTGGAGAAGCGGACCTTCTTGAAGAAGCCCAGACCGTTGATGCGGCGCTCGGCCCGGTCGGTCAGGACGCGGTTGTAGGCATCGCCCTCGGTGAGGTCGAGCTCGCGGCGGATGACGTAGTCGCGGGTGCGGGTGTTCCCGCGGATGTTGATGCGCTCGATGTAGACGCGCGGGCCATCCTCGACCACGAAGCCGAGCGAGACCTGATGGGTGGCGCGGTCGCGCTGACCGGTGGGGCGCACCTGTGCGAAGGGGAAGCCGGCGCGGGCGACCTGCCGGGTCACGCCGGACAGGGTCTTCTCCACGTCCTCGGCGTTGTAGACGTCACCGACCGCGGTGCGGACCTCGCTCTCGATCCGTCCGCCGTCGAGGCCGGGCAGGCGCGAATCGACCGCCACGGCGCCGACCGTGTACTGCTCGCCCTCCTCCACCGTGACGGTGATGAGCCAGCCGCTCTTCTCACCCTCGACGTATCGGGCGTCGGCGTTGACGACGCGGAAGTCGGCGTAGCCGTTCCGGAGGTAATAGCGCCGAACGAGGTCGAGGTCGTTGCTGATGCGGTCGGGGTCGTAGACGTCGGAGGTCTTGATGAAGGAGAGGAAGTTCATCTCCGAGGACGACATCAGGCCCTTGAGCGCGCGCTCGGAATAGGCCTGGTTGCCGACGAAATTGATCGCGACGATGCCGGTCTTGTCGCCCTCGTCGATCTGGTAGATCACGTCGACCCGGCCGTTGGGCAGGTCCACGGTGCGGTAGGTGATCTTGGCGGTGCCGCGGCCGGAGCGGCGGTAGACTTCCTTGATCCGCTCCAGGTCGGACTTGATGATGCCCTCGCTGAAGGGGCCGCGGGCCTTCGCCTCGATCTGCCCTTCCAAGGTGCCCTTCTCGATCTTCTTGTTGCCCTCGAAGACGACGCGGTTGATGAGGTTGTTTTCACGCACCGTCACGACCGTCCGGCCGCCCCCTTGGGCGACCTTCACGTCCGCGAACATGCCGCTGGCGAGCAGGTTGCGCCGGGCCTCCTCGGCCGAGCCGGAGGCGGTACCGGTCACGTAGGAGCGGATCGTGTCGGAATCGACGCGCTTGTTGCCCTGGACGACGATCTGCTGTGCCTGCGCGGCACCGGACAGGGCGACGCCTGCCGCGGCGGCGACCAGGACGATGGTCCGCTTCACCGACTTGCGCCGGTGCTTCCCCGTCATCGACATCATGCAATCGCCCGTCTGTTTATCGATTAGAGCGGGTTCACACCCACCACGGGCAGCCGTTGATCGGCCGTCCCGCCACCTGGTCCAAGCGTAGCTCTTAGCGGGATTCCCTACCCAAGCAAACGCTCGGAAGGACCCGCTGACTGGGATTTTGGGGGGTCGTGGCCTTCGCGCCACTTAACGCCGGAACCGGTTCCGGTGCGATCGCGCAACAGGGTGAACCGGACGTAAACGCCGGCTCCGCCACGCCTTTTCGGAACGGGTCACGACCGGGGGAAGGGTTCGTTCATACCCCTCCACCGGCTCTCGGTCAGCGCAGGCCGACCCGGTCACCAGCCCCGGAGCCGGGCAAAAGCGGCCGGAATGCGGCCGAGCCGACAATCCTCCGATCCGGGGACCGGCAGGGGGGAATCAGGTCCCGCGCCCGAACAGGCCGAACAGGTTGAGGCTGTCGTTCCAGGTGGCGAACAGCATCAGCATCAGCACCAGGGCGAGGCCGAATCGGAAGCCGATCTCCTGGGCGCGCTCGCTCAGGGGGCGTCCGCGTACCACCTCGAAGGCGTAGAACAGCAGGTGCCCGCCATCGAGCAGCGGCACGGGGAACAGGTTGAGCAGGCCGATCGAGACCGAGAGCAGGGCGATCAGCCCGACGAGGCCCCCGAGGCCGCCGGTCTTGGCGACCTCGCCCGAGACCCGCGCGATGCCGATCGGGCCCGAGAGCTGGTCGGCGGATTCACGCCCCGTGGCCAGCTTGCCGAGATAGGAGAAGGTGCGCTCGACGACGAAGTAGGTCTCCTGCACGCCGAGGTTCAGGGACGCCACGGGGCCGTATTCCACGAGCTTGGCCTCGGAGCCGTTGGGCGAGCGGATGCCCAGGCGTCCGATCCGGTGGCGGCCGAAGGGCGTGCGCTCCTCGAACACCGCGGGCGTCGCCTGGATCGTCCTGTCCGCGCCCGCGCGCTCGACGGTGAAGGTGAGGGATTCGCCCGCGCTTCCGGTGACCGTGCGGTACATGGCGTTGAAGTCGCGCACGGGCGTGCCGTCGATCGCCTTGATCAGGTCGCCGGGCTCGAAGCCCGCCTGGGCCGCGACGCTGCCGGGCTCCACCGAGGAGACGCGGGCGGGAAGCTCGAACCGGCCCCCGAGCCAGATCGCGCCGGCAAACAGCAGGATCGCCAGGATGAAGTTGGCGACCGGGCCGGCGGCGACGATGGCCGCGCGCTTGGCGACCGGCTGCGTCGGGAAGCTCGTCGCGCGCTCCTGCGGGCTCATCTTCGCCACGGTCTCGGGGTCGGGCACGCTGGCGCCGTTGGCGTCCCCGTGGAACTTGACGTAGCCGCCGAGCGGCACGGCGCAGAGCTTCCAGCGGGTGCCGTAGCGGTCGTTGAAGCCGACGAGCTCCGGCCCGAAACCGATCGAGAAGGCGTGGACGCCGACCCCGCACCAGCGCCCGACCAGGAAGTGCCCCATCTCGTGCACGAACACGACGACGGTGAGCACGAACAGGAACGGGATCACGGCACCGAAGAAGCCGGCGGCCGTCCCGCCCATCGCGTTGAGGAAGTCCATGCGTCGGTCCTCGGGGTCGCGTCCGTAGAGGCTTCTTCATCGACGGCTCGGGCCGTCCGTCCCGCACCGCTGTAGCAGATCGTGGCGGGCCCTAGCCAACGCAATCCTGCGCGACCACCGCTCAGCCTCGCACGATGCGGAGAGCCGCGCGACGTAGCGCCCCGGTCCGCACCCGTTTTCCCCACTATCCCGACGGCTCAGTGCCCACCGCCGGCGCCCGCCGCGGCCGGGCGGGGCCGCCGGATCAGGGGCGTGGCGCAGGCCATGGCCAGGAACAGGACCGTCAACGCGAGGAACACGTCCTCGAAGGCCATCACCAGCCCTTGCGTCCGCACGGTGTTGGTCATCGCCTTGAGCGCCATCCCGCCAGCGTCGCCCCCGAAGACCTCGAACTGGCGCCGCATCGCGTCGAGGCGCTCCAGGGCGGCAGTGTTGGCCCAGGTGAAGCGCTCGTGCAGGCGCACGAGGTGCAGGTCCCAGCGGTCGTTGAGCAGGGTATTGATGAGCGCCAGGCCGACCGCGCCGCCGAGGTTGCGGGTCAGGTTGTAGAGGCCGGACGCGTTCTTCATCCGGGCCGGCGGCAGGGTGCCCAGCGCGACGTTGTTGATCGGGATCATGCACAGCATCAGCGAGCAGCCGCGCAGGACCTGGGGCCAGAGCAGCTCCCAGAAATCCCAGTCCTTGGTCAGCCCCGTGACGATCCAGGTGCCGGCGGCGAAGCCGACGAAGCCGGTCGCCATCAGGATGCGCGGGTCGACGCGCCCGGAGAAGCGGCCGGCGATCGGAGCAGTGGCGAACATGCAGAGCCCTGAGACGAACATCGTCTCGCCGATCTGGAGGGCCGAGTAGCCGCGCACGCGGGCGAGGTAGACCGGATAGAGGTAGGTCAGGCCGTATAGGCCGATGCCGAGCACGAAGCTCGCCGCGCAGCCGGCCGCGAAGTTGCGGTCCGAGAAGGCGCGCAGGTCCACGATCGGCTGCGGCGCGGTCAGCACCCGCCAGAAGAACAGCACGCTGGAGACCGCGCAGACCACCGCGCAGACGAGCACGGCCTCGTCCTGGAGCCAGTCGTGGTTCGGGCCCTCCTCCAGTACGTATTCGAGGCAGCCGAGGAAGCCCGCCATGAAGCCGAGCCCGGCCCAGTCGAAGTTCTTCAGGAGGCCGAGGTTCGGTTCGTCGAAATCGACCAGGAAGAAGGTCGAGACCGTGACGAAGATGCCGGGCACGACGTTGATGAGGAACAGCCAGTGCCAGGAGAGCAGGTCGGTGAGGTAGCCGCCGATCGTCGGGCCGATCGTGGGCGCGAGCGTCGCCACGAGGCCGATCATCGGCGAGACGATGTTGCGCCTGGAAGGCGGGAAGATGGTGAAGGCCGAGGCGAACACGGTCGGGATCATGCCGCCGCCGATGAAGCCCTGGAGCGCCCGCCAGACGATCATCTCGCCGATCGAGGAGGAGGTGGCGCACATCACGCTCATGGCGGTGAATCCGGCCGCCGAGACCACGAACATCCACCGGGTCGAGAGCACCCGCGACAGGGTGCCAGAGAGCGGGATCGAGATCACCTCGGCGATCAGGTAGCTGGTCTGGACCCAGGGGATCTCGTCGCCGGAGGCCGAGAGGCCGGCCTGGATCTCGTTCAGCGATGCCGAGACGATCTGGATGTCCAGGATCGCCATGAACATGCCGAAGACCATGCACAGGAACGCCAGCATGCGGCGGCGGTCCAGGGGCGGCTCGGCGGCGGCCGGCGGAGCCATCGCTGCGGTGGCGGCCATGGGGTCAATCCCGCTTGGCCGCGGTTCGAAGCAGGGGCGCGTCGGCGCCCTCGCGGGTGTCGACGCGCACGACCACCGACAGTCCCGGCCGCAGCAGGCCCTCGGCGGCGACTTCGGCCGGCACGTGGATGCGGACCGGCAGGCGCTGGACGATCTTGGTGAAGTTGCCGGTGGCGTTGTCCGGCGGCAGCAGACTGAACACCGAGCCCGAGGCCGGCGAGAGCGCCTCGACCTCGCCGGCGATCTCGCGGCCGGGATAGGCGTCCACCGCGATGCTCACGTGCTGGCCGGGGCGCATCCGGGCGAGCTGCGTTTCCTTGAAGTTCGCGTCGATCCGCACGCTCCTGAGGGGCACGAGGGCCGCGATGCGCGAGCCGGGCGCAACGTACGCCCCGGCCTCCACCGCCTTGTTGCCGACCACCCCGTCGAAGGGCGCGCGGATCACCGCGAAGTCGAGATCGCGCCGGGCGCGGTCCACCGCCGTGCGCAGTTCCGCAGCCAAGCTCTCGGCCTCGCGCATCTGCGCCTTAAGCACGTCGACGTTGGCCTTGGCCGCGATCAGGGCGGCCTCGGCGCCCTTGACGGCGGCCTCGGTGCGGTCGCGGTCGGCCTTTGCTTGGTCGAGGCGCGACTTGGCCACGAAATCCGCCTGCATCTGCGTGGCGCGGCCGTAATCGGCGCCTGCCCGGACGGAATCGGCCCTGGCGGCGTCGATCTGGGCAGCATTTTGCGCCACCTGCGCCTGGGCGGCCTCGGTCTGGCGGCCGATCCTCTGGATCGTGCTCTCCTGCGTGGCGAGCTTGTCTTGCGCCGCCTGGAGGGCGAGGCGATAGTCGCCGTCGTCCAGGCGGGCGATCACGTCGCCCTTGCGGACCGACTGGCCGTTCACCACCGGCGCCGCCTCCAGGTAGCCGGAGACCTTGGCGGCAAGCACCGCGATGTCGGCCTGGACGTAGGCGTCGTCCGTCGAGACGAAGAAGCGCCCGACGCTCCACCACTGCCAGCCCTCGTAGCCGCCGCCGGTGAGCGCCGCGGCGAGCACGCCGAGGAGCAGGAGCTTCCTCAGCGGACGCCTGCGCTTCGGGGCCGGCGTCTCGGCGATCGCGGGCGTCGTCGCCAGGGGCGCGGCGGGCATCAGGGCGGGCGTCACGTCGCGATCCGTCCTGCCCTCATCCGGGAGGTCCGGTGCAACGTCCGGCCGATCCGCATCTTCATGACGGGACGAGGCTTCACGGAGAGACATGTCCGCTCCCGGCTCCGAAAAATCAATTGACCGAACCGTTCGGTCATCGGCTGCGCCCAGGTTGACGCACAGCGATCCGATGCGGTACTTATCATTGACTGAACGGTTCGGTCAATCGGGATTGTCGTGATGGGTGGTGGCGCGGCGACGCTGGAACGCGGGCAGGCTCAGGCACAGCTTGAGAGCGACAAGCGGCGCCAGATCCTGGAGGGGGCGCGCAGCGTCTTCATGGCGGCCGGCTTCGACGGGGCCAGCATGGGCGAGATCGCCAAGGCGGCCGGCGTCTCCAAGGGGACGCTCTACGTCTACTTCGACAGCAAGGAGGCCCTGTTCGAGGCCTTAACGGTGGAGGAGAAGCGGGGCTTGGCCGAGGCTCTGTTCCAGCTCGACGTGGACGACCCGGACCTGGGCTCCGTCCTGACCCGCCTCGGCCACACCTATCTGCGCGAGATGGCGCGGCCCGAGCACGTCACGGTGATCCGCATGGTGATCGGGGCCTGCGAAAAATTTCCGCGCTTCGGGCAGTCCTTCTACGAGGCGGGGCCGGCCTGCGGCATCGGTCGCTTGGCCGGCTACCTCGACACCCAGGTCGCGGCCGGGCGCCTGAGGATCTGCGACACGGACCTTGCCGCCCGCCACTTCCTGCATCTGGCCCAGGCCGGCCTCCTCACCCGCCTGCTCTTCCGCGCCGGCGGCCCGGTGACGGAGGACGATGTCGAGCACCGGATTGCCGAGGCGGTGCGGGTGTTCCTGGCCGGATACGGGCCTGAGGCCTGACATACCGGCCCCCGGAAGGAGTCCGAGGTTTACGCGAGTCCGCGTGAGATGTGGCCTCGGACGAACGGCACCGTGCATCGCCGGGTGAACGCGCTGCCGCTTCTCGGCGACGGTCGGAGCCGGGCCGGGCCTGTGGCGGCCTCGGATCTGCAGGAATGAACGGCAGACGCACCCGGTCG
>NZ_BPRB01000045.1 GCF_022179685.1 Methylobacterium trifolii
CGGCAACACGCCGTCTCGCCCGATCCTCCGATCGGTCTCGGGCCTACTCAGCCACGGCTGTTGATCGGCACGTAGTCCCGGCGATCGGGGCCGATGTAGAGCTGGCGCGGGCGGCCGATCTTCTGGGACGGGTCCTCGATCATCTCGGCCCATTGGGCGATCCAGCCGACCGTGCGGGCCAGCGCGAACAGGACCGTGAACATGTCGGTGGGGAAGCCCATCGCCTTGAGAGTGATGCCCGAATAGAAATCGATGTTCGGGTAGAGCTTCTTCTCGATGAAGTACTCGTCCTTCAGGGCGATCTCTTCGAGCTTGACGGCGACCTCCAGCAGCGGATCGTTGCCCTTGCCGAGTTCGGCCAGCACCTCGTGGGTGGTCTTCTGCATGATGCGCGCGCGCGGGTCGTAGTTCTTGTAGACCCGGTGGCCGAAGCCCATCAGGCGGAAGGGGTCGTTCTTATCCTTGGCCTTGGCGACGTAGGCGTCGACCCGGTCGGGCGTGCCGATCTCCATCAGCATCTTCAGGGCCGCCTCGTTGGCGCCGCCATGCGCCGGTCCCCACAGGCAGGCGACGCCGGCCGCGATGCAGGCGAAGGGGTTGGCGCCCGACGAGCCGGCGAGCCGCACCGTCGATGTCGAGGCGTTCTGCTCGTGGTCGGCATGCAGGATGAAGATCTTGTCGAGAGCCCGCGCGAAGACCGGGTTGATCTGATATTCTTCGCACGGGACCGCAAAACACATCCGCAGAAAGTTCGATGTGTAATCGAGCTCGTTCTTAGGATATACGAACGGCTGGCCGATCGAGTACTTGTAGGCCATCGCCGCGAGCGTCGGCATCTTGGCGATCATGCGCATCGAGGCGATCATGCGCTGACTCTCGTCCGAGATATCGGTCGAGTCGTGATAGAAGGCCGAGAGCGCGCCGACGCAGGCGACCATCACCGCCATCGGATGCGCGTCGCGGCGGAAGCCCTGGAAGAAGCGGGTCATCTGGTCGTGCACCATGGTGTGGCGCGTGACCCGATAGTCGAAATCCGCCTTCTGCGACGGGGTCGGCAGCTCGCCGAACAGCATCAGGTAGCAGGTCTCGAGGAAGTCGCCCTGCTCGGCCAACTGCTCGATCGGGTAGCCGCGATAGAGCAGGATGCCCTCGTCGCCGTCGATGTAGGTGATCTTCGATTCGCAGGAGGCGGTGGAGGTAAAGCCCGGATCGAAGGTGAAGGCGCCGGTCTTGGCGTAGAGCTTGCCGATGTCGATGACGTCGGGGCCGATGGTCCCGGTCTTGACCGGAAGTTCGACCGACTTGCCGTCCACGGTGATGGTGCTGGCTGCGCTCATGGAACGTGGACCCTTTCCTGGCAACGATTCGGTGCCGGCCCGGACCGCCTCTGCAGGTCGCCCGCGGCCCAGGAGCACGCCGCTTTTGCTGCAGGTGCTCACAAGACCACCGGGTTAGCGGATCGGCCGTGCGCCATCAACGGGGCGGGTGACAACCGCCCCGCGACGCCAAGCGAAAATCGGGCCGCGGCGTGCGGCGTTCAGGCCTTCGCCGCCTCGTCGAGGCGGGCGAGGCTCTCGTCGCGCCCGAGCACGGCCATCACGTCGAACAGCGGCGGCGAAGTGGTCCGACCGGTCAGTGCCGCCCGCAGGGGCTGCGCCATCTGCCCGAGCTTGAGTCCGGAGGCGTCCGCGAATTGCCGCACTGCGGCCTCGGTCGACGCGGCGCTCCATTCGGGCAGCGCTTCGAGAAGCGGGCGGATGCCGGCGAGCCGTCCGCGGGCCTCTTCCGTCAGCAGGGCACGGGCCTTGTCGTCCAGCGCCAGCGGCCGGGGGGCGTAGAGGTAGTAGGCGCTGTCGAGGAGTTCGATCAGTGTCTTGGCCCGCTCCTTCAGCCCCGGCATCGCCGCGGTCAACGCTGTGCGAAGGCCCGCGGGCAGGGGGGCGGACAAGCCGCGCGCGGCGCCGACCGCCGGCAGGATGCTCTCGATCGCCTCCACCAGTGCGGCATCCGTCGAGCCACGGATGTAGAGCCCGTTGAGGTTCTCCAGCTTGGCGAAGTCGAACCGGGCCGGCGAGCGCCCGATCGCCTTGAGGTCGAAGGCCGCCACCATCTCCTCGGTGGAGAACACCTCCTGGTCGCCGTGGCTCCAGCCCAGGCGCACGAGGTAGTTGCGGAGCGCCGCTGGCAGATATCCGAGGTCGCGGTAGGCATCCACGCCCAGCGCCCCGTGGCGCTTGGACAGCTTGGCCCCGTCCGCCCCGTGGATCAGGGGGATGTGGGCCATGGCCGGCATGTCCCAGCCCAAAGCTGCGAAGATCTGGCCCTGGCGGGCGGCGTTGGTGAGGTGGTCGTCGCCGCGGATCACCTGCGTCACGCCCATGTCGTGGTCGTCCACGACGACGGCCAGCATGTAGGTCGGGTTGCCGTCCGAGCGCAGGAGGACAAGGTCGTCGAGGTCGCGGTTCTGCCAGGTGACGCGGCCTTGCACCGCGTCGTCCACCACGGTCTCGCCCTCGGAAGGCGCCCGCAGGCGGATGACGGGCTTGATGCCAGCCGGCGCCTCGGAGGGGTCGCGGTCACGCCAGCGGCCGTCGTAGCGCAGCGGCTTGCCCTCGGCGCGGGCCCGCTCGCGCATCTGCGTCAGTTCCTCGGGCGTGGCGTAGCAGCGATAGGCGTTGCCAGAGGCCAGCAGGCTCTCGGCCACCTCCCGGTGGCGCCCGGCGCGGGCGTACTGGAACACCACGTCCCCGTCCCAGTCGAGGCCGAGCCAGGACATGCCGTCGAGGATCGCGTCGATCGCCCCTTGCGTCGACCGCTCCCGGTCCGTGTCCTCGATGCGCAGCAGCATCCGGCCGCCCATGCGGCGGGCATAGAGCCAGTTGAACAGGGCCGTTCGGGCTCCGCCGATATGGAGGTAGCCCGTGGGCGAGGGGGCGAAACGCGTGACGACGGCTGACGACATCGATCCGGGACGAACTCTGGAGGCGGGACTGGGGCGCCGTGCACGGGGATCGGTGGGCGGATCGGCCGGACCGGCAGCGCGCCTGTAGCACGCGCCCGCGAATGCGTTAAGAAATCGTTGCGCGCGGCAGGTTTCGTCGCGCAACCGAACGGCGGAGCATGGAGCGGATCGGCACACGCCCGGCGGGACGTGCCCTCGCCCTCGGAGGCGGCGCACGGCCGGCCGACCTCGCCCCGGCCCTCGGCCGCTGGTTCGTGCGGGAACTGGCGCAGGACGCGGCGCAGCGGCGCCTGTTCCCGTGGCTGGCCGTGGCCTTCGGGGCCGGCATCCTCGCCTTCTTCACTGCCACAGACGACACGCCGGCGCTCGCCGCACCCCTGGCCGTGGCGATCGCCGGCGTGGCCGTGACGCCGTTCCTCGGGGCACGACCCGTGGCGCTCGCCGTCGTCCTCGGGCTGGTCGCAGCCCTCCTCGGCTTTGCCGCTGCGACGCTGCGGGTCTCCCTGGTCTCCGCGCCGGTGATGGCGCGCACCGCCATCGCGCCGCTCACCGGGCTGATCGAGGCCCTGGACGAGCGTGAGGAGGGGGCGCGCCTCGTGGTACGGGTGGCGAGCTTCGGCACCCTTGCGCCTGAGGTGCGACCGACCCGCGTGCGGGTCTCGTTCAAGACGGCGCCCGCCCTCAGACCCGGCGACTTCATCGCGGCGACCGCACGCCTGCTGCCGCCCCCCGAAGCCGCCCGGCCGGGAGGCTACGATTTCGCCCGCGACGCCTATTTCCGCGGCATCGGCGCGGTCGGCTCCCTCATCGGCAAGATCGAGGTCCGGCCTCCCCCTGAGCCGGTGCCGTTCTCGCTGCGTTTCGCGGCCGCCGTCGACGCGGCCCGCAACGCGCTCACCCGCCGCATCGCCGACGCCAACGGCGGGCAGGCCGGCGCGGTGGCCGCAGCCCTCGTCACGGGCAAGCGCGGCCTGATCGCGCCGGCCACCAACGACACCCTGCGCGCGGCCGGAATCTACCACGTCGTCTCGATCGACAGGGTTGGCCGGCATTCCCCGGACGCATCGCTTCTCGTGTCGCCACGCCGTCGTTCGACGCCTGAGTGCCGCCCGGTGGCCTTCCCCGCGATCGTCCATGGATGGGTCGGACTTCAGGCAAGCCCAGGCTTGGGGATTTCGACAAAACCAATCTTGTCGTAAAACTCGAACAGGTCGACGCCGTCGCCGAACCTGCCACCGTCGGTCGGTGGTTCAGCGCCTGACGAAGCCGATGTCTACGGCGACGGCCTTGAGCCGCTCCGGCTCGCGCTCCTTCCGCTCCGAGTAGCGGTCGACGAGGTCGTCGGACCGCTCGCGGGTAAGGAGCGTGAACTTCATCAGTTCCTCGCAGACGTCGACCACCCGGTCGTAGAGCGGTCCCGGCTTCATCCGGCCGGCGTCGTCGAACTCCTTGTAGGCCATCGGCACGGATGACTGGTTCGGGATGGTGATCATCCGCATCCAGCGCCCGAGGATGCGCAGGCCGTTGACCGCGTTGAACGACTGCGACCCACCCGAGACCTGCATCACGGCCAGGGTCCGCCCTTGCGTCGGACGCACTGACCCTTCCGAAAGGGGGAGCCAGTCGATCTGGCTCTTGATGACACCGGTCATGGCGCCGTGCCGCTCGGGGCTGACCCAGACATGCCCCTCGGACCAGATCGAGAGGTTCCGGAGCTCCTGGACCTTGGGGTGGTCGGCGGTGCTGTCGTCGGGCAGGGGCAGCCCGTGCGCGTCGTAGATCCGCACGTCGCCGCCCATCGCCTCCAGAAGGCGCGCGGCCTCGTAGGCGAGGAAGCGGCTGAACGAGCGCTCCCGGAGCGACCCGTAGATGATCAGGAAGCGCGGGGCGTGGGCGAACGGCGTCGCCATCTCCAGGTCGGCGCTCGTCGGGACGACGAAGTGTCCCTCGCTCAGGTTCGGCAGGCCGTCGGCGAAGGGCTGTCGGGGCTTGTCCAAGGAACGTCTATCCTCTACGTTTCAATGATGGTTGAGATATTGACATGATGATGGACGAACGGCAAGCCGTCGCCGCCTTTGCGGCCCTGGGGCAGGAGCATCGCCTGCGCATCGTGCGCCAACTCGTCACCGCCGGGCCGGACGGCATGGCGGCCGGTATCCTGGCCGAGGCGGTCGGCATCTCGGGCACCAACCTGTCGTTCCACCTCAAGGAGCTCAGCCATGCCGGCCTCGTCACCTCGCGCCGGGAAGGCCGGTCGATCATCTACGGCGCCGCCTACCCGGACCTGTCCGAGCTCATCCAGTTCCTGATGCGCGATTGCTGCCAGGGCCGCCCCGAGGTCTGCGCCCCGGCCGTCGCCGCCCTATCCGCCTGCTGCACGGAGACCGCCTGATGGACGTCGTCATCTACCACAACCCGGATTGCGGCACGTCCCGCAACACCCTGGCACTGATCCGCAACGCCGGCATCGAGCCGCACGTCGTCGAGTACCTGAAGACCCCGCCGAACCGGTTCCTGGTCCGGCAACTCGCCGAGCGCGCCGGCATCACCGTGCGCGACCTGCTTCGGGAGAAGGGGACGCCCTACGCCGAGCTCGGCCTCGCGGACCCGAACCTCACGGATGACCAGCTTCTCGATGCCATCGCCGAGCACCCGATCCTGCTGAACCGGCCGCTGGTGGTGAGCCCGAAAGGCGTCTCGCTATGCCGCCCGTCAGAGGCGGTCCTCGACCTCCTGCCGGCCCAGCAGGGCGAGTTCGTCAAGGAGGGCGGCGAACGCGTCGTCGACGAGCACGGGCGCCGCGTCGCCACCGCCTGATCCATCCCCAGCCACCAAGAATAAGAAACGGTCCGGATGCTCGCGCTCGCCATCTTCGTCGTCACCCTCGTCTTCGTCATCTGGCAGCCCAAGGGGTTCGGGATCGGGTGGAGCGCCCTCATCGGGGCCGCGGTGGCCCTGGCCACCGGCGTCATCCACCCGGGTGACATCCCGGTGGTCTGGCACATCGTCTGGGACGCCACCTTCACCTTCGTGGCGCTGATCATCATCTCGCTGCTGCTCGACGAAGCCGGCTTCTTCCACTGGGCGGCGCTCCACATCGCCCGCTGGGGCGGAGGCAGGGGGCGCCTGCTGTTCCCGCTGGTGATCCTACTCGGCGCCGCCATCGCGGCAGTGTTCGCCAACGACGGCGCCGCCCTACTGCTCACACCCATCGTGCTGGCCATCCTGCTGCGGCTGGACTTCAAGCCGGCGGCCGCCCTGGCCTTCATCGTGGCCTGCGGGTTCGTCGCGGACTCGACCAGCCTGCCCCTGGTGATCTCGAACCTGGTCAACATCGTCTCGGCGAACTTCTTCGACATCACCTTCAGCCGCTACGCCGCCGTGATGGTCCCGGTGAACCTCGTCTCGCTCGCCACGACCCTGGTGGTCCTGTGGCTGTTCTTCCGGCGCGACCTACCGGCGACGTACCCGGTGACCGAGCTCGAACCGCCGCGCCACGCGATCAAGGATCCGCTGGTGTTCAAGGCAGCCTTCCCGCTCCTCGGCCTGCTGCTGGTCGCCTACTTCGTGACAGCCCCGTTCGGCGTGCCGGTCTCGGTGGTGACCTGCGCCGGCGCCGTGGTGCTGCTGGCGCTGGCCAGCCGGAGCCGCGTCATCCCGATCCGCAAGGTGCTGGCGGGCGCCCCCTGGCAGATCGTCCTGTTCAGCCTCGGAATGTACCTCGTCGTCTACGGCCTGAAGAACGCCGGCCTGACCGATTACCTGGCCCAAGGCCTCGCCTGGCTTTCGGGCCACGGACCGTTCGTCGCCACCATCGGCACGGGGGTCGCCGCAGCCATCCTGTCCTCGGTCATGAACAACATGCCGAGCGTGCTGGTGGGCGCGCTGTCGATCCAGCAGGCCCCGGACCTGTCGCCCCTGATGCGCGAGCTGATGGTCTACGCCAACGTCATCGGCTGCGACCTCGGCCCGAAGTTCACGCCCATCGGCAGCCTCGCCACCCTGCTCTGGCTCCACGTCCTCGACACCAAGGGCCAGCACATCACCTGGGGCCAGTACATGCGGGTCGGCCTGGTCATCACCCCGCCGGTGCTGCTCGCCACCCTGGCGGCGCTGGCCCTCTGGCTACCCGTGCTCGGCGCCCGGTAGCGATCCGATGGCCCCGGCGCGCCGATGGCCCGTGATCTCGGCCCTGGGCGTGGTTCAGATCCTGACCTGGGGCTCGTCGTTCTACCTGCTGTCGGTGTTGGCCGCCCCGATGTCGGCGGACACGGGGTGGCCCTTGGGATGGGTCATCGGCGGCCTGTCCCTCGGTCTCCTCGTTGCGGGCTTGGCCTCGCCGCGGGTCGGCACCTACATCGGCGAGCATGGCGGGCGCCCCGTCCTGGCCTTCGCGTCCGTCGCCCTCGCCGTCGGCCTTGCCATCCTCGGTCTGGCGCCGAACCTACCGACATATCTCGGAGGCTGGCTCCTGATCGGCCTCGGCATGGGCACCGGACTGTACGACCCCGCCTTCGCCACCCTCGGTCGGCTCTACGGGGCCGAAGCAAGGCCCGCCATCACCACGCTGACCCTGTGGGGCGGCTTCGCGAGCACGGTCTGCTGGCCCCTCTCGGCCTTCCTGATCGAACAGGTGGGCTGGCGCGGGACCTGTCTCGCCTATGCCGGACTGCACCTCTCGGTCACGCTGCCGCTCGTCCTGATCGCGATCCCCCGGCCCCCCGCACATCCGATCACGCGACCCGTAGGCCCAAGCCCCGTCATTCGGCTCGATGGTCGGGAGCGGCGCGCCTTCCTCTTCATGGCGGGGGTCCTCACGCTGGGCGGCACGGTGATGGCCATGGTCTCGGTGCACCTCATCACCCTGCTTCAGGCCCGTGGGGTGGCTCTTACCTCGGCCGTGGCCTACGGCGCCCTGATCGGACCGGCCCAGGTTGGGGCACGCATCGTCGAGATGGCCGGAAAGGGCCGGCACCATCCGCTCTGGACCCTGACGGCGGCGATGGTGCTGGTCGCCATCGGGGTTGCGATGCTTGCCGCAGGACTGCCCGTGGTCGGGCTGGCGTTAGTCCTGTACGGGGCGGGCAACGGGATCTACTCGATTGCCCGGGGAACGGTGCCCCTGGCACTGTTCGGACCCGAGCGTTACGCCCCGCTCGTAGGCCGGCTCGCCCGTCCGGGACTGGTGGCTCAGGCGCTCGCCCCCTCCATCGGAGCCGTGGTCCTAACCCACGCAGGCGCGGATACGACCTACGTCCTCCTGTGCGTCCTCGCTGTGGCGAATGTCGCGCTTGCCCTGGCCCTGTGGCGCGTCCGGTCCGAGGCCTAACAGGTCGACGTCCGCCTCCGACGTTCGCGGCATCCGATCCCGATCAGACCGATCGCCTTCCGTCCGGGGACGAAGCGGTCTCGTCGGCGAGCGTGGACTGGCTAGGCGGCTCTTGCCCTCGACCCATTCCGAGCCTAATGACGCTTAAACGTTTCCATAACGGTTTAAGTGACGTGGACGAGAAGCAAGCCCTCGACGGTTTCGGAGCCATCGCCCAGGAAACCCGTCTTCGCATCGTCCGCCTGCTGGTCACTGCCGGCGCGGACGGGATGGCGGCCGGGGCCATCACCGAGGCCATCGCGGGCGCCTCGGCGCCACGCATCTCGTTCCACCTCAGCCACCTTGAGAACGCCGGGCTCGTGGTCAGCCGCCGGGAGGGGCGGTCGATCATCTACAGCGCGGTGTTCACCGCCCTGTCCGACCTGGTGGCCTTCCTGATGCGCGATTGCTGCGAGGGACACTGCGAGGTCTGCGACCGAGCCATCGCCCTGTTCGCCCGGTGCACCGGTCGGCCCCAGCAGGTCGCTCAGCCATCCAAGATCGCCTGTGAGGAAGCATGACGGGCCTGCGCGACACCCTCGAAGGCAACCAGATCGCGATCTACTTCGCGGCCATCGGCGCGGCGGCGCTGATCGCCCTGACGCTGCCCGGCACCACGGCCCTGGAGGTCGGGATCAATCCGGCCCTGGCGCTGATGCTGTTCGTCACCTTCCTGCAGGTGCCGTTGCCGGAACTCGGCCGGGCTTTCACGCGGGTCCGCTTCCTGGCGGCGCTCCTCGTCACGAACTTCGTGGTGCTGCCGATCCTGGTGGCTGGCCTGATCCAGTTCCTGCCCGCCAATCCGATGCTGCGGCTGGGCGTGCTCATGGTCCTTCTCACGCCGTGCATCGACTACGTCGTGACCTTCGCCCATCTCGGACGGGCCGACGCCAAGGTGCTGCTGGCTTCCACCCCGGCGCTGCTGATCGCGCAGATGCTGCTGCTGCCGATCTATCTGAACGTCTTCCTCGGCGAGGATGCCGCCAGGTTCGTCCAGGTCGGTCCCTTCGTGCACGCGTTCGTCTGGCTCATCGCGGTTCCCCTCGGACTTGCTGCGGCCGTGCAGATCTGGGCCGGACGCCGCCCGGCCGGGCAACGGGTGATTACGGGCCTCGGGCTCCTGCCGGTGCCGGCGACGGCGCTGGTCCTGTTCGTGGTGATCGCGTCCGTCCTGCCCCAACTCGGACCCGCCCTCGACGATGCCCTGCGGGTGGTTCCTGTCTACGTCGCCTTCGCGGTGGCGGCTCCCTTGATGGGCTGGGCGGTCGGGCGCGCGTTCCGCCTCGACGCCCCCACGGTGCGGACGTTGGCCTTCAGCGCCGCCACCCGCAACTCCCTGGTGGTCCTGCCGCTGGCCTTCGCCGTCCCCGGCGCCGTCCCGCTGCTGCCGGCCGTCATCGTCACCCAGACGCTGGTCGAGCTCGTGAGCGAGCTCGTCTACGTCCGTGTCATGCCCAGGCTCGGCCGAACGTCGGCGTTGCCGGTCCCGGCCGTCTAGGTCGGCCCCGATGATACGGCGGAGCGTACCCGTGATCCCGCATCGCCACCGTCTCGTGGTGATCCCTGCCCTTGGCTCGATCCAAATCCTGACCTGGGGGGCCTCGTTCTACCTGCTGTGCATGCTCGCCAACCTAATATCGGAGGACACGGGGTGGCCTCTGAGATGGGTCATCGGGGGCCTGTCCCTCGGCTTCCCCGTCGCGGGTTCGGTCTCTCCGCGGGTGGGGCTTTCGTCAGGTAGTCCCTGTCCCTTCCGCGCCGACACGCGATGTGGCATCGTCCGTTCGTGACCTTCTGGCTCGCCCTTCGGCGCCTGCTCCCGCTTATGGCGGTACTCGGCCTCGCCCTTGCGCCGGTGACCGCTTCCGCGGCCGCCGCGGGCATGCGCGCGCCGATAGCCGTTCAGGGGCACGCCATGGCGGCGCCCGACGAGGCCATGGACGACATGGCCGGGATGGCCATGGACGAGATGCCGTGCTGTCCCAAGGAGCGGCCGGACTTGCCCGACTGCTCGAAGGTCTGCCCCTTGATGGCGCTCTGCCTGGCGAAGGTCGCCACCGGGCTGCCGGTGGCCCTCGGACTTCCGGGCCGCGTCGCCGGCGTCGAGGGGCCGACCTGGGGCGGCACCGCCTCCTTCGACAGCCTGTCGCAAGGGCCGCCCACCGAGCCTCCCCGAGCCTGAATTCGATGCCGCCGGCGCCTGCGCCGGTCGATCCCGCGCGCCTGAAGGCCCGGGTCACATCATTTTCAGGAGATCAACGACCGTGTCCAAGACATCGTTTTCGCGCGCCCTGACGGCTGCGCTGCTCGGCCTCGCCCTGACCGCCGCGGCCCGGGCCGACACCAAGGACTACGAGTTCCAACTGGTAAAGGACGAGGCCAAGCAGGGGGAGGCCATCCTCGATGTCCGCCTCGTCGACAAGCGCACGTCCAAGCCCGTGCCGAACGCCGTCATCTTCGCCAAGCGCATCGACATGGCGCCCGACAGCATGGAGGAGATGACCTCGAAGATCGAGCAGCTGCCGTCGCCGGAGCCGGGCCTCTACCGGTTCAAGGCGAAGCTGACGATGGCCGGTGGCTGGCGCCTCTCGCTCGGGGCCAAGGTCCAGGGTGAGACCGGCACCGTCGAGAACAAGCTGGTGTTCAAGGCCACCAAGTGAGCCGGACGGCATGGGCCGCCGGGACCCTCGCCGCGCTGGCGGCGGGGGTTTTGGGATTTGGCGCGGGGCATGAGGGCAGCCCCGTGCCGGCGCTCGTCCAGCAGGCGCGGACCGGGTTCGCCCATTGGCTGCCGGGCACGCCCCGGCCGGCTTCCCCGATACAGGCATCGGACGCGGCGAAGGCGACGGGACCGGTCGTCTACTATCAGGACCCGGACGGGAAGCCGGACTACGCCTCCGAGCTGAGGCGCACGGCGGACGGTCGCGACTTTCGCGCCGTCCGCGCCAGCGAGGACGTGCGCTTCGACGAACCCGACGAGGCGGAGGCGATGCCCGACGCCGGGCACGGCGACATGGCCATGGGTCAGGCCACGATGCCCGCGAGCGCCCGCAAGGTGCGGTTCTACCGCAACCCGATGGGCCTGCCGGACACCTCGCCGACCCGCAAGAAGGACTCGATGGGGATGGACTACCTCCCCGTCTACGAGGGGGAGGACACCGACGACGGCACCGTAAAAATCTCGCCCGGCAAGCTCCAGCGCACCGGGGTCCGGACGGCGGTCGTCGAGCGACGCGTCCTGTCGATGCCTGTGCGCGCGCCGGGCGCCATCGAGGAGGACGAGCGCCGGATCTCGGTCATCGCGATGCGCACCGACGCGTTCATCGAGAAGGTTGAGGCCGTCACCACCGGCGACCACGTCCGCAAGGGTCAGCCACTCCTGCGCCTATTCTCGCCGGAGATGAACGCGGCCGCCGCGCAGTACCTCACCGGCATCGGCTACGAGGGCGCCCGGCGCCGCCTGGAGAACCTCGGCATCCCACCCGAGGTCATCGACGAGATCGAGCGCACCAGGAAGGTGCCCTCCACCATCACGTGGTCGGCGCCCCGCGACGGGGTCGTGGTCGAGCGCAACGTCTCGGACGGCATGCGCGCCA
Source organism: Methylobacterium trifolii (assembly GCF_022179685.1). GTDB lineage: Bacteria > Pseudomonadota > Alphaproteobacteria > Rhizobiales > Beijerinckiaceae > Methylobacterium > Methylobacterium trifolii. Next base: position 11,927 of record NZ_BPRB01000045.1, read on the forward strand.
AGTCCGGCGACACCCTGTTCAAGCTCGTCGACCATTCCAGGGTCTGGGTCCTGGCCGACGTCACCGAACGCGACCTGGCTGCCGTGGCGGAGGGCCAGACGGCGACCGTGCGCGCCCGGACGTTCCCGGACCGCGTCTTCACCGGCGCGGTGACCCGGATCTACCCGCACCTCGCCATGGGGACCCGGACCGCCCGCCTGCGCATCGAGCTGCCCAACCCGAACGGCGACCTGCGCCCGGGGATGTTCGCCGACGTGACGATCGCCACCGGCAGCGACAGGCCGGTGGTGGCGGTGCCCGACGACGCGGTCATCGACACCGGCACCAGGCAGATCGTCCTGCTGGACAGGGGAGAGGGTCGCTTCGAACCGCGGCCGGTCAGGCTCGGCACCCGCGGCGACGGCTACGTCGAGATCCGCGACGGCATCGTCGCCGGCGACCGCGTGGTGACCTCGGCCAACTTCCTCATCGATGCCGAGAGCAACCTGAAGGCGGCGCTGCAGGGGCTCTCGGAACCCAAGCCCGATCCCGGGCCGCAGGCCGCCGCCGAGGGGAAGGCGCCATGATCGCCCGCCTCATCGCCTGGTCGGCCCGGAATCTGGTGCTGGTGCTGATCGGGACCGTCTTCGCGGTGGGAGCCGGGCTCTACGCCCTGAGGACCCTGCCGCTCGACGCGATCCCGGACCTCTCGGACGTCCAGACCATCGTCTACACCGAGTACCCCGGGCAGGCGCCCCAGGTCATCGAGGACCAGGTCACCTACCCCCTGACCACCGCGATGCTGACGGTGCCCCGGTCGAAAGTCGTGCGCGGCTTCTCGTTCTTCGGGGTGTCGTTCGTCTACGTCATCTTCGAGGACGGCACCGACCCGTACTGGGCCCGGAGCCGGATGCTCGAATACCTGAACACCGTGGCCAAACGCCTGCCGGCCGGCGTCACCCCGACCCTGGGACCCGACGCGACCGGGGTCGGCTGGGTCTACCAGTACGTCGTGGTCGCCAAGGAGCGCACGCTGGCCGAGCTCCGGTCGCTGCAGGACTGGGTCGTCCGCTTCGGGGCGTCGCGGGCCGAGGGCGTGGCGGAGGTCGCCGGCGTCGGCGGCTTCGTGAAGCAGTACAACGTGGTCGTCGATCCGAACCGGTTGCGGGCACAGGGCATCACCCTGTCCAAGCTCCGGGAGGCGATCCGGTCGAGCAACGCCGACGTCGGCGGCCGTACCGTCGAGCTCTCCGAGTTCGAGTTCGTCGTCCGTGGCCGCGGCTACCTCAAGAGCGTCGCCGACATCGAGAGCATCGTCCTGAGGACGGAGGCGGGCACACCCCTGCGGGTGAAGGACGTGGCTCGGGTCGAGCTCGGTCCCGACGAGCGCCGCGGGATCACCGAGATGAACGGCGACGGCGAGGTCGCCGGCGGGATCGTCCTGCAACGGTTCGGTGCCAACGCCCTGAACGTCATCGAGAACGTGAAGGCCCGGCTTTCCGATGTCGCCGCCAGCCTGCCCGAGGGCACGGAGATCCTTCCGGTCTACGACCGCTCGCACCTCATCGAGGCGGCCATCGAGACCCTCAAGGGCACGCTGATCGAGGAAAGCGTCATCGTAGCCCTCGTCTGCGTCGTGTTCCTGCTCCACGTCCGCAGCGCGCTGGTGGCGATCCTGATGCTGCCGGTCGGCATCCTCATGGCGTTCGCGGGCATGAAGGCCCTCGGGCTCGGGGCCAACATCATGAGCCTGGGCGGCATCGCCATCGCGGTGGGCGCCATGATCGACGCCGCCATCGTGATGATCGAGAACGCCCACAAGCACCTGGAGCGGGCGGACCCCGGCAAGCGCCGGGTCGAGATCCTGATCGAGGCCGCAAGCGAGGTCGGGCCGTCGCTGTTCTTCTCGCTCCTCATCATCACCGTGAGCTTCCTGCCGATCTTCACGCTAGAGAGCCAGGAGGGCCGCCTGTTCGGTCCGCTGGCCTTCACCAAGACCTTCGCCATGGCCGCGGCGGCGGTGCTGTCCCTGACACTCGTCCCGGCGTTGATGGCTTTATTCGTCCGGGGCCGGATCATTCCGGAGCACCGCAATCCGGTGAACAGACTCCTGATCTGGATCTACCGACCGCTCATCGCAGGCGTCCTGCGGGCGCGGGTGCTCACCATCCTGTTGGCCCTCGTCGTCCTGGCGGCGACGGCATGGCCGGCGAGCCGGCTCGGCTCCGAGTTCATGCCCGACCTCGACGAGGGCACCTTGATGTACATGCCGACCACGCTGCCGGGCATCTCGGTGACCAAGGCCGGGGACCTGCTCGCCACCCAGGACAGGATCATCAAGTCGTTCCCCGAGGTCGCCTCGGTCTACGGCAAGGCCGGTCGGGCCAACACCGCGACCGACCCGGCGCCGTCCGAGATGTTCGAGACCATCGTCAACCTGAAGCCGAAGGCGGAGTGGCGACCCGGGGTCACGACGGCGAGCCTGAAGGCCGAGATGGACGCCGCGCTCCAGTTCCCCGGGGTCTCGAATGCCTGGACCCAGCCGATCCGCGCCCGCATCGACATGCTCTCGACCGGCATCCGTACGCCGGTCGGGATCAAGGTGCTGGGGACGGACCTTTCCGAGATGGAGAAGGTCGCCCGCCAGGTCGAGGCGGTGGTGAAGGCGGTGCCGGGCACGTCGAGCGCCTACGCCGAACGGGTGCAGGGCGGCTACTTCCTCGACATCACCCCCGACCGCGAGGCGCTGGGCCGGTACGGGCTGACCATCGGCGACGTGCAGGACGTGATCGGGATGGCGCTCGGCGGCGAGAGCGTCACCAACACCGTCGAGGGCCGCGAGCGCTACACCGTCAACGTACGCTACCCGCGCGCCTTCCGCTCCGACCCGCGCTCCATCGCCTCCGAGGTTCAGGTGCCGATCCCGGGTGGGGGCACGGTACCGCTCGGTGAGGTCGCCAAGGTTCAGTTGAACCGTGGCCCGACCCAGATCCGGACCGAGAACGGGCAACTCGCGGTCTTCATCTACGTCGACGTCGCCGGTCGCGACCTCGGGGGCTACGTCGCCGAGGCGCGGGCGGCGGTCGCCAAAGAGGTGAGCCTGCCGCAGGGTACCCTCGTGCAGTGGAGCGGTCAGGTCGAGTACCTCGACCGGGCGACGGCCCGGCTCAAGGTCGTGGTGCCGCTGACGCTGCTGATCGTGTTCCTGCTGCTGTACCTCAACTTCCGTCGACTGACCGAGACCCTGATCGTGATGCTGTCGCTGCCGTTCGCGCTCGTCGGCGGGGTCTGGCTGATGTGGTGGATGGGCTTCAACCTGTCGGTGGCGGTGGCCGTCGGCTTCATAGCACTGGCAGGCGTCGCGGCCGAGACCGGGGTGATCATGCTGGTCTACCTCGATCATGCGCTGGCCGAGATCCGGGCCGGATGCGACCGCGCCGGACGGGCACTCACCCGTGCCGACCTGCGGAGGGCCATCATGATCGGCGCGGTGGAGCGGGTGCGTCCGAAGATGATGACGGTGGTCGCCATCATGGCCGGGCTCCTGCCGATCCTGTGGAGCACCGGATCGGGCTCTGAGGTTATGCAGCGGATCGCGGTCCCCATGATCGGCGGCATGGTCTCGTCGACCGTCCTGACCCTCGTGGTAATCCCTGCGGTCTACGGCCTGGTGAAGGGCTGGGGACTGCCGCGGTCCGAACCGAATGCCATCGACCCCGAGGCCCGACTTGTAACGTTATGAACACACAGGGCGGAAAACCCCGAAGCGACATTGACGCTGGGCCATTCCCTCAGGTCCTGTATGTCCGACGGTTCCTCCCCGGAGGATCAAAAGGGAACGCGGTGAGGATGAGGTCCGAAAGGGCCTTCCCGAAGCCGCGGCTGCCCCCGCAACTGTAAGCGGCGAGCCCATCATCAACACGTCACTGGGTCTTCGGGCCTGGGAAGACGATGAGAGGGCGGTGACCCGCGAGCCAGGAGACCTGCCGTCAGTCGTGGTCACACGCGAAACGCATCGGGCGGGGTGTCCTGATGGGTGTCGAGGCGCCCGGCTGCCCTAACGGCAGGCAAGCGCCCAGGCCTCGTTCGCGGTGACGTGCCACAGACGTCGCCCGAGGCTTGTCCCGTGTCCTTTCCTTCCCGAACCGCGTGCTTGCGCACGCTCGCGCTCGCCTGCGCCGCCCTTTCCGGTCCCGTGCTCGCGCAACAGGCCGCCGCCCCCTTCGCCGATGTCCCGCGCGGGGCCGAGGCGGCCGTCACGCTCTCCGAGCTTTCCGTCTCCGCCACCGGCGTGCCGACGCCCGTCGACCAGGTCGGATCAAGCGTCACCGTGCTCACCGCCGCCACCCTGGAGGCCCAGCAGCGCCGCACCGTCCCGGATGCCCTCCAGCAGGTACCGGGCCTCAACGTCGTGCAGACCGGCGGCCCGGGCGGTCAGACCTCGGTGTTCATTCGCGGCTCGAACTCGAACCACGTGAAGGTGCTCATCGACGGCATCGACGCGACCGACCCGTCGAACCCGAACGGCTCCTTCGACTTCGGGCAACTCCTGACCGACGACCTCTCCCGCATCGAGGTGCTCAGGGGTCCCCAGAGCGGCCTCTATGGCAGCGACGCCATTGGAGGCGCGGTCTCCTTCACGACGAAGCGTGGCGAGGGACCGGCCAGGGCCACCGCGCGGATCGAGGGCGGCTCGTTCGGTACCTTCAACCAAAGCGGCAGGATCAGCGGGTCGGAGGACGGCTTCGACTATTCGGTCTCGATCCAGCACTTCCGTGCGGCCGCGACGCCGGTGACGCCGCCGAACCTCGTCCCGCTCGGCCGGGCGATCCATCCGAATTTTTACGACAACGAGACCGTCTCGGCGAAGTTCGGCTACCAGTTCACCGACACCTTCCGCATCAACTCGGTGACGCGCTTCATCAATTCCCGCCTCCTGTTCACCGGCACCGACTTCAGCACCTTCCCGGCCTTCCCGGCGGCGTTCCGGAGTGCCGCCGACGTGCAGCAGGTCTTCACCCGCAACGAGGCCGAATGGACGCCGTTCGCCGGCTTCCACAACCTCTTCGCCATCAACTACTCGAACCTGTTCAACAGACAGCAGGGCCCCCTAGACCCCCTTGCCACGCCGGACGCGACAACGGGCCTGGGCGAGCGCACGCGCTACGAGTACCGCGGGGACTACCAGCTCTCGCCCGGCAATCTGATCCTGTTCGGGGCGCAGCGTGACGACGAGAGCCTGTCGACCACCGACCCGAGCCCGTTCGGGGCCGGCAACCTGCGGGCGAGGAACGGCAACACGGCCGGCTACGGGGAGGTGCAGCTAACGCCCTTCGAGCGGGCGGCGTTCGTGGCCAACATCCGCCACGACGAGAACGACGCGTTCGGGCCGGCCACCACTTTCCGCGTCGCGCCGAGCTACATTCTGCCCTTCACCGAGACCCGGATCAAAGGTAGCGTCGGCACCGGCTTCAAGGCGCCGACCCTGAGCCAGCTGTTCCAGAGCTTCCCGGCCTCGAACTTCTTCGCCAACCCGAACCTCAGGCCTGAGGAGAGCCTCGGCTACGACGCCGGCATCGAGCAGCCCCTGGGGGACCGCGTCCTCGTCGGCGCGACTTACTACGCCAACGACTTCAAGAACCTCATCACCTCGAACGCGACGTTCACCTCGAACGAGAACGTCGGCCGGGCCGAATCGTACGGGGCGGAAGCCTTCGTCGCTGTCCGGTTCTCCGATACCCTTACGGGCCGGGTCGACTACACCAACACGGTGACCAAGAACGAGATCACCAACCAGGAGCTCCTGCGACGGCCCCGCCACAAGGGCAGCGCGACAGCCTTTTGGACCCCCCTCCCGGGCCTGACCGTCAGCGGGACCGTGATCGTGCTCGGCCACTTCGTCGACGGCAACCGCGACTTCTCGGTGGCCCGGCTCAAGAACCCGGGCTTTACCCTGGTCAACTTCGCGGTGAACTACGACGTCAGCGAGACGGTGAGCGTGTTTGGGCGGGTCGATAACCTATTCGACCGCCGCTACGAGAACCCCACCGGCTTCCTCGGGGCAGGCCTCGCCGTGTACGGCGGCGTCCGCCTGACCGCGTTTTGAGACCGCCGATGGCACGACGGTCCGGCTTCGCGGTCCTAACGGCGATGCTGGCGGTCAGCCAAATCTGGTCGATTGCCGCTGGGATGGCCGCCCCGGCATCCGGGGGACCCCGGCACGTCGTCTCGATGAACCTCTGCGCGGACGAGCTCGTCCTTCGGCTTGCCGACCGCGATCAGGTCGCCGCCGTGACCTACCTCGCCCATGACCCACGCGGCTCGACCGTCGCGCGGGAGGCGACGGGCATCGCAGTGACACGCGGCCTGTCGGAGGAGATCGTCGCCCTCCGGCCCGACCTCGTCGTTGCCGGTGCCTTCACGACGCGGACCACGGTGGGCCTGCTCAAGCGCGTCGGCTTCCCCCTTCTCGAACTCGGCGTACCCAACGACTTCGAGGGGGTGCGGGCCCAGATCCGTACCGTCGCCGCGGCCCTCGGGCACCCGGCGCGCGGCGAGGCGATGGTCGCGGACCTCGACGCTCGGCTGGCCGAGGTGATGCCGGCGGCCAAACCCTTGCGGGCCCTTGTGATGCGTCCGAACGCCTTCACGGTGGCACCCGGCAGCCTTGGCGATGCGATCATCCGCGCCGCCGGCCTCGTCAACGTTGCGGCGGAACTCGGTCGCGACCGCTTCGGCCAGGTCCCGCTGGAAGCGGCGGCCTTGGCCGACGCCGACCTCATCGTCCTCGACGAGGGGGAGCCCGGCGCGCCGTCGCTGGCCGATGCCCTGCTGCATCATCCCGTCCTCGACGCGCTGCGCCGGCAGGGGCGTACCGTCTCGATTCCGAACCGGCTCTGGACCTGTCCAGGTCCGCAGGTCGCCGAGGTCGTGGCCTTACTCGCCGCCGCCGCACGCGAACGGGCAGTGCCATGAACGCACCCATTCAACCTCCTACCCGGATCGAACGCGCGGTCGTCGGACCACGCGGCATCGTCGGGCTCCTTGGCCTGCTGGTTCTCGTTTTGACGCTGGCGTCCATCGCGGTCGGGTACGCCCCATTCGACGTAACGGCGGCGGCCGGTGACCTCCTCGCAGGACGCGCGACACTGCCTGCCCTCGTCCTCTGGGAGCTACGCCTGCCCCGTGCCCTCCTCGGGGGCCTCGTCGGCTTCAGCCTCGGGCTGACCGGGGCGGCGATGCAGGGCTACCTGCGCAACCCGCTCGCCGATCCCGGCATCCTCGGCATCTCCTCGGCTGCGGCCCTCGGGGCCGTGGTTGTGTTCTACGGCGGGTTCGCGGCCTCCCTCAGCCTCGCCCTCCCGCTCGGCGGGATCGCCGGCGCCGCGGTGGCGGCGCTCGCCCTGAACCTCGTTGCCGCAAGGGGAGGCACCACGCTGGGATTGATCCTCGCCGGTGTCGCCCTGTCGAGCCTCGCCGGCGCCATGACGGCGCTGGCGCTCAACCTCTCGCCCAATCCCTACGCGGCCCTGGAGATCGTGTTCTGGCTGATGGGGTCGCTCGCGGACCGCAGCATGGACCATGTCTGGCTATGCCTGCCGTTGATGGCGGTCGGCTGGGGCCTGATGCTGTCCACGGCTCGCGCGCTCGATGCCCTGACGCTGGGCGAGGACACGGCCGCGAGCCTCGGCTTCCATCTGGTCTCGGTCCGCCTGCGCCTCGTGACGGGCGCGGCGCTGGCCGTGGGCAGCGGCGTCGCCGTCAGCGGCGCCATCGGCTTCGTCGGCCTCGTGGTGCCCCACCTCGTGCGACCGTTGGTCGGCGCACGCCCTGGTGCCAGCCTGTGGCCGAGTGGCCTCGCCGGGGCCGCCCTGGTCCTTGCCGCGGACTTGGGCGTTCGTCTCCTGGCGACGCGCCCGGAACTCAAGCTCGGTGTGGTGACTGCGCTCGTTGGGGCACCGTTTCTGATCGTGCTCCTCCTGCGTGAGCGAGGACGCGGCGCATGAGCCTCGCGATCGCAGCCCTCGATGTCCGCCTCGGCGGGCGTGCCATCCTGTCGGATATCACCCTGTCCCTGGAACGCGGGACCCTCGTCGGTCTGGTCGGTCCGAACGGCGCTGGCAAGACCACCCTCCTGCGCACCGTCGCGGGCTTGGTCGCCCCGACCGAGGGCCGCGTAAATCTCGACGGTATGCCGCTCAAGGGCATCTCCCGCGACGCGCGCGCCAAGCGCATCGCGGTGCTGTTCCAGGGCGCGGGGGCCGGTTGGCCGATGCAGGTGCGTGACCTCGTCGCCCTCGGCAGGCTGCCGCATCGACGCGCGTTCGGTGGCCTCGATGGGGCAGATCATGCCGCCATAAACCGAGCGATGACACGGACCGATGTCGCGCGCTTCGCCGAGCGGACCGAACCGACCCTGTCCTCGGGCGAGCGGATGCGCGTGCTGCTGGCGCGGGCGCTCGCCGTCGAAGCGGAGTGGTTGTTGGCCGACGAACCGATCACCGCCCTCGACCCTGCCCACCAGCTCGACGCCATGACGCTGTTGCGGAGCGTGGCCCGGGCCGGGACCGGCGTCGTCGCCGTCCTGCACGACCTCTCCCTCGCGGCCCGGTTCTGCGACCGGATCGTGGTCCTGGGCGAGGGACGTGTCGCCGCCGATGGACACCCGGACGTTGCGTTGACCGACCGGCTACTTTCGGACGTCTTCGGCGTCACGGTTTGCCGTGGGGCTGGACCGGACGGAACCCCCTACATCCTGCCCTGGAACCGTTCAGGGCCACATCCGGAGGACATCGATGCAGCCTTCCCCCACCAGCCCTGATGCTGTCGTAGCCCTCCTGCGCGAGGCACTGGCCGATCCGAGCACGGCCTGGAGCCTCGGCAGCTTCGGTGCCATCGCCGAGTTCATGCGCGATCCGGACGAGCCTGTCCTGGCCCTCCCTGACGATCGCCTGGGACTTGCGACCGCGCGCGGGGCCATCGCCCTGACCCCGAGCTCCGACCTGCGGCCCGTCGCCTACGAGACGGCCGTTTCGTCCGGCTGGAACCACGCCATCGCGCTTTGCTTGCCGGAGGCGACCTGCGCGATGAACCGCAGGACCGTGGTGACGGAGCTCGGGCCCGACCGAAACGCCGCCCGGGTCGAGGATCGCGACGGCATCCTGTTTGACCTCGGCCTCGGCCTGCTCGCCGTGGATGCCTGTGTGCGGGTGCGCGATCCGGAGGCCGTCGAGCGGCTGCGGGCCGGCGTCGGCATGCCGTTGTTCGACCACGCCAACCCCATCGGGCCGCACCTCGTCGCCATGAGCCCGCACCGGGTGTTCCTGGCGCGGGTCGGTCGCGTCGAGGTCTATGCCCCGATCCCCGGGTCCGGCGGCACCAGCCCCGAGGGTCCGCACACGCACGTACTGCCAAAGCTCCTGCGCAGCGGTCGGACCCATGCCGCCACGACGCCGATCCCGGCGGGCTGGGTCCCCTGCGGAGGCCTGCACCCGGCGCACCCCTACAAGGACATGATGGGCGACCGCATTGCCTTCGATGCCGGCCGCTACGAAGCGTTCCAGGCGATGCTCGACCATTGGGGTGATCCGGAACTCGTGGCCATCAAGCGCGGCGGGCCCGAGGCGCCCGGCGGCACGGTGTCGACCCGCCACGCCCAGGGCGCACGCCGGGTCGCCGAGGCCCAGGCTCGTTACCTACGGGGCGAGATCATCGAGGGCTCGGCGAGCGACGACGAGGATGCGGAGGCGACGGCCTGACCGTGACCCGGACGGTGCCCGGCAGGAATCGTCCGGGGGCACCGCAGAGGGTGATCGGCCTGATCGGCTGCCCGGGCGCGGGGAAGACGACCTACGCCCGCCGCTTCGACCCTCTCGCCGGCTGGGTTCACCTCACCCTCGACGACTTCCGGCAGACCCTCTGGCCGCCGCACCGGCAGGTCTACTGGGAACTCAGGCAGGGCTCACATGACGATGCGGCCCGGGACCTCCTGCACCGGGTCAAGGAAGCAGCCCTGGATGCCGCCCTGACGAGCGGCTTCAGCGTGGTGATGGCGGACACACATCTCACCAGACCCGTGTTCGAGCGCGAACTCGGGATCGTCGCCCGACACGGGCTCACCGTGGCGTGGAAGGTGTTCGACGTGCCGTGGGAGGTCCTGAAGGCCCGCAACGACGAGCGCGGTCGCGTGGACCCGTCGCATCGCCAGCCGGATGAGGTCCTCCGGTTCACCTACGAGGTTTTCCAATCCCCGGACGCGTGGTGGCGTAGCTTGCCGCCGCAGCAGGTCGAGGTCCTGACCTGACGGACGGAGTGCGCGATCCGTCTTCCCAGGTGTTGCCGGCAGGGCATAACCCCTCGTGCATTGCACTTGGTCCGTTGACGGGCATGGGCGTCGGCATGTTAGCTCGGCCGTGACGGTTCCTCCCCGGAGGATCAAAAGGGAACGCGGTGCGGGGGTAGCCTCAACGCCGCGGCTGCCCCCGCAACTGTAAGCGGCGAGCCCTTCGCCACCGACGTCACTGAGCGGCCTCGCTCGGGAAGACGGTGAAGGGCAGTGACCCGCGAGCCAGGAGACCTGCCGTCAGTCGTGGTCACACGCGAGACACGCTGGGCGGGGTGCCCCGGCGGGTGCGGAAGCATGCGCACTGCGCGTGGTTCGGCCTCGTTCGCGGTGACGTGCCACTGCCGTCGCCCGAGGCCCATCAACGTGTCCCGTTCACCGTCCATCCCGCTGATGTCCGTGCTGGCCCTGTCCTGCGCGATCCCCGCCGCCGTCGCCGCGCAAGGGGCGCCCTCTAGCGAGACCGCCGTGGTGCTCGATGCGCTCTCGGTCGAGGGGACCCTCACCGCCACGCCGACCTACCGGGTGCCGGAGCTCTACAGCGGCACCAAGACGATCACGCCCCGCCTCGACCTGCCGCAGCAGGTCGACGTAATCCCCCGGGAAGTCCTGATTGACACAGCCGCGACCCGCGTCGAGCGCGCGCTCGAC
>NZ_BPRB01000046.1 GCF_022179685.1 Methylobacterium trifolii
GGCGTGACCGGCGAGGTCCACTTCGTGGATTCCGGCTACAACATCATCTCGATGCCGCGGCCCGACGTGCTCCAGGCCCAGGACGAGGCCGGCGTGGTCGGCGACGCGTGATAAGGGTTGCCCGCGATGCCGACGCATCGCGGGCAGTCCGCCGCACGCGCGGCGACGCGCGTTCGCGCTTGCCGACGGCTGACGGCAGGACCAGTCGACGGTTCAGGCCATCGGTCCGAGGACATCGGTTTCGAGTACATCGGGTTCAGCGCGTCACCGCGATCAGCCCGATCACGAGGCCGGCGCCGAGCAGGATGAGGTGCACACCGCCCCCGCCCGCGAGCCAGGCCAGCCACTCCGTCACTGGTCACTGCGGGATGCGGCCGGGGGGCAGCAGGCCCCCGCCTCGCGCGCGGCGCTCCGCATCGGCCGGGGACGGCGGTGCGGAAGGGTAGTTGGAGGCGAACGGGTTGGTCGGCACGCGGCCGGGCGGCCCCTCGAGGGTCGCGACCCGCTGCGCACAGCCGCCGAGGGCCAGGGCCGTGAGGAGCGCGAGGCCGATGGTGGTCTTGACGAGCATGGAACGCCTTCTCGTGTGGGTCTGCGCCGGATAGATCAGGATCGATCCCGCCGCGAGGCGGGATGGGAGGACGGGATGGAACCGCACCGCTTCGAGCAGGACGGCGAGACCTTCGAGGCCGAATTCGAGCGGACGCCGGAGGGGTGGGTCGCCCGCATCCGCCGCACGGGCGACGACGTGGTCCATGTCGTCGCCTTCGCGGACGAGGTGGGCTACGCGGCCGACGACCCGCAAGGGTCGCTCGCCGCCGGGTGCGAGGCAGCGGCCGCCCGCCTGCCCTGGGGCACCCCGACCCGCCATTGAGGAACCCTGCGTTGCCTCACGTGTTCGCGCTCAACACCGGTCACGCGTTGAGGAGCAGACATGTCCGAGGTCACCTACCACATCGTCGAGCACGACGGCGGCTTCGCCTACAAGGTCGGCGACGTGTTCTCCGAGACGTTTCCGAGCCGCGAAGACGCCCTCCAGGCGGCACAGGCCGCGGCGGCCGAGCAGCAGGTGCCCGGCTCGACCGAGGGCATCCGCTATCAGGACAAGGCGGGCGCCTGGCACGACGAGACGGCCCAGGGCAACGACCGGCCGACCGCGAAGGTCGAGGATTGAGGGCTTCCAGTCCGGCGAAAGCACCGACTTGCTCCCGCCGGGCCAGCAGATACATACACGGCTCGCACCCCGGTAAGCCTTTGTTCCCGAACGCGTTTCCTCTCCCCCTTGCGGGGAGGAGAGGGCCGCATCTGGGCCGCGTCACGGTCCGGTAGCGAATATGTGCATCTGTTAGCCTGCCGGGACAGGACGGGCGCTCACCGGCCAGCGGTCGCCTCCGTAAGGACACGCACCCGATCCGCAGGCGACGCGATCCGTCCCGCCTTCGTGGTCGGACCGACGCACGATGTCAGTTGCGGTCGTCCGGCATGATCGGCAAGGCAGCGACCTCGATCCCCTCGTCGATCAGGGCACGGGCCTCGTCGGGGCTGGCCTGGCCGTAGATCGAGCGCTCTTCCGCCTCGCCGTAGTGGATCTTGCGCGCCTCCTCAGGGAAGCGCGCGCCGACATGTTCGGAGGTCGCCACCACGCGCTCGCGCACGGCCCGGAGCATTGCCCGCATCCGCTGCTCCGGCTCGGCGATCATCGGCAGGACCGGATCGGGAGCCGGGGCCGGCAATGCCTGGGCGAGAGCCCGCCCGCGGTCGGTACGGGCGAGGGCTGGCGCCATCAGGCCCTTCTCGACCTTGGCCGAATCGCAGACCGGACAGGTTACGAGGCCGCGTTCGGCCTGCGCATCGTAGGAGGCGGAGGACGGGAACCAGCTCTCGAAGCCGTGGCCGGCCTCGCAGACGAGGGCATAGCGGATCATGCCGGGCTAACGCGCATCCGCGCCGGAACGCCCCACGTGTTCCACCGTGAACGGCCTCGCGTGCTGGAGCGCCGGGATGCGCGCCCGCGCGTCGGCCACGGCGGCGAGGTCGATCTCGGCCAGGATGACGCCCGGCTCAGCGCCGCCGGCATCCGCCAGCACACGGCCCCAGGGATCAACGATGATCGAGTGGCCGTAGGTCTCGCGCCCGTCCTCGTGGTGGCCGCCCTGGGCCGCCGAGATCATGAACGAGCCCGTCTCGATGGCGCGCGCCCGGTGCAGCACGTGCCAGTGCGCCTCGCCGGTCTGCCGCGTGAAGCAGGCCGGTGCCGTCAGCACCGTGGCGCCGGCCTCGGCCAGCGCCCGGTAGAGCGCCGGGAAGCGGATGTCGTAGCAGATGCCCAGGCCGATCCGGGTCCACGGGGTCTCTGCCACCACGGCGCAGGCGCCGCCCGTATAGGTGGCGGATTCGCGCCAGCGCTCGCCGTTCGGCAGGTCCACGTCGTAGAGGTGCAGCTTGTCGTAGGAGCCGACGATGGCCCCGTCCGCGTCGATCAGGAAGGCGCGGTTGGCGACCTTGTCGCCGGCACGCACGGCAAGCGAACCGATCTGGACGACCGTTCCCGTCTCCCGCGCCACCTCGCGCAGGGCGGAAAGCGTCGGGTCGTCCTCCTGCCCGGTCACGACCTGGAACAGCCGCTCGCGGCTGCGCTCGACGAGGGAGGTCATCTCGGGGGTCTGGACGTAGTGCGCACCGCGCGCGGCCGCCTCGCGTAACCCCGCCACCGCCGCGTCGCGGTTGGCTGCGGGGTCGCGGCCGGAGCGCATCTGGATGCAGGCGGCGACGAAGCGCGGCTCAGGCATCCGCGCCGGCCTTCAGCAGGGCATCGAGCTTGCCACCGCGCTCGAGGGCATAGAGGTCGTCGCAGCCGCCTACGTGGGTCCGGCCCACGAAGATCTGCGGCACGCTCGTGCGGCCATCGGCGCGCTCGACCATGGTCGCGCGCGCGCCTTGCGTCTTCTCGACGTCGATCTCCTGGAAGGCGACGCCCTTCTCTTTCAGGAGTCCCTTGGCGGCCGAGCAATACGGGCACCAGGCCGTGGTGTAGATCGTGACCGGCTGCATGGAGGTGGACGCGTCCCCGAGGATGACCACCGTCATATAGGGGCGCGTGGGACCGGTTGCCTATGACCGGGGCGACACGGCGTCGCCCGGATCGGCTCAGGCGGCCAGGAGCTTCTCGACCTCGTTGACGAGGTCGCGCAGGTGGAATGGCTTCGACAGGACCTTGGCGTCCTTCGGGGCCTTCGAATCCGGGTTGAGGGCCACGGCGGCAAAACCCGTGATGAACATCACTTTGATGTCGGGGTCGAGTTCGGTGGCGCGGCGGGCCAGTTCGATCCCGTCCATCTCCGGCATGACGATGTCGGTCAGGAGCAGTTCGAAGGGCTCCTCGCGCAGGCGGTTGTAGGCCGACAGGCCGTTGTCGAAGGACAGCACGTCGTAGCCCGCGTTCTGCAACGCCTTGGCCAGGAAGCGGCGCATGTCGTTGTCGTCTTCCGCCAGCAGGATTTTCATCGGACGGTTCCGGGACCTTCGAGTCGGTGTGTCATTCCATAAAGGGAGGCGATGGTAAACAAGACGTTAGGATTCGGCTCCGGGGGGCCGCGCCGGTCCGCGGCGCGGCGGCATTGCAACGCTGCCGCCGCAGTGGACAGCCGGGGCTCGCCGCAGCAAAGTGAACTCGTGCGGCGCGCGCCTGCCCGGGTGACGAACGCAGGGCCACACGGGGATCGGGCGCCGGTTCCGTGAGAAGGGGATCGGCTCTGGCCACGATGACGACGCCCTTCACGCAGCCGGCCGACGGCCTCGGGTTCACGCCGCCCTTCGCGGTGGACGAGCCGGAGCGGCACACCCTGCCCTTCGTCTTCAACACCGGGCATTCCGGCTCGGTCTACCCGCCGGCCTTCCTCAAGGGCTCGCGCCTCGACGCCCTGTCCCTGCGCCGCTCCGAAGATGCGCATGTGGAGCGCCTGTTCGACTTCGTCGGCGGCCTCGGCGCCCCGTTGCTGCGGGCCAACTTCCCCCGCGCCTACCTCGACGTGAACCGCGAGCCCTACGAACTCGACCCGCGCATGTTCGACGGGCGCCTTCCGCCCTTCGCCAACACCCGCTCGATGCGGGTCGCGGGCGGGCTCGGCACGGTGCCGCGTGTCGTGGCGGACGGGCAGGAGATCTATGCCGGGCGCCTCCCCGTGGACGAGGCGGTCGCGCGCATCGAGGGGCTGTACAAACCCTATCACCGGGCGCTGCGCGGCCTGATCCAGCGCACGGCCCGCCAGTTCGGGCACTGCATCCTGATCGACTGCCACTCGATGCCCTCGTCCAGCCTCGGGCGCGAGGTCGAGAAGGCTGATTTCGTCCTGGGCGACCGCTTCGGCACCGCCTGCGCGCCGGCCCTGACCGAGGCGTTCGAAGCACAGTTCCGGGCCCGCGGCTTCAAGGTGGTGCGCAACAAGCCCTATGCCGGGGGCTTCATCACCGAGCATTACGGCGAGCCCAACCTCGGGCGCCACGCCCTGCAGATCGAGATCAACCGCGGCCTCTACATGAACGAGGCGAGCCTCGCGATCACACCGGGCTTCTTCGACCTGGTCGACACGCTGCGCGCGGTGATCGGGGCGGTGGCGGGTGAGGCCGTGGACCTGACCCCGCGCCGGATCGCGGCCGAATAGGCCGGCCCCGGTAGGGCGCAGCGACCTCTCCGGCACCCGAAGCGGCAAAGCCCGAAAACCCAAGAAAAAAGGCCACTCCCGAAGGAGCGGCCCGAAGTCTAGGGAGGAAACGCCCAAGAAGGGCTGCCGGACCGCGACGCCATCGCGATCCCGCAATGCACAAAGTAAAGTGCGGCGCACAAAACGCAAGGGCTTTTTCCGGGATGTTTCCGCGCCCCGCGCATACCCCGGCCGCGTACGGCGCAGGTGCCCTCATGCTCCGGCGAGCAGCTTCTCGATCTCGGCCTTGAGGGGGCCGGCGAGGTCCTTGCGCTCCAGGGCGTAGGCGATGTTGGCGGTGAGGAAGCCGAGCTTCGAGCCGGTGTCGTAGGTCCGGCCCTCGTAGTTCATGCCGAAGAAGGACTGCTCGGCCATCAGCTTGATCATCGCGTCGGTGAGCTGGATCTCGCCCCCCGCCCCGGTCTCCCCGTTCTCCAGGATGGCGAAGATCTCGGGCTGGAGGATGTAGCGGCCGGAGATGATGAAGTTCGAGGGCGCGGTGCCCTGCTTGGGCTTCTCGACCATGCCGGTGATCTCGAAGGTCTGGCCGTAGGTCTCCCCGACGCTGACGATGCCGTACTGGTGCGTCTCCTCGGGCTTGACCTCCTCGACGGCGACGACGTTGCCGCCGTGGCGCTCGTAGGCCGAGAGCATCTGCTGCATGCAGCCGCGGCTGAGCATGTCCGGCAGCAGCACCGCGAAGGGCTCGTCGCCGACGATCTCGCGGGCGCACCAGACCGCGTGGCCGAGGCCCAGCGGCGCCTGCTGGCGGGTGAAGCTGGTCTGGCCGGCCCTGGGCAGGTCGCGCTTCAGCTCCTCATAGGCCGCCGTCTTGCCGCGCTCCTGCAGGGTGCGGTCGAGCTCGTAGGCGATGTCGAAATGGTCCTCGATCACGGCCTTGCCGCGGCCGGTGACGAAAATGAAATGCTCGATGCCCGCCTCGCGGGCCTCGTCCACCACGTGCTGGACGACCGGACGGTCGACCACCGTGAGCATCTCCTTCGGCACGGCCTTGGTGGCGGGCAGGAAGCGGGTGCCGAGGCCGGCGACGGGGAGGACGGCCTTGCGGATCGGTTTCATCGAGCGAAAACCCAGTCGACAGGGTGGGATGGATAGATACGGTCTGTTCAAGGCGAAGAGATAGCATGGCTCGGGCGGCGGCAAGGCCCTTGATGCAGGCGGGACGAGGCATCCCGCCGGAAAACGACCGTCCGGCCGGACGGATCGAACGGGAGACGAGGCGGATGGCGGTTCTGGTCACGGGGGGCGCCGGCTACATCGGCAGCCACATGGTGCTCGCGCTGCTGGATGCGGGGCACGAGGAGGTCGTCGTCCTCGACGACCTGTCGACGGGGTTCGAATGGGCCCTGCCGCCGGAGGTCAAGCTGGTCGTCGGCGACGTGGCCGACCAGGCGCTGGTCACCGCGACCGTGCGGCAGCACCGCATCGACGCGGTGGCGCATTTCGCCGCCCGGATCGTCGTGCCGGATTCCGTCACCGATCCGCTGGGCTACTACCTCGCCAACACGGTCAAGACGCGGGCGCTGATCGAGGCCGCGGTCCGGGCCGGCGTCCGGCACGTGATCTTCTCCTCGACCGCCGCGGTCTACGGCGAGCCCGAGACCGTGCCGGTGCCGGAGGACCTGGCGACCCATCCGATCAACCCCTACGGCCGCTCGAAGCTGATGAGCGAGTGGATGATCCGGGACGCGGCGGCCGCGCACGGCTTCAGCTACGTGATCCTGCGCTACTTCAACGTGGCCGGCGCCGACCCGCGCGGGCGCAGCGGGCAATCGACGCCGAACGCCACCCACCTGATCAAGGTCGCGACCCAGGCGGCGCTCGGCCAGCGCACGCACCTGGAGGTCTTCGGCACCGATTACCCGACCCCGGACGGGTCGTGCCTGCGCGACTACATCCAGGTCTCCGACCTCGCCGAGGCGCACCGCGTCGCCCTCGACCACCTGCGCGGCGGCGGCGAGAGCCTGACCCTGAACTGCGGCTACGGCCGCGGCTACTCGGTGCTGGAGGTGATCGACGTGGTCAAGACGGTGTCGGGCCGCGACTTCGAGGTCCGGCTCTCGCCCCGCCGGCCGGGCGACCCGGCCCGGATCGTGGCCGGCGCCGACCGCATCCGCGACACGCTCGGCTGGCGCCCGAAGCACGACGACCTCACGGGCATCGTCGGGCAGGCGCTCGCCTGGGAGGACTCCTTGAGCAAGCGCAACCTGCGATGACGGGCTTGCGGATCGCGGGACTCGTGCTGGGCCTCCTCGCCGCCATGTCCACCGCATGGGCGGCCCCGCCCGACCGGGGGCCTGCGCCGTCGACGGGCTTTGCCGCCTTCGTCGCGGGCCTGCGCCCGGAGGCGCAGAGCCGTGGCGTCTCGCAGGCGACGTTCGAGGCCGCCTTCTCCGGGATCACCGGCCCGGACCCCGACGTGCTCGCCCGCACGAAGAGCCAGGGCGAGTTCGCACGGCCCGTCTGGGACTACCTCGTCGGCGCGGTCTCCCCTGCGCGGATCGCCCGCGGGCGGGCGCGCGCCGCAGCGCTCGCCACGACGCTGCGGGCGATCGAGGCGCGCTACGGCGTGCCGGCCCCGGTCGTGCTCGCGTTCTGGGGGGTCGAGTCGGATTTCGGCGCCGGGGGCGGCAGCGTCCCGACCATCCGGGCGCTGGCGACCCTGGCCCAGGCGCGACACCGCGGCGACCTGTTCCGCACCGAACTGCTGGCCGCGCTCACGATCCTGGAGCGGGGCGACATCACGCCCCAGCGGATGAAGGGAAGCTGGGCCGGCGCAATGGGCCAGGTGCAGTTCCTGCCCTCCACATTCCTCGCTCACGCGGTCGACTTCGACGGCGACGGGCACCGCGACATCTGGACGAACGAGGCCGACGCGCTGGCCTCCATCGCCGCCTACCTCAAAGACCTCGGCTGGAATCCGGCCGTCTCCTGGGGCTACGAGGTGCTGCTCCCGGCAGGCTTCGACCTGACGCGCTACACCGGAGAACTCGCCGACTTCACCCGCCGCGGCGTGCGGCGCGCCGACGCCAAGCCCCTGCCGGAGACGGGCAAGGCCGGCCTGTTCCTGCCGGGCGGCATGGGCGGCCCGACCTTCCTGATCACCGACAACTTCGACGTGATCCGGGCCTACAACACCTCCGATTCCTACGCCCTGGCCGTCGGCCACCTCGCGGACCGGCTCGCCGGGGGCCCGGCGCTCGCCGCACCCTGGCCGAGCACGGCCGGCCGCCTCGATACGGCGGGGCTGAAGGCGCTCCAGGGCGGGCTGGCGGCGCAGGGCCTCTATGCCGGCGAGGTCGATGGGCGGGCCGGGCCGCGGCTGCGCGAATCGGTGCGCCGCTACCAGATCCGCGAGGGCCTGACCGCGGACGGCTACGCGACGCCCGCGCTCCTCGACCGGGTCCAGGGGCGCCCTTAGACGGACGCCCCGGGTTTCGCTATCCTCCGGACGCTCAAGACTCTCCGGCATGCCGCCGGGGTGCACGGAAGGTGGCGGATGGCGCTGGCGAGAATGGCCTCGACCCTTTGGGTGCGGACGCTCCTGGCCGCCGGCCTCGGGCTGAGTGCGCTCGCGGCCACCGCGCCGGCGCAGGCCCAATGGGGCGACAGCTACGACCAGCCCTCGGACTCGCGGCGGCGCCCGCGCGACGCCTATTACCGGGACGACGGACGGCCCCAGCGCCGCTCCGCCCCGCAGCAGGAGGCCCCACGCCAATTCTACTGGCCCTGGGAGGATCGGCCGCAGCAGGCGGAGCCGCGCCAGCAGCCGACCTACCGCGCGCCGCGCCCCCGCCCCCCATCCGGCTACGCAGACACGCCGCGCCAGGCCGACACGCCGCGCCCCGTGGTCAAGCGCCGGACCCGGCCCGCGCCCGTGGCCGAGCAGCCCAAGCCCGTCGTGCCGAAGGCCGAGCCGAACGTGCAGATCGCGGTGTTCGGCGATTCCCTGGCCGACCATCTCAGCCGCGGCCTCGACGACGTGTTCGAGGACAACGCCGACGTGGCGGTGATCGACCGCGCCAAGGGCGACAGCGGCATCGTCCGCAAGGACGTGGTGGACTGGCCCAAGGCCGCCGAGGACTACCTGAAGACCAACCCGAAGGTCACCTACGCCGTGGTGATGATCGGCGCCAACGACCGGCAGCCGATCCGCGAGGGCGACCAGAGCTTCGATCCCCTGACCGACCGCTGGCGCGAGGTCTACCGGTCGCGCGTGGACGCCCTGGTCAAGGTGTTCTCCGCCCACAAGATCCCGCTGATCTGGGTGGGCGTGCCGCCGATGCGCAGCGAGAGCCTGACCAAGGACCTGGCCGCGATCAACGACCTCGTGCGCGAGACCGTGACCAAGGCTAACGCGACCTACGTCGACGTCTGGCCCGGCTTCGTCGACGACCGCAACCGCTACGCCGCGACCGGCCCCGACCTCGAAGGCCAGACCGCGAAGCTGCGCACGGCCGACGGCGTCCACTTCACCCATGCGGGCGACCGCAAGCTCGCGCATTTCGTGGACGTGGAACTGAAGCGCCTGATGGGCACGGCCCCGACTGCGCCGGCCGAGCCGCCAACTGCTGCCGTCTCGGCGACGCCCGGGCCGGGGCCGAGCCTCGACGGCACCCCGCCCAAGCTCGACGACGTGGCCGCCATCGACCGCCAGATCACGGCGATGCTGCCGAGCCTGCCCGAGCCTCCGGGCATCCCGTCCCTGCCGGTCAAGCCCGCGGCCGGTCCCGTGGTGCCGCTCGGCCGCGCCGAGACCTCGCCCGGCGGGGTGCTGATGAACGGCCGGCCGCGCGACGGCGACGGTTCCGGCCAGGTCGAACGCACCCTGCAGCGGGGCGCCGCCCCCCTGCCGCAGCCGGGCCGGGCCGACGACTTCCGCTGGCCGCCGGGATAATTCACGATTTCGCGGACATAACACCGCAGTCCATAGCGGCGTTTCCGATCGGCACTCGTCCGCCCCATCCCCCTCATCCCGAGGTGCGGCGACAGCCGCCTCGAAGGAGGCCTCCAGAGGTCGCGCGATCCCCGGAGCCCTCCGTCATAGCCCGCTGACGCGAGCACCGCTGGATGAGGGAGATGGGTGGGACGATCCGGGATGTAGCCCGCGTCGCGGTGTTTCAGCGCGGCAGCACGCTCGCGCCCATCAGGGCCTCGTCGATGGAGCGGGCGGCCTGCCGCCCTTCGCGGATCGCCCAGACCACCAGCGACTGGCCGCGGCGCATGTCGCCGGCCGCC
>NZ_BPRB01000047.1 GCF_022179685.1 Methylobacterium trifolii
GTAATTACCCACCCCCTTGCGCGGGCGGGATTTCGCTGATTCGTTCGTAGGATGGGCCGAAGCGATCTTGAGCGGCTGAGCCGCGAAGAGCTGATCGAGTTGGTGCTGCGGCTGCAGCGCCCGGAGAAGACTTCACGCACCTCGTCGAAGCCGCCCGCGACGGACCGCAAGGAACGTCGGGAGCAATCCAAGCCCGGTGGTGGCAAGCCCGGGCACGAGGGTCATAGCCGTGTGATGAGCGAGGATCCCGATGCCGTCGTCGATCATCGTCCGGATCGCTGCGTGTGCTGCGGCGGCAGCCTGCACGAGGATATTCCCGCCGAGATCGTGAGCGTGTCCGAGCACATCGAGTTGCCCGAGGTGGCGCCGGCCGTCACCCAGCATCGACGTCTGGCGGTGCACTGCCCATCCTGTGGGACGCGGGTCGTAGCGCCGGTGCCGAAGGCGGCGCGCGGGACGCCCTTCGGCCCACGGCTGCATGCGGTGGCGACGTATCTCAAGACCTTCCAGGCGCTCTCCTACGAGCGGCTGCAGGCGGCGCTGTCCGACCTGTTCGGTTTGAGGCTCAGCCAGGGCGGCCTGATGAACCTGCTCCGCCGGGCGCAAGCGCGCTTCCGTCCTGGCCGCGAGGAGGCCGTCTCAATGCTGCGCCGCGCCGCCGTCGTCGCCTCGGACGAGACCGGTGTGCGCATTGAGGGCAGCAACGCTTACCATTGGGTCTTCCATTCGGCCGACGCGGTGGTGCACACGGCCTCGCCGACGCGGGGCGCCGTCGTGGTGCGGGAGATGATGGACGGACATCGGCCCGCGGTGTGGATCTCGGACCGCTACACCGCCCAGCAGGGCCATGCGGCCGCGCACCAGACCTGCCTCGCCCATCTCGCCCGTGATGTCGCCTACGCCGTGGAGACCAGCGATGATCCGGTCCCCTGGCGACTGCAGCTCTGGTTGCGATCCGTCTTCGCCCTGGCCGAGCGCATCACTGACTTCGCGTCTTCGACCCTGGCCGCCAAGCACCGGACCTTGGACCGCCGACTGCGAGCGATCCTCGCCACGGCGAGCGGCTGCGACCTAACCCGCGATCTGCAAGCCAAGATAGGCCGGGCGCGCGATCAACTCCTGGTCTTCCTCGTCCATCCCGGCGCGGTCGAGCCCACCAATAACGGATCGGAACGGCTGCTGCGCCCCTCCGTCGTCCAGAGGAAGATGACGAACGGCTACCGTGCAATGTGGGCCGCCGAGGGCGAAGCCGACATCCGCACCGTCGTCGATACGGCGCGCCTCACAGGCAGCACCCCCTTCGGCACCATCCTCAAAACCATCGGCGCCTGAACCCAGCGGTCAAAGGGGTGGGTAATTACCCTCCGCGAGGCGACGGGCCGGGAGCCGTGCCCCACCACATCGGGTCGGGGCGCAGGTTCTTGTTCTGGCGCGCACTTGCGCGACGAGCCGGTATCCGCTTCGTCTGCGTGCGCTCGCGCCGCAGCGCCCGAGGGGAGCTTCCATGACGCGCCTGTTCATCGCCCATATCCGCACGGCGGACGGGCCGCGACCGCTGGTCACGGTCCGGGCCGCCTCGGAGGCGGAGGCGCGCCTTTTCCTGGAGGCCCGCTATCCGGACGACCTGATCGAGGCCGTGACCGAGCCCGGCGACTGGGCCTCGGACAGCGATACCGGGACCGATTCGGGCGACGTGCGCGAGCATCCGGGCACGCTCTGGCAGCCGCCCGCGGGCGGCGCGGGCTGAGGAGCGCCATGCTGCCGGAGGACGTGCGGGCACTGGCCCTGATGCTGCCGGAGACGGTGGAGGGCGCCCATATGGGCCATCCCGACTTCCGGGTCGGCGGCCGGATCTACGCCACCCTCTGGGTCGAGGAGGCGCGCACGGTGCTGCGGCTGCCGCCCGAGCACCAGGCCGTGCTGGTCGAGGCGGAGCCGGACCTGTTCTCGCCGGTCCCCGGCGCCTGGGGCCGGCGCGGCTGGACGAACCTCGACCTCGATGCGTGCGACGAGGAGAGCCTGCGCGGCGCCCTGCTCGCGGCATGGCGCGCGACCGCGCCGGCCACCCTCGTCCGCGCCCACGATCCGGCCTAGAGGGTCTTTGGCTTCCGAAATGGCGGTTCGGTCAATAGCATCGGCGCTTCAACGGCCCTTCCCGACAAATCCCCTCATCCCGACGTGCTTCCACGCAGTGGAAGCCTCGAAGGAGATCTCCAGAAATCTCGGCGATCGCTGGAGGGCTCCTTCGAGGCTGCTTCGCAGCACCTCTGGATGAGGGGACTTGTTGGGATTCGAACGGTCGGACAGGCCCTGAAGGATCAGGCGGCGGCCTTGGTCACGGCGTCGACGACTTCGTCGACCACGTCGTTGACGAGGCCGCGGTCGTCGCCCTCCGCCATCACGCGGATCACCGGCTCGGTGCCTGAGGGCCGGATCACGAGGCGGCCGCCCTGCCCGAGGCGCTCGCGGGCGTGCTCGATGGCGGTGACGACGCTGTCCTGGCGCAGGGGCTCGCCGGTTTTGTAGCGTACGTTCTTGAGGATCTGCGGCAGCGGCTCGAAGCAGTGGCAGACCTCGCTCACCGGCTTGTCCGAGCGCTTGACCACGCTCAGCACCTGCAGGGCGGCCACCAGCCCGTCGCCGGTGGTGGCGTAGTCGGACATGATGATGTGGCCGGACTGCTCGCCGCCGAGGTTGTAGCCGTGCTCGCGCATGTGCTCCAGCACGTAGCGGTCGCCGACCGCGGTGCGGGCGAGGCCGAGGCCGAGGCCGCCGAGATAGCGCTCCAGGCCGAGGTTCGACATGATGGTCGCGACGACCCCGGGCTTGGTCAGGCGGTCGTCCTCCTGCCAGGAGCGGGCGACCACCGCCATGAGCTGGTCGCCGTCGACCACCTGGCCCTTCTCGTCGACGATGAGCACCCGGTCGGCGTCCCCGTCGAGGGCGATGCCGATGTCGGCGCGGCGCTCGCGCACCTTGGCGACCAGGGCGGAGGGGGCGGTCGAGCCCACGTCCCGGTTGATGTTGAAGCCGTCCGGCTCCACGCCGATGGCGATCACGTCGGCGCCGAGTTCCCACAGGGTCTCGGGGGCGACGCGGTAGGCCGCGCCGTTGGCGCAGTCCACCACCACGCGCAGGCCGTCCAGGGTGATGTTGCGCGGCAGGGTGCGCTTGGCGAACTCGATGTAGCGGGCGTGCACGCTCTCGATGCGCTTGGCCCGGCCGAGGTCGGCCGCACCCGACAGGCGCTTGTGCAGCTCGCCGTCGATCAGGCCCTCGATCTCGCGCTCGATCGCGTCGTTGAGCTTGAACCCGTCCGGGCCGAACAGCTTGATGCCGTTGTCCTCGTAGGGGTTGTGCGAGGCCGAGATCATCACGCCGATGTCGGCGCGCATGGAGCGGGTCAGCATCGCCACGGCCGGCGTCGGCACGGGGCCGAGCAGCAGCACGTCCATGCCCACCGAGGTGAAGCCCGCCACCAGGGCGGTCTCGATCATGTAGCCGGAGAGCCGCGTGTCCTTGCCGATCACGACCCGGTGCCGGTGGTCCCCGCGCTGGAACACGATCCCGGCGGCCTGCCCGACCTTGAGGGCCAGTTCCGGCGTGATGACGCCGTTGGCGCGCCCCCGGATGCCGTCGGTCCCGAAATACTTTCTCACGATCGTCTCCACACGCGACTGCGCGATCCTTGGGCGGACCGTACCAGATTTCACCGTCGCCGGGTCGATGCCCTCCGGTCACAGTGAATCGCCCGTGTCACGACCGACGAAGGCGGCAACGCCGGAAACGGAAAGGGCGCCCGAAGGCGCCCTTTTGATGTCGGACCCGGTGGCGGCGGTTACGCCTGGGGCTGAGGCTCCAGGCCACCGTCGTTCTCCTTGGGCCGGCCGCGGCCGGCCGAAGGCACGGAGGAGCCGCGGGCGGGCGTCGGGGGCACGTCGCCGCCGTCGCGGACCGGGGGCCGGCCCTTGAGAAGGTTGCGGATCTCGTCGCCGGACAGGGTCTCGTATTCGAGCAGCCCCTGGGCCAGGGTCTCGAGGTCGTCCTTGCGCTCGGCCAGGATGCGGCGGGCCTCCTCCAGGCCGGTCTCCACGAGGCGGCGCACCTCCGCGTCGATCTTCTGGGCGGTCGATTCCGAGACCGTCTGCTGGCGGCCCATCGACATGCCGAGGAAGACCTCGTCGTTGTTCTCGCCGTAGGCCACGGTGCCGAGCTCGGGCGAGAAGCCCCAGCGCGTCACCATCATCTTGGCGAGCCGCGTGGCCTGCTCGATGTCAGACTGGGCGCCCGACGTCACCTTGTCACGGCCGAAGGTCATCTCCTCGGCGATGCGGCCGCCCATCATGATCGCCAGCCGCGAGGTCATCTGCTCGAAGCTCATCGAGAGCTTGTCGCGCTCGGGCAGCTGCATGACCATGCCGAGCGCCCGGCCGCGGGGGATGATGGTCGCCTTGTGGACGGGGTCGGTGGCCGGCACGTTGAAGGCGACGATGGCATGCCCCCCCTCGTGATAGGCGGTCAGCCGCTTCTCGTCCTCGGTCATGACCAGGGTACGCCGCTCGGCGCCCATCATCACCTTGTCCTTGGCGTCCTCGAACTCGTGCATCGTGACGATGCGCTTTCCGCGACGCGCGGCGAGGAGCGCCGATTCGTTGACGAGGTTCATCAGATCCGCGCCCGAGAAGCCGGGGGTGCCGCGGGCGATGACCTTGAGGTCCACGTCGGGGGCGAGCGGCACCTTGCGGACGTGGACGCGCAGGATGCGCTCGCGGCCGGTCACGTCCGGGTTCGGCACCATGATCTGGCGGTCGAAGCGGCCGGGACGCAGCAGGGCGGGGTCGAGAACGTCGGGGCGGTTGGTGGCCGCGATGATGATGACGCCCTCGTTGGCCTCGAAGCCGTCCATCTCCACCAGCAGCTGGTTCAGGGTCTGCTCGCGCTCGTCGTTGCCGCCGCCCAGGCCAGCGCCGCGATGGCGGCCGACCGCGTCGATCTCGTCGATGAAGATGATGCAGGGCGCGTTCTTCTTGGCCTGCTCGAACATGTCGCGCACGCGGCTGGCGCCGACGCCGACGAACATCTCCACGAAGTCCGAACCGGAGATGGTGAAGAACGGGACGTTGGCCTCGCCCGCCACCGCGCGGGCGATTAGGGTCTTACCCGTACCGGGAGGGCCGACCAGGAGCACGCCGCGGGGGATGCGCCCGCCGAGCCGCTGGAATTTCTGGGGGTCGCGCAGGAACTCGACGATCTCCTGGAGATCCTCCTTGGCCTCCTCGACGCCGGCCACGTCATCGAAGGAGACGCGCCCGTGCGCCTCGTTGAGGAGCTTGGCCTTCGACTTGCCGAAGCCCATCGCCCGCCCGGCGCCGGACTGCATCTGGCGCGACAGGAAGATCCAGGCGCCGATGAAGACGAGGATCGGCAGCCAGCTCACCAGGAGCTGGATGAACCAGGGGGTGTTGTCCGAGGGCGGCCGGGCGGTGATCTGTACGCCCTTGCCCTGGAGCTTGGTCACGAGGCCCGGATCGTTCGGGGCGTAGCTCGTGAAGTTGCCGCCGCCGACATAGGTGCCGGACACGTCCTGGCCCGAGATCACCACCGCCTGGATCTTGCCGGCGTCGGCGTCGTTGAGGAGTTGGCTGTAGGCGATCTCGCTGCCGCCGCCGCGATGACCCGGATTCTGGAACAGGGTCACGAGGGCGAGCACGAGCAGGAAGATGACGACCCACAAGGCAAAATTGCGAAAATTCGGGTTCATCGATCAATCCCTGGGGAGCGCGCGCCCCCTGCCCGACACTGCGGGACCATCCGCGCGCTCCGGGCCAATGTAGGCAGAGGGTTCTCCCTTGCCAAGTAACTCGGGCGCCCCTGCGGCGAGGACGGCCGCCCTTCGTTCGGGTGCCGGGGACAGCGTGAGCGTTCCGGCGGCATCCGCCGCGATCAAGAGGCCGCCCAGGGTGCGCCGCAGGGGCCGCCCGGCCCGCAGCGCCGGCAGCAACATCTGAAAGGCCAGCCGCTCCAGCCGCTCCAGCCGCTGCGGCCGCATCGCGCCCGCCCGCTCCATCGCGCGGTCGAGGACGCGGAGCGCCACGGCGTCGGGGAGTGCCGCCAGGGTCGGCCCGTGGAGGCGCAGGCTCGGGCGGCCCGGTGCGGGGTGATCGGGCTCTGGCGCGGCCCCCTCCTCCCCCTCGCGGCTGGGGCACTCACAGGTTTCGATAGGCTGCGCTGCCGAGCGGACATGGCGCGGGCTCTTCCCTCCCCCCTCTG
>NZ_BPRB01000048.1 GCF_022179685.1 Methylobacterium trifolii
CAGGGCCTGGGCCGGGCCGCCGACGCGGAACCAGGTGAGGTCGGCAAGCGACGGGTTCGCCAGCAGCCGGCCGCGCAGGCCGGGGGCGGCGGCGCGGATCGCGGGCGTGATGTCGGGGAAGACGGTCATGCTCTCGTGCCTAAGCTGCCGCCCGCATCGCGCCAACCCCAGTCGGCTCGAACGCGCGGCATCCCCCTCACCCCTTCAGCGCAGCCAGCTCGCCCGGCAGCGCGTAGGCCCATTGGGTGATGTTGCCGGCTCCCAGGCACACGACGTAGTCGCCGGGCTTGGCAAGCCCCGCCACCATGCCGGCGAGGTCGTCCGGATACTCCAGGGCCTGCGCGTCCCGGTGCCCGCGCGAGCGCAGGCCAGCGACCAGCCCGTCGCGGTCGATGCCCTCGATCGGCGCCTCGCCCGCCGCGTAGACGGGGGCGACGATCACCGTGTCGGCATCGTTGAAGCAGGTGCAGAAATCGTCGAACAGGGATTGCAGGCGCGAGTAGCGGTGCGGCTGGACGATCGCGATGACGCCGTGCTCCGTGGAGGCGCGGGCGGCCTTGAGCACCGCCTTGATCTCCACCGGATGGTGCCCGTAATCGTCGAAGATCTGGGCCCCGTTCCACTCGCCCGTCTTGGTGAAGCGGCGCTTGACGCCGCCGAAGCCGGCCAGCGCCCGGCGGATCGCCTCGGCCGGCACGCCGAGTTCGTGCGCCACGGCGAGGGCCGCGGTGGCGTTCAGGGCGTTGTGCTTGCCGGGCATGGGCAGGACGAGGTCCTCCATCTCCAGCCGCAGGCCGGGGCGGCGGTCGCGGATCATCACCCGGAAGCGGCTCATGCCCCCGCGCAGGTCCACGTCGAGGAGGCGCACGTCGGCCTGCGGGTTCTCGCCGTAGGTGATGATCCGCCGGTCCTCGATGTGGCCGACGAGGTCCTGCACGATCGGGTGGTCGATGCACATCACCGCGAAGCCGTAGAACGGGATGTTGTCGATGAAACGCCGGAAGGCCTCCTTGACCGCCTCGAACGAGCCGAAATGGTCGAGGTGCTCCGGGTCGATGTTGGTGACGATGGCGACGTCGGCCGGCAGCTTGAGGAAGGTGCCGTCCGACTCGTCGGCCTCCACCACCATCCACTCGCCCTCGCCCATGCGGGCGTTGGTGCCGTAGGCGTTGATGATGCCGCCGTTGATGACGGTGGGGTCCATGTTGCCGGCATCCAACAGGGTGGCGACCAACGACGTCGTGGTGGTCTTGCCGTGGGTGCCGGCGATGGCCACGCAGGACTTGAAGCGCATCAGCTCGGCCAGCATCTCGGCCCGGCGCACCACCGGCAGGCGGCGCTCGCGGGCGGCCGACAGCTCCGGATTGTCGCGCCGGATCGCGGTGGAGACCACGACGAGGGCCGCCTCCTCGACGTTCTCGGCCGCGTGGCCGACGAAGGTCTTCATGCCCTTGTCTGCGAGGCGGCGCACGTTGGCGTTGTCGGAGGCGTCGGAGCCCTGCACCGTGTAGCCGAGGTTGTGCATCACCTCGGCGATGCCGGACATGCCGATGCCGCCGATGCCGATGAAATGGATGGGGCCGAGCTTGTCGGGCAGCTTCATGGGAGGAACCGTTCTCGTCGGTCGCGGGACCCGCCGAGGCGGTATCCCGAAAGAATCAGGTGCGGGCGGCCGTG
Source organism: Methylobacterium trifolii (assembly GCF_022179685.1). Taxonomy (GTDB): domain Bacteria; phylum Pseudomonadota; class Alphaproteobacteria; order Rhizobiales; family Beijerinckiaceae; genus Methylobacterium; species Methylobacterium trifolii. The sequence continues at coordinate 1,678 of NZ_BPRB01000048.1, forward strand.
TCGGTGACGACCGTGGCGAGCCGCTCGGCGGCGTCGTGTATGCCCGCGCTTTTGGCGGCCTCGGCCGCCGCGGTCAATTTTTCGGGCTTTTCGAACAGTTCGACGAGCTCGGCCGTGAGCCGGTCGGGGGTGAACTGGGCCTGCGGCAGGGCCAGCGCCGCGCCGATGGCCGCCAGCGTCGCCGCGTTGGCGGCTTGGTCCTGGTCGAGGGCCCCGGGCAGCGGCACCAGGATCGAGGGCCGGCCGATGGCGGCGAGTTCCGAGACCGTCGAGGCGCCCGAGCGCGCGACCACGAGGTGGCTCATCGCCATCCTGGCCGGCAGGTCCTTGAAGAACGGCGCCGCCTCGATCCCTGCGAGACCCATGGCGAGGTAGTCGTTCTGGACCGCGGTGAGGTCTTCGGGCCGGACCTGCTGCACGAGGTGCAGGCGGGCGCGCAGGTCCGCCGGAAGCTGCGCGATCGCCCTGGGCACGACCTCGCCCATCACCTTGGCGCCTTGGCTGCCGCCGAAGACGAGGAGGCGTAGGCTGTCCTCCGGGCCGAGCGCCGGGTAGGCGGTCCCGGCCGCCTCGATCACTGCGGGACGGAGGGGGTTGCCGGTGTGGATGCGCGGCGCGCCGGCCTTGTCGGGGATGCCGCGCACGGTCTTGAAGCCGGTGGCGATGGTGCGCGCGCCGCGGGCGAGGAAGGCGTTGGCCCGGCCCATCACCGCGTTCTGCTCGTGCAGGATCGTCGGCACCCGCAGAAGCTGGCCGGCGAGCACGGGCGGCACGGTCGGGTAGCCGCCGAAGCCGACGATGGCCGCCGGGTTGATCCGGCGGATCGCCCGCGCCGCCGCGCCGAAGCCGCGCCCCAGGGTCAGCACCGCGCCCGCCCGCCGCAGCGCCGAGCGGCCGGACGGGGTGGCGGAGGTGATCGTGACGATCTCGGAGGCCGGGAAATCGCCCGCGATGGAATCGACCCGCGCATCGGTGGCGAGCACCACCCGGATGCCGCGGGCGCGCAGGACATGGGCCAGGCTCTCGGCCGGGAACAGGTGCCCGCCGGTGCCGCCCGCGCAGAGCAGGATGGTGGGCGTGAAGACCGTCACCGCATCACCCCGGCGACGGTGGCCGGGGCCGTGCCCGGCGGCTTCTGGCTCAGCATGGTGGTGCGCGGGCGCTTGCGGGTGAGTGCCACCAGGAAGCCCATGCCCAGCGCCAGGGAGATCAGCGACGACCCGCCGTAGGAGACGAAGGGCAGCGTCATGCCCTTGGCGGGCATGAGCTGGGTGTTGACCGCCATGTTGATGCAGGCCTGGAGGCCGAACAGGGTGATGAGGCCGGTGATGGCGAGCCGCGAGAAGGTGTCGTCGGTGCGCCGCGCGAGCTTGAGGCCGCGCAGGACGATGTAGGCGAACAGGGCCACGAGGCAGAGGCAGACCAGCACGCCGAACTCCTCGCCGGTGACGGAGAAGATGAAGTCGGTATGTGCATCCGGCAGGTGGCGCTTGGCCACCCCCTCCCCCGGCCCGGTGCCGAACCAGCCGCCCGAGCGGAAGGATTCCTGCGACCAGAAGGTCTGGAAGCTGTCGCCGGAATCCTTGTCGAGGAAGCGGTTGAAGCGCTCGCGCACGTGGTGGAAGAAGGTGTAGGCGGCGAATACGCCGACGAGCCCGAGCACGCCGAGCACCGCGACCCAGATCAGGTGCAGGCCGGCCACGAAGAACAGGGCGCACCAGACCAGGGTGATCAGCATGGTCTGGCCGAAATCCGGCTGGAGCAGCAGGGGCACGATGGTGACGGGCAGGAGCAGGATCGCCAGGAAGCCGCCCGGCATGTCGCGCCGCTGCGCGCCCTCCGAGAAGGCCCAGGCGGCCACGATCACGAAGGCGGGCTTGACGAATTCCGAGGGCTGGAGGCCGAAGGAGCCGAACTGTATCCAGCGGTGCGCGCCCTTGATCTCCGGGCCGAACTTTCCGGCGAGCAGACAGAGGACGACGCCGACGATCCAGGTGCCCAACGCCAGCCGGCGGATGCCGCGCAAGGAGAGGAACGAGACCGCGCAGATCATCAGAACCGTGGGCGCCAGGTACATCGCCTGCCGGTTGAGGAAGTAGAAGGTCGGCAGGCCGATACGCTCGGCGACCGGCGGACCGCCACCCATCAGGAAGACAAGACCGGCGACCATCAGCGCGGCCAGCGCCGCCAGCAGGCCGCGATCGACCGTCCACCACCAGTCCGTCAGGGGCGTGCGTTCCGCGCGGGACATCATGGGCGTGCGAGGACCTGTGTGCGGTCGCGAAAGGCAGCGCGACGGTCCGGACGATCCTGTGCCGGAATGGTGAACGCTTCCTTATCCCGCTCCACGTCGAGCGCGATCCGCGATGATCGGCGGCGGCATCCGTCCCATGCTTCCCTTCCGGGATCTGGAACTTGAAGTAGGCGCGAAGGCGCCGCCGGTGCCGCCTGCGGTTCGATGTCGAAGGGTCAGGCACCGGACATCGTCTCGGGACGATCCGTCCCTGGCGGGGCCCGGTCGCCCTGTCCGGTCTCGCTTCGATCCGGACGCCGGGCCGTTCCAACGAAGAGCCGGAACGGGCCGACCGCCTTGGTTGAAAAGAGGTTTTTGTGGCGACCCCGGTTGGGCTCGAACCAACGACCTGCCGCTTAGAAGGCGGCTGCTCTATCCAGCTGAGCTACGGAGTCTGATGCGGAATCTCGTCTAGCAGGCCCTTTTTGCGAAGTCGATAACGCTCCCATCCGTCACCGGACAGCGACCTAAATCCCTTGGGCGGAAGGCAGTCCGAAGCGCATCCGGTCGACCGTCGTCCGAGGTTCCCGGATCGCCGCCTGTTCATGCGCACTCTCCTGCGGCCGTCCGAATCGTGCCTCTCCGGGCAGCTCGGGCGGACGCCATCACGACGTCGGTCGCCGCCCTTCACGCCCATGGTTCAAGGCGAGGGCCTCGGCGTCGCCGTCGTTCGCGCTGTTGCGCACCGCCTCCGGGTAACCCGCCGTGGGAACAGGGCGACCGCGCCTGCAAGGGGCTGTTCCTCCGCGTGCAGGCCCGGGGACGCATCTGGTTCGTCCGGGGTCGATACCTGAGGCCGGAATACCGGGTCCGTCAGCCAAGGCGCAAGGTCGTGATGCCGGCAACGATGATCAGCGCCGCGACGGCCCGGGTGGCGACCAGGGGTTCCTTGAGGAACACGACCGCGATGAGCGTCGCGAACAGCACGCTGGTCTCACGGGTCGCGGCGACGAGGGCAATCGGCGCCACCGTCATCGCCCAGATCGCGATCCAGTAGGAGCCGAGCGCCAGGAGGCCACCGCCGAGGCCCGGCAGCGCAAGGCCCCGCGCCAGGCGCAGGACGCCGGTCCCGCGGGTCCACAGGACAAAAAGCGGCAGCGGAACGGCGTCGACCACGAAGAGCGCCGCGGCGTAGGCGTGCGGGTCGCCGGCGGCTCGGGCGCCGAGCCCGTCCACCAGGGTGTAGCCGCAGATCAGCAGGGCGGTCAGCGCCGAGAAGCCGAGACCGGCCCGGCTCAAGGGCTTTTTCCCCCCCTTGGCGAACGCCATCAACGTCACGCCGGCACACAGGATCGCGATGCCGAGTACCGCCAGCGGCGCGACCGCCTCGTGCAACACCAGCAGCGAGGCGAGGCCCGTGAGCAGCGGCGCGCCGCCCCGGGCGATCGGGTAGACCTGTCCCATATCCGCGTGACGGTAGGCCTCGGCCAGGGCCACGTAGTAGCCGAGATGAAGGACGATCGAGCCGGCGAGCCAGGGCCAGGATGCCGCGACCGGCACGTCGAACCAGATCAGCGCGGGAAGGGCGAACAGCCCGGCCGAGGCCGAGATCAGCGCCATCGTCAGGATCGGTTCGAGGCGCAGCTTGGCCGCCGCGTTCCAGCCGGCATGCATGCAGGCCGCGGCGAGCACGGCGGCGAAGACCGGGAGGCTCATGCCCGTGGCGTTCATGATGGCGAAAGTCCTGCGCGTCGTCCGGTGCTCGCGCGGGATCGGGACGCCGCACGGCCGTCGCCATCTAGCGCAAGGCCGCTACAAACGACAGCACAAAACCACATAAAACCACATCAGGCCGCAAAGAGCACCGTCATGCCGCGACGGCTGAGGCCATCCGCCATCGCCGCGGGCGGCTCGGCATCGACGATCAGGCCGCTCCCCGGCGGAATCGGGGCGAGGCGGATCGGTGTGAGGCGACCGAACTTCGTGCGGTCGGCGACGACGTAGCCACGCGCGGCCGTCGCCAGCATGCGGATGCGCAGTTCGGTCGGAATCGGTGCGAAGTCGGTGATCTCGCCGTCCGCCGAGATTCCGCCGGCGCCGACGAAGGCGATGTCGGCACGGAAGCGCGCCAAGGCCGCGATCGCCTCCGTGCCGAAGGCGGCCTCGTCCGAGCGTTCGATCTCGCCGCCGAGGAGGTGGACCCGGATTCCCGCGATCCGGCATAGCAGGAGGCCCGCCGGCAGGCTGTTGGTGCAGACCGTCAGCCCTTTCGGCACCGGCCGGTCGAACTGCGGATCGATGCCGGCGAGGGCGCTGGCCACCGCCAGCGTCGTCGAGCCGGAATCGAGCACCACGACCATTCCGTCCTCGACGAGGCGTGCCGCGGCCCGGCCGATCGCCGCCTTGCCGTTCGGGTTGTCGCGCTCCCGCAGGGCGAGTGCCGGCTCGTCGGCACGCCGGGTCGCTCCGCCGTGGACGATGGCGAGGCGCCCGCGCTCCGCCAATACCTTGAGGTCGCGCCGGATGGTCTCGCGCGAGACGGCGAATCGCGCCGCCATCGCCTCGACGCTGATGCTGCCATCCCGGCCGAGTCGCGCGAGGATCTCGTCCTGGCGGCGGGCGGCGAGGGCACGGGGTTCCGGCTTCCGGAGTTCCTGGCTCGTCATTCGGAGTCCCGCGCGTCAGCCTCGGTGGCCAGCCCGAACACCGCCCGGATCAGGCGCAGGTTCCGCCGCCGTGCGAGGCAGGCGATGGCGTGGCGATTGGTGAGGTCCGGACCTGTGATCGGAATCGTCGCGATCCGCGCATCGCTGCCGCATTCCAGCGACGAGACGATGCCGATACCGATGCCCACGGCGGCGGCCTCGATCACGGCCTCCCGGCTGTCGAGTTCCATCAGCACGGCGGGGACGATGCCGTGTTTCCGGCACGCGCGATCGAAGGTCTTTCGAGTCACGGAGCTCGGCTCCCGCAGGACCATCGCGGCACCGTCGAGATCGCGAAGATGGAGCATCTCGCGACCCGCCAGCGGGTGAGCGTGATTTACCACCGCGCAGATGCGCGAGACCGCGATCTCTTCCAGGTGCAGGTCGGGGTGGATCTCGGCGTCGGTCAGCATCGCGACGCTCGCGCGCTCCGCCAGCAACGCCTCGCGAGTCTCGGCGGCATTGCCCAGGATCAACCCGACGACGATGCCGGGGTGACGCGCCTGCAGCCGCGCGAGGAGCGGCATCACGATGTGAGGGCTGTCCACCGCGATCTCGATCCGGCCTGAGACCAAGGTCCGGTTGGCTTCCAGCAGATCCTCGGCCTGCTCGACGAGACCGAACAGCGGGCCGGTCAGGTCGGCCAGCGCTCTGCCTTGCGGGGTCAGTTCGGCACTGCGGGCCGTGCGCCGGAACAGGACGAGGTCGTAGCGCTCCTCAAGGGCCTTGATGTGCCCCGTCACCGCCGGCTGGCTGATGCAGAGCCGCCGCGCCGCACGGGTGAAGCTGCCCTCGCGCGAGACCGCATCGAAGGCCCGGAGCTGGAACAGGTTCACGGCGCCCCCTCGTCGGCGTGTCATCGGCAAGACTGATGCCAAGCATCACGACAAACGATTTGATCTGATGGGTCGCCGAATGGCAAGTTTCACGCACCCCGAAGCGCCCGCCCCTCGAAGCTTCCCGAGTCGGATCGAGCAGGACGACGATGACATCAGCCACGCCCATCCTCCTGACGCCCGGTCCGCTCACGACCTCGCAGCGGACGCGGTCGGCGATGCTGACCGATTGGGGCTCCTGGGACGACGGCTTCAACGCGCTCACCGCCAGCGTCTGCGGGCGCCTTCTGGCGATCGCCAACGGCACCGGCAGCCATGTCTGCGTGCCGCTCCAGGGCAGCGGCACGTTCGCGGTCGAGGCGGCGATCGGCACCTTCGTCCCGCGCGACGGCAAGGTGCTTGTTCTCGTCAACGGCGCCTACGGCAAGCGGCTGGCGAAGATCTGCGCCGCGATGGGCCACGACCACACGGTCTACGAGACCGCCGACGACGTCCCCACGACGCCCGAGGCCGTGGACGGCCTGCTCGCGGCGGACCGCGCCATCACCCATGTCGGCCTGATCCATTGCGAGACCAGCACGGGCATCCTCAATCCGCTGCCCGAGATCGCCGCCGTGGTGGCGCGCCACGGCCGCGGCTTGATCGTCGACGCGATGAGTTCCTTCGGAGCGCTTCCGATCGATGCGGGTACGGTGCCGTTCGAGGCGCTGATCGCGGCCTCGGGCAAATGCCTCGAAGGCGTACCCGGCATGGGTTTCGTGATCGCGAAAGCCGACGCCCTGGCGAAGGCGGAGGGCAACTCGCCGTCCCTGGCGCTCGATCTCCACGACCAGCACGTCTACATGCGGCGCACGGGGCAATGGCGCTTCACGCCGCCGACACACGTCGTCGCCGCGCTCCACGAAGCCCTGCTGCAATACGAGGACGAGGGCGGCCTGCCCGCACGACACGCCAAATATGCCCGGAACTGCGAGGTACTGATCCGCGGCATGGAACGGCTCGGACTGAGGAGCTTCCTGCCAGCGCGGATCCAGGCGCCGATCATCGTCACCTTCCACGCGCCGGCAGATCCCAAGTACCGCTTCGCCGACTTCTACGCAGCGGTCCGCGAGCGCGGGTTCATCCTCTATCCCGGCAAGCTGACCCAGGTGGAGACCTTTCGCGTGGGCTGCATCGGCCACGTCGAATCGGCCGACATGGAACGCGCGGTCGAGGCCGTTGCCGACGCCTTCCGCGCGCTATCCATCACGACGCTCTGATCGAACTCCGGCACGCGAGACCCGCCATGTCCTACACGCCTCCCAAGAAGCTCCAGGCCGCGATCCTCGATTGGGCCGGCACCGTCGTCGATTTCGGCTCCTTCGCGCCGACCCAGATCTTCGTCGAGGCCTTCGCCGAGTTCGGCGTCGAGGTCAGCTTGCCCGAGGCGCGCGGGCCGATGGGCATGGGCAAGTGGGACCATATCCGCACGCTCCTGAACCAGCCCGAGATCGCCGCGCGCTACGCCGCCGCCCGCGGGCGCAAGGCCAGCGACGATGACGTTACCGCGATCTACGAGCGCTTCATGCCGCTCCAGATCGAGAAGATCGCTGATCATTCCGCGGTGATACCCGGAGCCCTGGACGCCATCGCGACACTTCGGACTAAGGGACTCAAGATCGGTTCGTGCTCGGGCTACCCGGCGCGCGTGATGGAGCGGGTGGTCGCGCTCGCCGCCACCAACGGCTACGTCGCCGACCATGTCGTGGCCACGGACGAGGTCCCGAACGGCCGCCCGTGGCCGGCCCAGGCGCTCGCCAACGTGATCGCGCTCGGCATCGACGACGTGGCCGCCTGCGTGAAGGTCGACGATACGGTTCCGGGCATTCTGGAGGGGCGCAAGGCCGGGATGTGGACGGTCGCCCTGACCTGCTCGGGAAACGCGCTGGGCCTGACTCACGAGGCGTTCCGGGCCCTGCCGGCCGAACGCCTCGCGGCGGAGCGGACGCGGATCGGCGCGATGTTCGCCGATTCGAAGCCGCACTTCCTGATAGACACCATCGTCGACCTGCCGGGCGTCGTCGACGACATCAACGGCCTGCTCGCCGCCGGGCGCATGCCGCAATCCTGTTGAGGGAGGAGCGCCTCGGCGCAACCACACCGCATCCTGAGCGCATGTCGGTCGAAGTATTCGTGGATAACCTACGACAATATGTCGTGGGTTTTTCCTATTTTTCTTGAACAAACGACCGAAACTCACGATCAATGAGCAATAAACAGGCAATAATTGCGAAAAGCATGGACTTGATCGAAAGATGCTTCGTCTTTCTAATGTCATGGATTGGGCATTAAGACCGTTGCGACGACAGCAGACCGGAGTACCGTCCATGAAAGCCCTCGCCCTCCTGATTCTCGCACTCGCGACGCCCGTCGCGGCCGAGGCCGCCGAGCGCACCAAGCTCACGATCTACACCGCCCTGGAGAACGACCAGCTCGGGCCGTTCAAGGCGGGAATCGAGCGGGCGGTCCCCGAGGTCGAGGTGGTCTGGGTGCGCGATTCGACGGGCGTCATCACCGCCCGGTTCCTGGCCGAGAAGGACAATCCCCGCGCCGACATGGTGCTGGGGCTGGCCGCCTCCAGCCTGCTGATGTTCGAGAAGCAGGGGCTGCTCGCCGTCTACGAGCCGAAGGGCGTGGCCGCGCTGAAGCCGGCCTTCCGCGACTCCTTCGGGCCCTACAGCTGGACCGGCACCGACGCCTCGATCGGCGTCGTCTGCTTCAACGTCGCGGAGGCGGAGAAGGACGGCGTGAAGACGCCCGTGCGCTGGGCCGACCTGCTGGTGCCCGCCCTGAAGGGCAAGATCGTGATGCCCCACCCGACCTCCTCGGGCACCGGCTACCTGCTGGTGGCGGGCTGGCTCCAGGGCATGGGCGAGGAGGCCGGCTGGGCCTTCATGGACAAGCTCCACGACAACATCGCCGCCTACCTGCACTCGGGCTCCGCCCCGTGCGTGCAGGCGGCCCGCGGCGAGCGCACCGCAGGTCTCTCGCTCGACATGCGCGGCGCCGCCGAGAAGACCAAGGGCGCACCGCTCGCCGTCGTCGTACCGTCCGACGGCACCGGCTGGGACGAGGAGGCCTACGCCATCGTCGCGACGACCAAGCAGCTGGAACTCGCCCGCAAGGTCGCCGACTGGGGGGCCACCAAGTCGGCCAACGAACTCTACGCAAGGAGTTACGCCGTGGTCGCCTATCCCGGCGTCGCCACCATGCCGGCGAACTACCCCGCCAATGCCGAGGCGGCGATGATCAAGAACGACCTCGGATGGATGGCCGACAACCGCGAGCGCGTCCTGGCCGAATGGTCGCGCCGCTACGAGGCCAAAGCCGCCAAGAAGTGAGGGCGGACGGGAGACCGTTCCGGTTCGCACACGACCCCAGCCTCCGAGGGTGGACGCCATGACAGTCGGTGACGTGACGCCGTTCCTGAAGGTCGATGGCCTGTCGAAGCGCTACGGAGCCTTCACGGCCCTGGACCGGATCGATCTGGAGATCGGGCGGGGCGAGTTCGTCTGCTTCCTCGGCCCCTCGGGCTGCGGCAAGACCACCGTGCTCAGGCTGATCGCCGGCCTCGACCGGCAGGACGAGGGGCGGATCGAGATCGGTTCCCGCGACGTCTCGTCGGCCCCGCCCGCAGAACGCGATTTCGGCATCGTGTTCCAGTCCTATGCCCTGTTCCCGAACCTCACGGTCGGGGACAACGTCGCCTACGGCCTCGTCAACCGCCGGATGCCGAAAGCGCGGGTCGCCGCCCGCGTCGCGGAGCTGCTGGCGCTCGTCGGCCTGCCCGACCAGCGGGGCAAGTATCCCGTCCAGCTCTCGGGCGGGCAGCAGCAGCGGGTGGCGCTGGCCAGGGCACTGGCCACATCGCCGTCGCTGCTGCTCCTCGACGAGCCCCTCTCGGCGCTCGACGCGAAGGTCAGGACCCGTCTGCGCGAGGAGATCCGGCTGCTGCAGAAGCGGCTCGGCATCACCACGATCATGGTCACGCACGATCAGGAGGAGGCGCTCGCCATGGCCGACCGGGTCGTGGTGATGAACCGCGGCAGGATCGAGCAGGTCGGCACGCCCGAGGACATCTATCGCCAGCCGGCCTCGGCGTTCGTGGCCGACTTCATCGGGGCCATGACCTTCCTCGACGCCACCGTCGGAGGCCCGTGCCAGATCCGGGTCGGCAGCGTCGACCTCGTCTGCGAGGACGGCCGGGGCTTCATCCCCGACAGCCCGGTGCGCCTCGGCTTCCGCCCCGAGGAGATCCGGGTCGGCAACGTGCGGGCCACCGACGTCAACGCCATCGAGGTGCGGGTGCGCAGCCTCGAGTTCCTCGGTTCGTTCTACCGCGCGCGGCTGGAGCCGAGCCGCGACCTCGGCGGCTCGCTCGTCGCCGACCTCTCGGCCAACCTCCACGGCGACCTCGCCATCGCCGAAGGCCAGTACCTCTACGTCTCCCTGCCGCCGGCAGCCCTCCGGGCCTTTCCGGTGGCTTCGCGCCCGTGAAGCCGGTCATGGCCCGGACCATCGTCGCCGCGGCATTGCCGGAGGCCGTTCCGGCGCGGAGCCGCGCCCTGCCGGAGAACCTGGTCGGGACCGTCCTCGTCGCCGGACTCTGCCTGCTGCTGGTGCTGATCATCGCCCTTCCGCTCGGAACGCTGCTGATCAAAAGCCTGGAAACGCCCGCGGGCGGCCTTGCCGGCCTCGACAACTTCCGCACGTACTTCTCGACCCCGACCCTGGTCGACGCGCTGCTCAACAGCCTCACCGTCGCCACGACCACGGTCGCGATCGTGGTGCCGCTGGCCTTCGGGTATGCCTACGCGCTGACCCGCACAGCAATGCGGTTCAAGGGCGTGCTGCTGGCGCTGGCGCTGCTGCCCCTGTTCGCGCCGTCTCTGCTCTCGGGCATCGCGCTCACCTACATCCTCGGCAACCAGGGGTTCCTGCGCGGGATGCTGTTCGGCCGGACGGTCTACGGGCCCATCGGCATCACCATCGCCGAATGCCTGTACAGTTTTCCGCATGCCCTGATCATCCTCGTCACCGCGCTGGGCCTTTCCGACGGGCGCCTCTACGAGGCCGCCGCGGCGATGGGCACCGGCCGGCTGCGCACCTTCGTCACCGTGACGTTGCCCGGCGCCCGCTACGGTCTCGTCAGCGCGGCCTTCGTGGTCTTCACCCTGGTGGTGACCGATTTCGGCATCCCGAAGGTGATCGGCGGCCAGTATTCCGTCCTCGCCACCGACGCCTACCGCCAGGTGGTCGGCCAGCAGAACTTCCCCATGGGGGCGGTGGTCGGCCTGCTGATGCTGGTGCCGGCCGTGCTCGCCTTCGCCGTCGACCGGCTGATCCAGCGGCGGCAATCCTCGCTGCTCTCGGCCCGCTCCGTTCCCTACGAGGCCAAGCCCAACCCGGTCCGCGACCGCCTGTCGCTCGCCTATGCCGGCCTGGTGACCGGTGTCGTCGTCGCCACCTACGGCGTCGCGGTCTGGGCCTCGTTCATCCGCTATTGGCCCTACAACCTGTCCTTGACCCTCGACCACTACGACTTCGCGGCGGCCGATGCCGACGGCTGGGGGCCCTACTGGAATTCGCTGGTCATGGCCCTGTCGGTGGCCGGCATCGGCACGGTGGTCGTGTTCTGCGGCGCCTACCTGATCGAGAAGCTCAAGCTTTTCCCCACGGGCCGCGCCTTCGCCCAGCTCCTCGCCATGCTGCCGCTGGCGGTGCCTGGCCTGGTGCTGGGCCTGGGCTACGTGTTCTTCTTCAACGCGCCCTGGAACCCGCTCAACGTCCTCTACGGAACGCTGGCGCTGCTCGCGATCAACACGCTGGCGCATTACTACACCGTGGCCCACGTCACCGCGACGACGGCTCTCAAGCAGATCGATCCGGAGTTCGAATCGGTCTCGGCCTCGCTCAAGGTCCCGTTCTGGCAGACGTTCCGGCGGGTCAGCCTGCCGATCTGCATGCCGACCGTGCTCGAACTCGCCGTCTACCTCTTCGTCAACGCGATGACCACGGTCTCGGCCGTGATCTTCCTCTACGGACCCGACACCAAGTTGGCGGCCATCGCCATCGTCCACATGGACGAGGCGGGCACCACGGCGACGGCCGCCGCGATGGCCAGCGTGATCATGGCCACCGCGCTCGCCGCGCGCCTCCTCCTCGCCCTCGTCCATCGCTTCGTCATCGCCCGGGCGCAGGCCTGGCGGCGTCGCGAGGTCTCGGCATGACCGGAACGGTGCTGCTCCTCGACCTCGCGGGCTGGGTCGCGCTGCTGCTCTGGGGCATCCACATGATCCGCACCGGGGTGCAGCGCGCCTTCGGCGGCGACCTGCACCGCGTGCTGGGCGCCAGCCTCGACCACCCGGTCAAGGCGCTGCTCGCCGGCCTCGGCGTCACCATGCTGCTGCAGAGCAGCACCGCGACCGGGCTGATGGCCACGGCCTTCGCCGCCGGGGGGCTGGTCGAGCTGATGCCGGCCCTGGCCGTGATGCTGGGGGCCAACATCGGCACGGCGCTCATCGTCAAGGTCCTGTCGTTCGACGTCGCGATGGTGGCGCCCGTGCTCGTGCTCGTCGGAGCGGTCGCCTTCCGCCGGGCCT
>NZ_BPRB01000049.1 GCF_022179685.1 Methylobacterium trifolii
CCACCCCCACCTCCGGCTCCTCCCCGCAAGGGGGAGGAGAGGCCAGTCGAGCAGGTCGCGTCCGATCTGCCCCGAGCACCGAACCCTGCGAGACGACGATGGCGAGCGAATCGATCGAAACCTTCCTCGACGGGCTGGCGAGTTCGGCCCCCACCCCCGGCGGCGGCGGGGCCGCGGCCATCTCCGGCGCCATGGGGGCGGCGCTGGTGTCGATGGTGTGCAACCTCACCATCGGCAAGAAGAAGTACGTGGAGGTCGAGGCCGAACTGAAGGACGTGCTCGCCAAGTCCGAGGGCCTGCGGGTGGTCCTCACCGGCATGATCGCCGAGGACGTGGCCGCCTTCGACGCGGTGATGGGTGCCTACGCCCTGCCGAAGGGCAGCGACGAGGAGAAGGCGGCGCGGGCGGACCGGATCCAGGCGGCCCTCAAGGTCGCCACCGACGCCCCACTCGCCTGCTGCCGGGCCTGCCGGGCGGTGATCGACCTGTCCGCGATCGTGGCCGAGAAGGGCAACCTCAACGTCATCTCGGATGCGGGCGTCGCCGTGCTCTCGGCCCATGCCGGCCTGCGCAGTTCGGCGCTCAACGTCTACATCAACGCCAAGGGCCTCGACGACCGCGACTTCGCGGACGAGCGCCTCCAGGAGCTCGAAAGCCTGCTGGCCGATGCCGGGGCGCTGACCGAGAAGGTCTACGAGGTGGTCAAGGCCAAGGTGAATTGAACCGCGGGCCAGCATCCGTCATCGGGCGACGGGGCTCGCGATAGTCCAGACTCCGAGGCTCGACCGCCGGTAGCAGTCGGGCCCAAGATATGTTGCGCTGCAAAAATGAATACGCCAAGCATTCCGGGCGCCGTCAAGGCGAACTGGATCGCGGTGTAAAAAGATTTGACGAGCAGCGGCCCTCCCGAAAACCGGACTGATCGGGTAGACCTGCATCGAAGAACACGGAGGAGGCCGGAATGGACGTGCACGAGTATCAGGCCAAGGAGCTTCTCGCGAGCTTCGGCGTCGCCGTGCCGAAGGGCGCCGTCGCCTTCAGCCCCGACCAGGCGGTCTACGCCGCGACCGAACTCGGCGGCTCGTTCTGGGCGGTCAAGGCCCAGATCCATGCAGGCGCCCGGGGCAAGGCCGGCGGGATCAAGCTGTGCCGGACCTACAACGAGGTCCGTGACGCCGCCCGCGAACTGCTCGGCAAGCGCCTCGTCACCCTGCAGACCGGCCCCGAGGGCAAGCCGGTGCAGCGCGTCTACGTCGAGACCGCCGACCCGTTCGAGCGCGAACTCTATCTCGGCTACGTGCTCGACCGGAAGGCCGAGCGGGTCCGGGTCATCGCCTCGCAGCGCGGCGGCATGGACATCGAGGAGATCGCGGCCAGCGAGCCCGAGGCCCTGATCCAGGTGGTGGTCGAGCCGGCCGTCGGCCTGCAGCAGTTCCAGGCCCGCGAGATCGCCTTCCAGCTCGGGCTGAACATCAAGCAGGTCTCGGCCGCGGTGAAGACGATCATGAACGCCTACCGGGCGTTCCGCGATTGCGACGGCACCATGCTGGAGATCAACCCGCTGGTCGTCACCAAGGACGACCGGGTGCTGGCGCTCGACGCCAAGATGTCCTTCGACGACAACGCCATGTTCCGCCGCCGCAACATCGCGGACATGCACGACCCCTCGCAGGGCGACCCGCGCGAGGCCCAGGCCGCCGAGCACAACCTCAGCTACATCGGGCTGGACGGCGAGATCGGCTGCATTGTCAACGGCGCCGGGCTCGCCATGGCGACCATGGACATGATCAAGCACGCGGGCGGGGAGCCCGCCAACTTCCTGGACGTGGGCGGCGGCGCCTCGCCGGAGCGGGTCGCCACGGCCTTCCGGCTCGTGCTCTCGGACCGCAACGTCAAGGCGATCCTGGTCAACATCTTCGCCGGCATCAACCGCTGTGACTGGGTGGCGGAGGGGGTGATCCAGGCCGCCCGCGAGGTGAAGATCGACGTGCCGCTGATTGTGCGGCTGGCCGGCACGAACGTCGAGGCGGGCCAGAAGATCCTGGCCGAGAGCGGTCTCGACCTGATCACCGCCGACACGCTGTCGGAGGCCGCCAAGAAGGCGGTCGACGCCTGCAACGCCGCCAAGCGCTGAAATTCCGGGAGATCACGCCATGAGCATTCTCATCGACGAGAAGACCCCGATCATCGTCCAGGGCATCACGGGCGACAAGGGCAGTTTCCACGCCAAGGAAATGATCGAGTACGGCTCGAACGTCGTCGGCGGCGTCACCCCCGGCAAGGGCGGCCGGACGCATGTGGGCGTGCCGGTGTTCAACACCGTCAAGGAGGCGGTGGCGGCCACCGGCGCCACCACCTCGATCACCTTCGTCGCCCCGCCGTTCGCCGCCGACGCGATCATGGAGGCCGCCGATGCCGGCCTGAAGCTGGTCTGCTCGATCACCGACGGCATCCCGGCCCAGGACATGATGCGGGTGAAGCGCTACCTGATGCGCTACCCCAAGGACCGGCGCACCATGGTGGTCGGCCCCAACTGCGCCGGCATCATCTCGCCCGGCAAGTCGATGCTCGGCATCATGCCCGGCCACATCTACCTCAAGGGCAACATCGGCGTGATCTCTCGCTCGGGCACGCTGGGCTACGAGGCCGCCTCGCAGCTGAAGGCGCTCGGGCTCGGCATCTCGACCTCGGTGGGCATCGGCGGCGACCCGATCAACGGCTCTTCCTTCCTCGACCACCTCGCCCTGTTCGAGCAGGATTCCGACACGGCCGCGATCCTGATGATCGGCGAGATCGGCGGTCCGCAGGAGGCCGAGGCCTCCGCCTGGATCAAGGAGAACATGAGCAAGCCCGTGATCGGCTTCGTGGCCGGGCTCACCGCCCCGAAGGGCCGCCGCATGGGGCATGCCGGCGCCATCATCTCGGCGGCCGGCGACAGCGCCGCCGAGAAGGCGGAGATCATGCGTTCCTACGGCCTCACCGTCGCCCCCGATCCCGGCTCCTTCGGCGAGACCGTGGCGCAGGTGATGGGCAAGCGCGCGGCGTGACCGCACCGACCCCCTCCCCCCTCTGCGGGGGAGGGTGCCTCGCGGATGCGAGGCGGGAGAGGGGCCGGCACAGGTCCATCCGGATACGGCGCACCCCGCTCCCGACCCTCGCGCGAGCCGAGGGCCACCCTCTCCCGCAAAAGGGAAAGGGAGAACCGCGCGATCTGCCCGTCCCCGCGGTCCTCGATGCGAGTCCCTGAAAGGGCCATCTCATGATCAAGACCCTTCACGCCTCCCCCGGCACCGCGGACGAGAACGCCTTCGCGCCGCCCGTGATCACCGGCACCTCCTCGAAGGAGGCCCTGGACATCCTGTTCCACGCGCTCCTCGACGTGGCGCGCCGGCACGAGCCGGAACTGGAGGCTGTGCTGCACGGCACCGCCGACATCTCGAACTTCACGCCCGAGATGCTCGCCCGCGCCCTCCAGGTGCAGGGCATCTGGTTCCAGCTGCTCTCCATCGCCGAGCAGAACGTCGCCATGCGCCGCCGCCGGCAGGTCGAGCGCAGCGAGGGCCGGGCCGCGCTCGGCGGCTCCTTCGCCCGTGTGCTGGCCCAGGCCGCCGACAGCGGCATCGCGGCGCCGCAGATCCACGCCCTGCTCAAGGACCTGCGCATCCGACCGACCATCACCGCCCACCCCACCGAGGGCAAGCGCGTGACGGTGCTGGAGAAGTTCCGGCGCATCTACCTGACCCTGCGCGAGCTCGAACTGCCCCGCTGGACCGAGCGCGAGCGCAACGGCCTGATGAACGAGCTGCGCGACCAGATCGAGCTAGTCTGGATGACGGGCGAGCTGCACCTGGAGAAGGCCACCGTCGAGCGCGAGGTGGCCTGGGGCCTGCACTTCTTCGACGAGACCCTGTTCGAGATGCTGCCGGAGGTGCTCTACTCCCTGGAGGAGGCCCTGGCGCAGTACTACCCCGACGAGACCTTCGAGGTGCCGCCCTTCTTCCAGTTCGGCTCCTGGATCGGCGGCGACCGCGACGGCAACCCCTACGTCACGGCCAGCGTCACCCGCGAGACCCTGAAGCGCAACGCGCTGGCCTCCCTGCGGCGCTACCGCGACGGCGTCACCCATCTCGGCCGGGTGCTGTCGCTCACCGAGCGCGCCATGCCGGTGCCCGAGACCTTCCGCGGCGAACTCGCACGCGCGCTCGCCGAGAGCGGCGACGGCAAGGCGATCGCCGGGCGCAACCCCGGCGAGGCCTACCGCCAGTTCCTGACCTGCGTCCTGCGCAAGCTCGAAGCCACGATCCGGCGCAACGAGGGCGGCCGGCCTTCCGGGCCGGACTACCCGAGCGCGGACGGCCTCATCAACGACCTGCGCGTGCTGGAGCAGGGGCTCTCGGACGCCAAGTGCACGTCGCTCGCCACCGACCTCGTGCGCCCGGTGCGCCGCATGGTCGAGATCTTCCGCTTCTCCACCGTGCGCCTGGACCTGCGCGAGAACACCACCCGCACCACCGAGACCCTGCACGCCCTCTGGGCCCAGCAGCACGGCGGACGGAGCCCGCCGGAGCTGCAATCGGCCGCCTGGAAGGAGTGGCTGCTCACCGAACTCGCCCGCCCGCGCAACCCCGAGCGCTCCTTCGACGACCTGCCGGACGCCGCCCGCGAGACCCTGGCCACCTTCGCCCTCGTCGGCGAGATGCGCGAGCAGCTCGACCGCGAGGCCTTCGGCGCCTTCGTCCTGTCGATGACGCGCTCCGTCGAGGACGTGCTCGGCGCCTACCTGATCGCCAAGGAAGCCGGCATCTACCTGGATACGGCGGGCACCGAGATCTGCCCGCTGCCGATCGTGCCCCTGTTCGAGACCATCGACGACCTGCGCGCCGCGCCCGCGATCATGAAGGAGCTGCTCGGCACGCCGGTGGTGCGCCGCTCCACCCGCTGGCAGGGCGGGGTGCAGGAGGTGATGATCGGCTACTCGGATTCGAACAAGGACGGGGGCTTCGTCGCCTCGAACTGGGAGCTGTACAAGGCGCAGTCCAAGCTCACGGCGCTCGGCCAGGATGCGGGCGTGCCCATCGCCTTCTTCCACGGCCGCGGCGGCTCCGTCAGCCGGGGCGGCGTGCCGACCAAGCGCGGCATCGACGCCCAGCCGCCCGGCTCGATCAACGGCCGCTTCCGCACCACCGAGCAGGGCGAGGTGGTCTCGTTCAAGTACGCCAACCGCGGCACCGCCGCCTACCAGATGGAGCTGCTCGCGGCTTCCGTGTTCGAGCACGCCCTCCAGAGCGAGCGCCATGCGGCGGCCCAGCCCCGCAACGCCTTCGACGACGCCATGGAGGCCCTCTCCGGCGCCTCGCGCGCGGCCTACGTCAACCTGCTGCAGACGGAGGGGCTGGTCGACTATTTCCAGGCGGCGAGCCCGCTCGACGAGATCGCGCTGCTCAACATCGGCTCGCGCCCGGCCCGCCGCTTCGGCGCCCGTTCCTTGAGCGACCTGCGCGCGATCCCCTGGGTCTTCGCCTGGTCGCAGAACCGGCACGTCGTGACCGGCTGGTACGGGGTCGGCTCCGGCATCCGCAGCTTCCTCGACGTGCGGGGCGAGGAGGGCGAGGCCACCCTCAAGCGCCTGTTCGAGGAATCGCGCGTGTTCCGCCTCGTCCTCGACGAGGTGGAGAAGACCCTCCTGATGGTCGACCTCGACATCGCCCGCGACTACGCCGGCCTCGTCGCCGACCAGGGGGTGCGTGAGCGGATCTTCTCGCGGATCGAGGCGGAATACGCGCTGACGCGCGAGATGGTCCTGCGCGTCAGCGGCGGCGCGGAGCTCGCCGAGCGCTATCCCCTGTTCCGCGACCGGCTCAACGGGCGGCTGCCGACCATCAACCAGGTCAGCCGCGAGCAGGTCGAACTCCTGCGCCGCTTCCGCAGCGAGACGGACGAGGACCGCCGCGAGGCGGTCAAGTCCGCCCTGCTGCTGTCGATCAACTGCATCGCCGTCGGCTTCGGCGCGACGGGGTGAGGAGACCCATGCCGGCGGCCGCGCAGGCCGACGGAGTCGGACCGGGACATGCGCGGAGAAGCGCCCTAGCTTTTCCGCGTATCCCATATTCCCAACCAGGAGACCCAAGACCGATGAGCTTCACCCTGATCCAGCAGGCCACCCCGCGCCTGCACCGCTCGGAACTCGCCGTGCCGGGCTCGAACCCGACCTTCATGGAGAAGTCGGCCTCCTCGAAGGCCGACGTGATCTTCCTCGACCTCGAGGACGCGGTGGCCCCCGACGACAAGGAGCAGGCCCGCAAGAACATCATCCAGGCGCTCAACGAGATCGACTGGGGCAACAAGACCATGATGATCCGCATCAACGGTCTCGACACCCACTACATGTACCGCGACGTGGTCGACATCGTCGAAGTCTGTCCGCGGCTGGACATGATCCTGATCCCCAAGGTCGGCGTGCCGGCCGACGTCTATGCCATCGACGTGCTGGTGACGCAGATCGAGCAGGCCAAGAAGCGCGAGAAGCCCCTGGGCTTCGAGGTGCTGATCGAGACAGCGCTTGGCATGGCCAACGTCGAGGCGATCGCGACCTCGTCCAAGCGCCTGGAGGCGATGTCCTTCGGCGTGGCCGACTACGCCGCCTCGACGCGGGCCCGCGCCCAGGTCATCGGCGGCGTGAACCCCGACTTCAGCGTGCTCACCGACAAGGACGAGTCCGGCGCCCGCCAGACCCACTGGCAGGACCCGTGGCTGTTCGCCCAGCAGCGCATGCTGGTCGCCTGCCGCGCCTACGGTCTGCGCCCGATCGACGGTCCCTTCGGCGACTTCTCCGATCCCGACGGCTACATCTCGGCCGCCAAGCGCTGCGCGTCGGCGGGCTACGAGGGCAAGTGGGCGATCCACCCCTCGCAGATCGATCTCGCCAACGACGTGTTCACCCCCTCCGAGGCCGAGGTCACCAAGGCGCGCCGCATCCTCGAGGCGATGAAGGAAGCCGCCAAGGCCGGCCGCGGCGCCGTCTCGCTGGACGGCCGCCTCATCGACATCGCCTCGATCCGCATGGCCGAGGCGCTGATCGAGAAGGCCAACGCGATGACGGCGAAGTAGTTTTTTCGGACTTTTTCGACTGCGCCAGCGGCCGCGCCGGGATGTCCCGGAGCGGCCGTTCTTCGTCCGGGCGATCGTCGCCCGGCGCTCCTTTCCGATCCCCTCCGGCACCGGCCACGACCTTGGCCGTTGTCTTCACGCCCCCGCTTTCCGCGAGCGGGCACGATGCGCGGCGCCGTCTCGCGCCACACGGGAGTTCACACCATGCACGTCACCATCGAGCACGCCGAGACGGCGATCCGCGCGGCCCGCGACAAGGCGGCCGAACTCGGCACGCAGATGTGCATCGCGGTCGTCGATTCCGGCGGCAACCTGAAGGCGTTCTACCGGATGGACGGGGCCTGGGTCGGCTCCATCGACATCGCGCAGAAGAAGGCCAAGACCGCCGTGTTCTTCGGCATGATGACCGGCCAGATCGGCCAGCTGTCGCAGCCCGGCGGGCCGCTCTACGGCATCGAGCACTCGAACGAGGGGCTGATCACCTTCCCCGGCGGCATCCCGATCGTGGACGCGGACGGCGAGATGTCCGGCGCCATCGGCGTCAGCGGCTCGACGGTGGAGAACGACCACGCGGTGGCCGAGGCAGGCGCCAAGGCCATCGGCAACACCGAACTGCCGGCCCATCCCTGGCGGACCTGACGACACCGTCGCCGGAGGCGCCCCGCCTCCGGCCGACATCGAAGGATCGGGCCGGCATCGGGAACCGTGCCCCTTCCCGATGCAGACGTGATCGTATCGCACGCAATCCTCTCGACGCCATGTCCATATTGGCGGCATTCCAAGGCTCTTTGTCCATCGCGAAGATTTGATTTATACTGTGTACCGATTGGCGGCACGATCCGGACATTGCAAGGTCGGGCGCCTCGCCACGCGCATTCGGCCCTCTTCGTCGGGAGTGTTCGATGAGATCGTTCCGTTCGCTGCTCGCGCTCTCCGGTCTGGTCGCGGGGACGCTCTCGGGGCCGGCCCTGGCCTGCGGCTTCGTGGAAGCCCCCGTGGGCTGCGAGGAGGCGGTGCCGACCGGCGCGGCGCAGTGGATGCTCAAGCACGTCGTCGCCGCGGTCGAGCACGACAAGCCCACGGCCCTCGCTCGGTTCGCCAAGGGCGAGGCAGGCTTCCGCACCGCTGACACCTACGTGTTCTGCGTCGGCCCGGACGGGGTGATGAGCGCGCATCCCAACCCGATCCTGCAGGGTCAGAACGTGCGCGACCTGCACGATTCCACCGGCAACTACTTCATCGCCCGCATGCTGGAGACGGCCAAGGCCGGTGAGGTCTCGGTGATCCGCTACCTGTTCCCGAAGCCGGGCAGCACGGTGGCCGTGCAGAAGACCACCTACTACACCCGTGCCGGCGACCAGATGTGCGGCGTCGGCGTGTACGACACGGATGCCGACGCGAGCCCGGAGACACCGGCCGGCCGGCTCGCGCAGCTTCGCCAGCGCCTCGACGCGGGCATGCCCGCGAGCCTGCGCGCGGACTGGACGGCCTTCATCGAGGCGCTGAACCAGCAGAACGGAGTCCAGGGCGCCGCCGTGGCCAAGGCCCGCGACAGCCTCCGGGCCGCCGAACTCGCGCTAGCCCCCGCAAACCTCGCGACGCCGGACGATTGATCGTAGCCTGCGGCCGGCCGGGGAGAACCAGCGGTTAAGCCTACCGCTCTATCACGGGGCATCAGCCACGCGTCGCGCGAAAAGGAGCGCCGATGACCCGTGAACAGGTCGCAGACGCCCTGCGGCGGCTCACCGCCGCGCAGGTCGAAGACATCGAGCGGGCCGTCAAGGACGGCCACAAGACCATCGCCCTGAACGAGTTGGCCGACCTGAACCGGCAGCTCAAGGCCTTCGCCGCCGCCCTCAGGAAGGCGCCCCTCAGGGCCTGAACGCCGAACGCCGCGCCCGGGGTACGGGCGCGGCGCAGAAATCGTGAATCGCGGACCCTACCAGCGGGGCCCGTCCCAGCCCCAGCGGCGGTGCGGGAACCCGTCCCGCGGCGGGGGGCCGTCGAAATCCGGGCGGTGGCGCGGGCCGCCCTCGAACCCGGACGGCTCGTCGCAGACGCGGACCCGGCGCAGGACCGGCTCGCCGTCCTCGTCGAACCGGCGCTTCACGAAGACGCGGCAGGCATCCGGCGGCGGCACGAAGCGCGGCCCGGCGGAGAAGCGGGGGCCGCGGAACTCCGGCTCGGGCGGGGGAGGGGGCGGCAGGCGCCGCTCGTAGCCGCCGCCGTAATCCGGCCGGGGCGGGGCATAGCCCCCGTCGAAGTCGGCGGCGAGTGCCGGGGCGGCGGCGAGCGCCAGGATGCCCAGCCCGGCAAGGCGGAGTCCGGTGAGACGTGCGCGGCTGAAGGTCGACACGGTGGAAGCCCTTTGGCGACTGGCGGCCCGCGGGGATCGCGGCCGTCGATGCAGGATCATGGCTCGCCGATCCTGAACCAGTCCGCGCCGCACCTGTTCTCAACCGTTCAGCTTGGATCGGCCCTTGGCCGGGGCCGGCCCGTGTGGCATGTTCACTTTATGTTCCAGACGAGGTCCGCGATGCAACCCCAGACCAGCACGCCGCCGGCCTCGCCCACCGTCGAGGCCATCGCGAACGCCTATCTCGTGGCGGCACGGGGCGATGCGGGCCTCGCCCTGCGCCGGATCATCCTCGACGCCCTGACCGACCTGTGCGAGGCCGAGCGCCGGACGCTGCGCCGGGACCGGCTGATCTCGCACGGCTACGTCCGCGGCGGCCTCGACCGGGGGGCGGCGGCCGACGATCAGTCCGGCCTCGCGCCCTCGGCGGCCTTCGTCTCCTCCACCTCGGGGGCGACCTGCCCGTAATTCAGCACCGCGACCAGGGCGACGCCGCCGAAGACGTTGCCGATGAGCGTCGGCAGGAAGAACTTCTGGACGTAGTCGCCCATCGTGGCCGCCCCCGTCACCACGAGGTAGAAGGCTTCCACCGAGCCGGCGACGACGTGGGCGAGGCCGCAGAGCGAGACCAGCCAGGTCATCAGGGCGATGACGAAGGGCGCCGCCTGGCCGGTGGCCGGCAGGATCCAGACCATCAGCGCGATCATCCAGCCGGCGAAGATCGCCTTGATCAGCGTCGTCCCGAAGCCGAAGGCGACGGCGTGGTGGCTGATCTCGGCGAAGGCCGCGGTCACTTCCGGCTCGAAGGCGCCGGAATGGGCGAGCACCGCGGCGATGGCGGCGGTGGCCAGCAGGTTGCCGGCCAGAACGATGCCCCACAGGCGCAGCACCCGCCAGGCGGTCTTGGCCGAGCGGTCGTGCAGCAGGGGCAGGATCGGGGTGATGGTGTTCTCGGTGAACAATTGCTGGCGCCCGAGCACCACCACGAGGAAGCCGACCGCGTAGCCCATCGTGGTGACGAGCTTGGTCCAGTGCGCCTCCGGCAGGTAGGTCTTGAGCACGCCGGGCACGATCAGGGAGAGGGCGATGCTGAGGCCGGCGGCGAGCGCCGAGAGGAACAGGGCGCTCCCGTCTCGGCGCAGCTCCTCGTCGCCGTTGCGCCGGATGGCCTCGTGCAACAGGTAGGCGTCCGGCCGCCCGATCGCGGCCACGGCCTGCTTCAGCTCCTCCCGCTCGGTCTTCTCGGCCGCCCGGTGCTCCGCCATCGCTCACGCCTCCCCGAGGGTCTAGCGCCGCAGCCGCGCCACCAGCGCTTCGACCTCGGCGCGGGCCCGCGCGAGCAGGTCCGCATCCTTGCCGCGCACCACAATGCGGTTCTCGAAGCCGCTTTGCGTCATCGACGGGTAGGAGCCGATCGACAGGTCCGGGAACCGGCCGGCGATCGCCCCGAGATCCGCGGCATAGGTGCCCTCCGCCACGTTGCCGGCCACCACCGTCTCCGAGAGCACCTTCGCCCCGCTGGGCAGCGTCGGCCCGATCGCGTCGAGCATCGCCTGCATGATCGCGGGTACGCCCGCCATGACGAAGACGTTGCCGATGCGGAAGCCCGGCGCCTTCGAGATCGGGTTAGCGATCAGGTCCGCCCCGTCCGGGATGCGGGCCATGCGCAGGCGGGCGGGGTTGAGGTCCTCCGGCTTGTGCCGCTCCAGCAGCATCGCCTTGGCGCGAGGGTCCACGTCGATGCCGACACCGAAGGCCCGGGCCACGCAGTCGGCGGTGATGTCGTCGTGCGTCGGGCCGATGCCGCCGGTGGTGAACAGGTAGGTGTGGCGGGCGCGCAGCGCGTTGACCGCCTCCACGATCGCCTCGGCTACGTCGGGGACGATCCGCACCTCGCGCAGGTCGATACCCACCGCCGTGAGGTAGTCGGCGATCGTGCCGATGTTCTTGTCCTTGGTGCGCCCCGACAGGATCTCGTCGCCGATGACGAGGATCGCGGCCGTGATGGCGTCGGGGTCGGTGGTCATGGGCGTCCGTGTCGGGAGGGGCGTCGGTCGAACGGCAGATAGCGCGGGCCGTGGCGACTGCCACACGCCCAGGCTGTTCCACCGCGTCCGCGACGCCTAAAGCTGCGCCGTGCCCCGTCCGGACCGATCCCGATGAAGTTTCCCGCACCCCTGATCGAGGGCCGGCTGGTCCGGCGCTACAAGCGCTTCCTGGCCGACGTCGTCCGCGACGACGGCACGATGCTGACCGCCCACTGCCCCAATCCGGGCGCGATGATGGGCCTCGCCGACCCCGGCAACCGTGTGCTGCTCTCGCTCTCCCGGAACCCATCGCGAAAACTCGCCCACACCTGGGAGCTGGTGGAGGCGGGGCTGCCCGGCGGCCCGCAATGGGTCGGCGTCAACACGATGCGGCCCAACGCGCTCGTCGCGGAAGCTTTTGCCGCCGGCCGGCTCCCGGCCCTCGAAGCGTACACGGTGCTCAGGCCAGAGGTCCGCTACGGCACGGGCAGCCGGATCGACTTCCTGGCCGGCGGCGAGGGGGTGGCGCCCTGCCACGTCGAGGTGAAGAACTGCCACCTGATGCGGCAGGCGGGGCTGGCCGAATTCCCCGACTGCACGGCCGCCCGCAGCGCCCGCCACATGCTGGAGCTGGCCCGCGTCGTGGAGGCGGGCGGCCGGGCGCTGGTCGTCGTGGTGGTGCAGATGCAGGCGCAGGCCTTCGACGTCGCCCGCGACATCGATCCCGCCTTCGACCGGGCGTTCCGTGCGGCGCGGGCGGCGGGCGTCGAGACCCGTGCTTATCGCTGCGACGTGGACCGGGACGGCGTGAGCGTGGCGGAGGAGATACCGATTCTGACGCCGGCCTGACCTGCAGCCTCAGGCGGTCCGCTCGAACATCAGGTTCAGGCGCGAGCGGGCGAGTTCGCGGTAGCCGTGGCTCTCCAGGAGCTTGGGCAGGTCGAGCTGCCACTGGTCGGTGCCGTTCTCCACCAGGATCAGCCGCGGCAGCAGGGACGGGGGCGCCTCGCGCAGGAAGGGTTCGAGGATCAGGTCCTCGGCGCCCTCCACGTCGAGCTTCACCGCATCGATCCGGGTCAGCCCCTCGCCGCGCACGAGGTCGAGGAGCGTCACCGCCGGCACCTTGATCTGCGCGCCCTCGTTGGTGCCGACGATCTTCAGGCTGGATTCGCCGCGGTTGCGGGGATCGATGAACAGCGTCAGCTCGCCCCCCTTGTCGGCCACCGCGCAGGCGACCGCCTTGATGGTGTGGAACGGGTTCTGGGCGATGTTGTAGCTCAGGCGGTCGAACACGTCGGGCTGGGGCTCGACGGCCACGATCCGGGCGCCGGGCCCGGAGAAGGCGGCCACGCAGAGCGCGTAGGCGCCGATATTGGCGCCGATGTCGAGGAAGACGCAGTCCGGCCGGAGGCGCTCCTGCAGGACCGCGCGCTCCTCGGGATCGAAGAATTGCGGCGTGAACAGCACCTTCTTCTCGCAATTGTTGTTGTAGGGATGCAGCCGCATCCGCGCGCCGTAGCGCGTCACGTCGAGCGGCTTGCCGCGCAGGAGCGAGATCGCGATCCGGCGCAGCAGCAGGGCGAGCCGCCGCCCGCGCCACGAATCGGGCCGGATGCGCCCGGTGCGCCGGGTGATCGCCGCGACGAGGCCGACCGGGGCGTAGGTGCCGTAGGGCTGGGAATCCTTCATCAGGCGGGGTGATGCCAGCCGGGCCCGCCGCCTGCAAGCTCTCCCTGTCGCGCCAAGCACTTGCCGGCGCTCGGCGTTCGCTCCGCGCGGGCGTTTGCGCGTTGCCCCGGAGGCCGCGCCCGTTCTAAGCGGTGCGGCGGGCGTGATGGGTGAGCAGGCGATGCAGAGCTTCGATTCGGACGGCGTGCGGATCGCCTATGTCGACGTGCCGGCGGTCGGCGGCACGGGCGACCCGGTGCTGCTCATCCACGGCTTCGCTTCCAACCACGCGGTCAACTGGGTCAACACCCAGTGGGTACGGGCGCTGACGCAGGCCGGCTACCGCACCATCGCGCTCGACAACCGCGGCCACGGGGAGAGCGAGAAGCTCTACGATCCGGAGGCCTACAGCTCCGAGGCCATGGCCGGCGACGCCCTTGCCCTCCTCGACCATCTCGGCATCGGGCGCGCCGACGTGATGGGCTACTCGATGGGCGCGCGGATCACCGCCTTCCTCGCCCTCGACCATCCCGGCCGCGTGCGCTCGGCCCTGATCGGGGGCCTGGGCCTGCACCTCGTGGAGGGGCGCGGCCTGCCGGCCGGCATCGCCGAGGCCCTGGAGGCGCCGGCCGGCACGCCGGCCCCGAACCCGACGGCTGCCGCCTTCCGCACCTTCGCCGAGCAGACCCGCAGCGACCTGCGGGCGCTGGCCGCCTGCATGCGCGGCTCGCGCCAGACCCTGTCGCGGGCGGAGGTGGCGCAGATCGAGACGCCGGCCCTGGTCACGGTCGGCACCCTCGACACGGTGGCCGGCTCCGGGCCGGGGCTCGCCGCCCTGATGCCCGACGCCCGCGCCCTGGAGATCGAGGGCCGCGACCACAGCACGGCGGTGGGCGCCCGCGAGCACCGCGCCGGCGTGCTGGCGTTCTTGGCCGCGCGGGCGTGATTTTTTTCGTGTCGAAGGGGCGTTCGGCCGATCCGTCGGGCACTGTCCTTCCCCTTGCGGGGGAGGGAATCACGTTCCGGGACAGAGACTTATCGGGTGCCCCTCAGCTCTTCAGCCGGTAGCCGGTCCGAAAAATGTAGGTGACGAGGCCGAGGCAGACGGCCAGGAACAGACCCGTCATCGCCAAGCTGACGCCGATGCCGACGTCGGCCGTGCCGAAGAAGGCCCAGCGGAAGCCGCTGATCAGGTAGACGACCGGGTTGAGCAGGCTCACCGCCCGCCAGAACGGCGGCAGCATCTCGATGGCGTAGAAGCTGCCGCCCAGGAAGGTGAGGGGCGTGACGATGAGGAGCGGCACGAGTTGCAGCTTCTCGAAGCCGTCCGCCCACAGGCCGATGACGAAGCCGAACAGGCTGAAGGTCACCGCCGTCAGCAGCAGGAATCCCAGCATCCAGACCGGGTGCTCGATGCGCAGGGGCACGAACAGGGCCGCGGTGGCCAGGATGATCAGCCCGATCACGATCGATTTTGAGGCCGCCGCCCCGACATAGCCGAGCACCACCTCCACGGGGGAGATCGGCGCCGACAGGATCTCGTAGATCGTGCCGGAGAAGCGCGGGAAGTAGATGCCGAAGGAGGCGTTGGCGATGCTCTGCGTCAAGAGCGAGAGCATGATCAGGCCGGGCACGATGAACAGCCCGTAGGGCACCCCGTCCACCGCGCTGACCCGCGAGCCGATCGCGGCCCCGAACACCACGAAGTAGAGGGAGGTGGAGATGACGGGCGCCAGGATGCTCTGCATCGCCGTGCGCCAGAAGCGGCTCATCTCGAAGCCGTAGATGGCGCGGATCGCGGGCCAGTTCATGGACATGCCCTCACGCCCGTTCCCGGACCAGGTCGACGAAGATGTCCTCCAGCGACGACTGGCTGGTGCGCAGGTCGCTGAAGGTGAGGCCCGCGCCGGCCAGATCGGTGAGCAGGCGGGTGATGCCGGTGCGCTCGGCCTTGGTGTCGTAGGTGTAGACCAGTTCGCTGCCACCGGCCGCCAGGTCGAGCCCGTACTGGCCCAGGGCCGGCGGCACCTCGGAAATTGGCTCGTTGAGCTGGATCGTGAGCTGCTTGCGGCCGAGCTTGCGCATCAGCTCGGCCTTCTCCTCCACGAGGATGATCTCGCCTTTTCGGATCACGCCGATCCGGTCGGCCATCTCCTCGGCCTCCTCGATGTAGTGGGTGGTGAGGATGACGGTGACGCCCTGCTCGCGCAGCCGGCGTACCATCCGCCACATGTCCTGGCGCAGTTCCACGTCCACGCCCGCGGTGGGCTCGTCGAGGAACAGCACGCGGGGCTCGTGGGAGAGGGCCTTGGCGATCAGCACCCGGCGCTTCATGCCGCCCGACAGGGTCATCAGCCGGTTGTCGCGCTTCTCCCACAGGGAGAGGTCGCGCAGCACCCGCTCGATATGGGCCGGGTTCTTCGACAGGCCGAACAGGCCGCGGCTGAAGCTGACGGTGTTCCAGACGGTCTCGAAGGCGTCGGTGGTGAGTTCCTGTGGCACCAGCCCGATCGTCTTCCGGGCGCCGCGGTAGTGGTTCAGGATGTCGTGGCCGTCCACCGTCACCGTGCCCGTGCTCGGAGTGACGATGCCGCAGACGATGTTGATCAGCGTCGACTTGCCGGCCCCGTTGGGCCCCAGCAGCGCGAAGATCTCGCCCTTGGCGATCTCCAGGTTCACCGCGCGCAGGGCCGACAGGCCGGAGGCGTAGGTCTTCGACAGGTTCGCGATGGCGAGGATGGGCGGCATCTGTGCCTAAGCAGGTTCGCAAAAGTGGTCACCGGTTTTGCGACGAAAACCTGCGTCACTTCGAAGTGCCAAGCGGATCGTGTCGGCTTGCCGGCGCGATCCGCCTAGGCGCGGGGCAGCCCCCGAGGGCCGTTGGGGTGGGCCGCGCGTATAGCACGCTCAAAGGGAGGGCGAAGGGGCGCGAGGCCGCCTCATCACGGTGCCGTGCCGTAGCGCACAGCGGCGGCGGCGATCGTCAGGGCGGCCCGCCTCAGATCTCGATCTCGGTGCCGACCTCGACCACCTGGCGCGTCGGCACGCCGAAGAAGGCGCCGGTGCGTTCGGCGTTGCGCTGCATGAAGGCGTAGAGGCCTTCGCGCCAGGTCGCCATGCCGCGGTCGTCGCTCTTGGGGATGATGGTCTCGTGCCCGACGAAGACCGTGAGGTCGTCCAGCACGTGGGCCGGCAGGTGGCGGTGCGCGATGGCGCAGGCGAGCCCGTCCGGGACCGAGGCGTCCTCCATGAAGCCGTAGCGCAGGGTGACCCGGTAGAAGTTCGGCGCCAGGAGGGTGACGTGTCCGCGCTCGTTCTCCGGCACGGTCGGCGTCTCCTCGTACTGGGCGGAGACGATCAGGACGCGCTCGGGCAGGGCATGGCTGCGCTCGACGAAGCGGGAGAGGTGGAGGGGGATGCCGTGGGTGGCCGCCGACAGGAAGGCGCCGGTGCCGCGCACCCGCACCAGGTCCCGGTGCTGGAGGCCTGACAGGAACACGTCCTCCGGCTGGCGCAGGGAGGCGCGGGCCTGCTCGACGAGGTGGTTGCCCTTGCGCCAGGTCAGCATCATCAGCGCGACGATGCCGGCCAGCACCAGGGGAAACCAGCCGCCCTCCAGGAGCTTCACGCTGTTGGCGCCGAGGAAGACGAGGTCGATCACCAGGAAGAAGCCGTTGAGGGCGATGACGGCGTAGAGGTTGTAGCCCCACTTGTGGGCGATGAGGGCGGCCAGCAGCGTCGTGATCGCCATCAGCAGCGAGACCGCGATGCCGTAGGCGCCGGCCAGCGCATCGGAGGAGCCGAACACGAATACGGCGGTGAGCGTCGCGATGCCGAGCAGCCAGTTGACCGCCGGAACGTAGATCTGGCCGCGCTCGTCCGACGCCGTCTGGACGATGCGCATGGTCGGCAGGAAGCCGAGCTGGATCGCCTGCTGGGTGAGCGAGAACACGCCCGAGATGATCGCCTGGGAGGCGATGACGGTGGCGACGGTGGCGAGCCCGATCAGGGGATAGTGCGCCCAGTCCGGCGAGAGCCGGTAGAACGGGTTCTCGATGGCGTCGGGCTCGGCCAGCAGCACGGCCCCTTGCCCGAAATAGTTGATCACCAGGGCCGGCAGCACCAGGGCGAACCACGCGACCCGGATCGGCTTGGCGCCGAAATGCCCGAGGTCGGCATACATCGCCTCGCCGCCCGTGACCGCGAGGAAGGCGGCCCCCAGCATGGCGAAGCTGACGTGCCAGCCGGCATGGAACAGGAAGTCGATCGCCCGGAAGGGGTTGGCGGCCGCCAGGATCTCGGGGTTGTGCAGGATGCCGCCGAGGCCGAGCAGCGTCAGCACCGCGAACCAGACCAGCATCACCGGTCCGAAGATGCGGCCGATGAAGGCCACACCCTTGCTCTGGACCACGAACACGCCGATCAGGATCACCACGGTGATCGGCACGACGAAGCGGGCGAGCCCCGGCGCCTCGACCTTCAGGCCCTCGACGGCGCTGAGCACCGAGATCGCGGGCGTGATCGCCCCGTCCCCGTACAGGAGCGCGGCGCCGACCAGACCGACGACGAGGAGCAGCGCCTGCCAGGAGCCGGGCTTGGCGTGGCGGGCACCCAGCAGCGCCAGCATCGCCACGATGCCGCCCTCGCCGCGGTTGTCCGCGCGCAGGATCAGCACCGCGTATTTCAGCGAGACGATCAGGATCAGCGCCCACAGGATCAGCGAGACCGCGCCGAAGACGGCGATCGGCTCGGCCGCGTGGCCGCCGCTGCTGGCCGCGCGCACCGCCTCCTTGAAGGCGTAGAGGGGGCTGGTGCCGATGTCGCCGTAGACGACGCCCAGCGCCCCGAGCAGCAGGGCCGGCCGCAGGGTGCCCCGGGCAGCGTGATCGGACCCGTCCGGCGCGGCAGCTTCGGCTTGGCTCAACGGAGGGCTCCGGCGGATGGTCGGCTCAGGCAAGCAGTATGGGCCGGCGCGAGCGGGAAGCTAGCAGCCGGACGCGGGCCGTCCAGGCGGATTGACAGACTCTGCCGACGATATCGCGACAGAACGCGGTCGTGTGTCCCGCTATCCTCGGACGAGGGCTGCCAGCCCATCCGGACAGGGGCCGCCCCGCTCCAGGCAGAACACCGGCGCGGTCACCCGCAGCCGGATCGCCGCCGCCACGATCTCCGCGGGCGCTGGCGCATCCGGGCTCTCGCTGACCACCACCGCGCGGAGGGGAACGCCGTGGAGGCGCAGGGACTCGCAGGCCGTGAGCGCGTGGCTGATCGCCCCGAGATGGCTGCCGGCGACGAGGAGGGCCGGGACGTCTAGCGCCTTCAGCCAGTCGAGCCCGGTGGCCTCGTCCGTCACCGGGCTCATCAGGCCGCCGACGCCCTCGATCAGGAGGGTGCCCTGGGCCTGCGCCATCCGCTCCCGGCACCAGGCCGCGAGGTCGGCGAGGGCTAGCTCTCGGCCCTCGCGGGCGGCGGCCTGATCGGGGGAGAGGGGGGCGGCAAAGCGCCAGGGGGAGCAGGCCGCCACCGATTCGGGGCTCACCGGAATGCCCTGTGCGGCCAGGAGCCGGGCGGTGTCGCTGTCGGCGAAGGCCGGGTCGTCCAGGGGCGGCACGCCGCTCGCCAGGGGCTTCAGGGCCCATACCGTTCGCCCCTGCGCCCGCAGGCGGCGCGTGAGCGCGGCGGTGACGTAGGTCTTGCCGATCTCGGTGCCGGCGCCGGCGATGAAGAGGTGTCGGGGCATCGCATCCGGCTAGGGAGACGTCGCTCAATACGAGCCGTAGAACCTCTCTCCCCCTTGCGGGGAGGAGCCGGAGGTGGGGGTGGTGCAGAAGGCACCGCAGCGGTCTTTCCGGAGCCACCCCCACCCCTGCCCCCTCCTCGCAAGGGTGAGGGGAAGCGGGCCCTTTACAGTCCGAAGCGCTACGTCACGCCTGATAGCTGCCGTGGCAGTGCTTGAACTTTTTGCCCGAGCCGCAGGGGCAGGGCTCGTTGCGGCCGACCCGGCCCCAGGTCGCGGTGTCGGTGGGGTCGCGCTCCAGCACGGCGCCGTCCGCCGCCAGCGCGCCCGCGGCGTAGCCGTAGGCCGGCCCGCCGCCGCCGTCGCTGCCCGTGCCGCGGCCGGGGAAGGCCATCTCGTTCTCGCCGGTGACGGGGTCGAGGTGCTGGGCGAACATCTGCGGCAGGGCGGGGGGCTCGCCGGGGAACGGGCTGCCGCCCTGGTCCGGCTCCTGGAACATGATCTCGACGCGCGACAACTGCGTCGTCACCTGCTCGCGAAGCGCCGTGACGAGGCCGTTGAAGAGGTCGAAGGCCTCCGACTTGTACTCGTTGAGGGGGTCGCGCTGGGCGAAGCCGCGCCAGCCGATCACCTGCCGCAGGTGGTCGAGGGTGACGAGGTGCTCGCGCCAGAGGTGGTCGAGGGTCTGGAGCAGCACCTGCTTCTCGATATAGGCCGAAACCTCGGCGCCGTTCTTCTCGACGCGGGCGGAATAGCTCTCGTCGGCGGCCTTGCGCAGGCGCTCGCGCATCTCCTCGTCGGCGATGCCCTCTTCCTTGGCCCAGTCCTCCACCGGCTCCTGGAGGTTGAGCACCTCGGCCACGCGCTCGCGCAGGCCGGCGGCGTCCCACTGCTCGGCATAGGCGTTCTCGGGGATGTGGGTCGCTACGAGGTCGTCGATCACGCCCTGGCGCATCTCGTCCACGGTCTCGCGCACGCTCTCCTGGCCCATGAAGTCGCGGCGCTGCTCGAACACGACCTTGCGCTGGTCGTTCATGACGTTGTCGTACTTGAGCACGTTCTTGCGCATGTCGAAGTTGCGCGCCTCGACCTTCTGCTGCGCCTTCTCGATCGCCTTGTTGATCCAGGGATGGATGATCGCCTCGCCCTGCTCCAGGCCGAGCTTCTGCAGCATCCCGTCCATGCGGTCGGACCCGAAGATCCGCATCAGGTCGTCCTGCAGCGAGAGGAAGAACTTCGAGCGGCCTGGGTCGCCCTGGCGGCCGGAGCGACCGCGGAGCTGATTGTCGATCCGGCGCGATTCGTGGCGCTCGGTGCCGATGATGTAGAGGCCGCCGGGCAGGTCCTTCTTGCGCCCGGCCTCGGCGTCGGCCGGCTCGCCGGAGGCCAGCACCTTGCCGCGGTTGTCGGCGATCTCGGCCTTGATCGCCGCGACCCGCTCCTCGCGCTCGGGGCCCTCTGGCAGGTCGGCGAGCTCCTTCTCGACCCGCATCTCGACGTTGCCGCCGAGCTTGATGTCGGTGCCGCGGCCGGCCATGTTCGTGGCGATGGTGATCGCGCCCGGCACGCCGGCCTCGGCGACGATATAGGCCTCCTGCTCGTGGAAGCGGGCGTTCAGCACGGCGAAGCGCTTGGTCACGCGGCCCTCGCGGGCGGCCTTGTAGACGTCGGTGAGCGCCAGCGGGTCGGAATAGTCGAGCAGGCTGTAGCCGGCCTTCTTGAGGAGCTCGGCCAGCACTTCCGACTTCTCGATCGAGCCGGTGCCGACGAGGATCGGCTGGTGGCGCTGGTGCGCCCGGTCGATCTCCTCGATGATGCCCTGGTACTTCTCCTCGACGGTCCGGTAGACCTGATCGTCCTCGTCGACGCGCTCGACCTCCTTGTTGGTCGGGATGTCGACCACTTCGAGCTTGTAGATCTCGGCGAACTCGTCGGCCTCCGTCGAGGCCGTGCCGGTCATGCCCGCGAGCTTGTCGTAGAGGCGGAAGAAGTTCTGGAAGGTGATCGAGGCCAGCGTCTGGTTCTCGGGCTGGATCGTGACCCGCTCCTTGGCCTCGAGCGCCTGGTGCAAGCCTTCCGAGTAGCGCCGGCCCTGCATCATGCGGCCGGTGAACTCGTCGATGATGATCACCTCGTCGTTCTTGACGATGTAGTCCTTGTCCCGCGTGAACAGGGTGTTGGCGCGCAGCGCCTGGTTGACGTGGTGGACGATGCTGACGTTGTGCGCGTCGTAGAGGTCGCCCTCCTTGAGGATGCCGGCGACCCGCAGGGCTTCCTCGAGGTACTCGTTGCCCTCCTCCGTCAGGGAGACGGTGCGCTGCTTCTCGTCGAGGTCGTAATGCTCGCGCACGAGCTGCGGCATCAGGGCGTCCACGGTGACGTAGAGCTCCGAGCGGTCGTCCACCGGCCCGGAGATGATCAGCGGCGTGCGGGCCTCGTCGATCAGGATCGAGTCGACCTCGTCCACGATGGCGAAGTTGTGCCCCCGCTGCGCGAGCTGGGACAGCTCGTACTTCATGTTGTCGCGCAGGTAGTCGAAGCCGTACTCGTTGTTGGTGCCGTAGGTGATGTCGCAGGCGTAGGATTCCTTGCGCTGCTCGTCGTCCAGCCCATGCACGATGGTGCCGACGGTGAGCCCCAGGAAACGGTAGACCCGGCCCATCCACTCGGCATCGCGGGCGGCGAGGTAGTCGTTGACGGTGACGACGTGCACGCCCTTGCCCGAGAGGGCGTTGAGGTAGACGGCGAGCGTGGCCACCAGGGTCTTGCCCTCGCCGGTCTTCATCTCGGCGATGCCGCCCTCGTGCAGCACCATGCCGCCGATCATCTGCACGTCGAAGTGGCGCTGGCCGAGCACGCGCTTGGCGGCTTCCCGCACGGTGGCGAAGGCCGGCACGAGGATGTCGTCGAGGCTCTTGCCAGCCGCGAGTTCGCCCTTCAGCATCTCGGTGCGGGCGCGCAGGGCGTCGTCCGACAGAGCCTGGATCTCGGGTTCCAGGGCGTTGATCGCGGCCACGCGCGGGCGGTAGCCCTTGACGCGGCGGTCGTTGGACGAGCCGAAGATCTTCTTGGCGAGGGCACCGAGCATCGTGAACCTGCGGACGTGCGAACCCGTCGACGGCGTGCCGTCGCGGGCCGGGCTTGGCTGAGTTGGCCGGGCTTATAGAGGTAAATATCGGGGGGCGCATCTAAAAGAGGCCCCGGCCGGACAGGCCGCGACGGAGGCCCCGAACGGGCGGGCGGTCCCTCACGATCGGGTGTGCCGGGCCGGCCGATCCCCGCCGCCGCGCTTGCCTTCCGCGGCCTTGCGGGCCACCTGTGCCACCGGCTCTGCCATCGCCGTCCCGGCCCGTGGGGCGCCCGGCCCGCGAACAAGACCCTGCCCGAGGAACTCCCAGCCATGCCGAAGACCCTCCCCCTCTGGCGCGTGAGCGCCCTCGCGCTGGCGCTGGCCGTGCCGAGCCTCGCGGCGGCGCAGACGCCGACACCGGCGGCACCCGCGGTGGCGCCCGCCGCGCCGGTCTCGCCGGACGCGGTGGTGGCGACGGTGAACGGGAGCCCGGTCACGGCCGGCGACCTCGCGGTGGCGAGCGAGGACCCGGCCCTGTCGCTCCCCGGCGTGGACGAGGCGCAGAAGAAGGCGCTGCTCGTCGATTACATGGTCGACCTCAAGGTCGGGGCCCAGGCGGCCGAGGCCGCCAAGGTCGCCGACACGCCGGACTTCAAGCGCAAGCTCGCCTACTTCCGCGACAAGCTCCTGCTGGACGAATATCTGGAGCGCGAGGCCAAGAAGGCCGCCACCCCGGAGGCCGCCCGCGAGGTCTACGAGCAGACCGCCAAGATCATGAAGCCGGAGGAGGAGGCCCACGCCCGGCACATCCTGGTGGACAACGAGGCCGAGGCCAAGAAGATCGCCGGGCGGATCAAGGGCGGCGAGGACTTCGCCAAGGTCGCGGCCGAGACATCGAAGGACCCCGGCTCCAAGGCGGAGGGCGGCGACCTCGGCTGGTTCTCCAAGGAGCGGATGGTCAAGGAATTCGCCGACGCGGCCTTCAAGATGCAGCCGGGCCAGGTCTCGGACCCGATCAAGACCCAGTTCGGCTGGCACGTGATCAAGCTGGAGGAGAAGCGCACCAAGCCGACGCCGACCTTCGAGGAACTGAAGGAGCAGATCGACCAGCACCTGATCCGCAAGGCGCAGCAGGACCTGATCCTGAAGCTGCGCGGCGAGGCCAAGGTCGAACGCTTCGACGCGGCCGGCAAGCCGGTCGCCGCCCCGGCCCCCGACGAGCCGAAGAAGCCCTGAGGCGTGGGAAAGGGCGCCGCGCCTGCGGCGCCCGATCGGCTCAGTACGGAAGCTGGGGCGTCAGGTAGGAGGACGTCTCGGGCCTGGCGGCGGGCGTGATGCCGAGGGCCGCGAGTTCGCTGTCGCGGCGTCCGGACGCCATGATGTCCAGCACGGCGACGACGAGCCACGGACACGCGATCCCGATGAAGAACGCCATGTGATCCCTCGTGAAAGGCCGTCGCGCCAAGCTACGCCTCCTGCAAGATAACCCGCGGGGCCGGCTCGGCAAGCGGGTTTCGGTGCTTGAGGAAACGAATCTCATGCGAAATCCGATCGATCGCTTCGCGATGCGGATTTCGTCTTCGCTCAAGCGCCGCGCGGGCTTGGTGAGACCGTGACCGCTTCGATCGAGCGGACACCGTCTCACACCCAGCCCTGCAACTCGCGGCGCACCACGTGTTCGATCACGCGCATGCCGAGGTCGGAATCGTTGAGGCAGGGGATGTAGGCGAAGCGCTCGCCGCCGTTCTCCTCGAAGTAGTGGCGGTTCTCCCCGTCGAGTTCCTCCAGGGTCTCCAGGCAGTCGGCGGTGAAGCCCGGCGCCACGATCGCCATACGCTTCACGCCGGACTTGGCCAGCGCCATCACGGTCTCGTCGGTGTAGGGCTTGAGCCATTCCTCGTTGCCGAAGCGGGACTGGAAGGTCGTGCGCATCCGCTCCGGCGAAAACCCCAGTTCCTCGCGGATCAGGCGGCCGGTCTTCACGCACTGGCAATGGTAGGGGTCGCCCTTGAGCAGGTAGCTCTTGGGCACCCCGTGGAACGAGGTGAGGATCACCTCCGGCTCGAAATCGAGCTTGGCCAGCCCCTCCCGGATCGAATCGGCCATGGCCCGGATGTAGACGGGGTCGTCGTGGTAGGGCGGCGAGACCCGCACGCTCGGCTGCCAGCGCATCTGCATCAGCGCCTTGAAGGCCTGGTCGCAGGCGGTGGCCGAGGTAGCGGCCGCGTATTGTGGGTAGAGGGGCACCAGCAGGATGCGGTCGCAGCCCTGGTCGAGAAGCGCCTGGATGCGCAGGGACACTTCCGGCTTGCCGTAGCGCATCGCCCAGTCGACCACGACCGTGTCGCCCATGGCCGCCTGCAGCCGCTCGGACTGGCCGCGGGTGATGGTCTTGAGGGGGCCCTCGTCGCGCTCTTTGTTCCAGACGCTGGCGTAGTCCTTCCCCTTGGGACCGGGGCGCTTGGTCAGGATGACGAGGTTGAGGAGGGGCCACCAGATCAGGCGCGGCACCTCGATCACCCGGCGGTCGGAGAGGAACTCCTTGAGGTAGCGCCGCATCGGCCAGTAGCTGGTGCCCTCGGGGGTTCCGAGGTTCATCAAGAGCACGCCGACCCGGCCCCAGCGCACGGCCGGGTGGTCGCCCGGCAGGCTGCCGGCGGCAACGGGACGCTGCGGCTCCAGGGCCTGCTGGCCTGCGAGCGAGGCGGGTTCGACGCGTTCGTTCATCAATAGAGTCCGGCCGTAGCGGCCGCTTCCTGTCCTGTCCGCGAAAAGACCCGCTGGGCGCCGCGGACCGGCGCACGGGGGCAGCCGCGGTTGTCCGCCGTGCCGGAACTATCTAGAGCACGAAGCCTGCCAGCGAAGCCGAAAGCCGGACCCGCGACATGCCGTCTCCCCGCTACTTCCTCCGGCACTTCGTGCCGTTCACCGGCTACCCCTACACGGGGGCGCCCTCGGCCTGCAATCTGTGCGGCTCGCACGAGAGCGTCACGGTGGCGGAGACGGACCGGCGGCTGAAGACCCTGCGCTCCATCGCCTGCGCCGAATGCGGACTGATCCGCACCGACCCGATGCCGACGCCGGCCGAACTCGCCGAGTATTACGCCACCGCCTACCGGGCCGACTACCAGCTCGCCTTCGCCGGCGGGCCGCCCCGCGCCCACCTCAACCGCTCCGCCCGCGAGGCGACCTTCCGCGCAGGCCTGCTCGCGCCCAAGCTCGTGCCGGGCGCCCGCGTGCTGGATTTCGGCTGCGGCTCCGGGGAGTTCCTGGCGGCCGCGCGCGCACGCGGCTGCGAGGCCATCGGCGTCGAGCCGGGGCGGGACTATGCCGCCTACGCCCGCAAGCAGCACGGCGTCGAGGTGCTGGACGATGCCGAGGACGGGCGCTTCCCGGCCGGCCATTTCGACGTGATCAGCACGCACCACGTGCTGGAGCACCTGCGCGACCCGGCCGACGTGATGGAGCGGCTCGCGCGCTGGCTGAAGCCGGACGGGGTGCTCTACGCCGCGGTGCCCAACATGGCCGCCACCGGCAAGCCGCCCCACGAGCGCTTCCACTTCGCCCACGTCCACGGCTTCGTGCGCGACACCCTGGATCTCACCGCCCGCCGGGCCGGGATGGTGCCGGACACCGCCTACTGGCGCGAGGACACCACGGTGGTCTACCGCAAGACGGACGCGCCCGTGGGCCGGATCGCCGCGCCGGGCTTGGCGCAGCGCCTGTCCGAGGAGCTGAAGCCGATGCCGGCCGGCGCCTACCTCGCCTCCGGTGCCTGGATCTGGCCCATGGTCCGCCGCAACGCCAAGGCCGTGCGCGACACCTTCGTCTCCAAGTGACTTCAAGCGAGCCGGCGCATCGGAACGATCGGGTGAGCACCGTCACCGCGGCGCTCGCGCGCTTTCGCGCCTCCGGCTCCCCCTGGCTCGGGCTGCCGTTCTTCGCCGGCGGCGGCGCCGATGCGGTGGCGGAGCGGGTCGACGCCCGGATCGCGCAAGGAATGCAGGTGCTGCCGGCGCCGGGCGACGTGTTCAACGCCCTCGCCCTGACGCCGCTGCCCGCGGTCCAAGTCGTGATCCTCGGGCAGGACCCCTATCCGACGCCGGGGGACGCCAACGGGCTGGCCTTCTCCTATGTCGGCCCCCGGCGCCTGCCGGCCTCCCTCAAGGTGATCCTGGCCGAGGTGGGGCCGGACAGGCCGGCCAGCGGCGACCTGACGCCGTGGGCGCGCCAGGGCGTGCTGCTCCTCAACAGCGCCCTCACCGTCGAGGCGGGACAGGCCGGGGCGCACCTGCGCTACGGCTGGGCGGCGCTGACCGACGAGGCCGTCGCGGCCGTCTCCGCCCGGGAGGAGCCGGCCGTGTTCCTGCTCTGGGGGGCGCAGGCCCGGGCGCGCGCCGCCCTGATCGATACCGGGCGCCACGGCATCATCGAGAGCGGGCACCCATCGCCCCTCAACCGCGCGCGGGACTTTCCCGGCTCGCGGCCCTTCGCGCGGGCGAACGACTGGCTGGCGGCGCACGGGCGTGCGCCGATCGCCTGGGAACTCGGTTGAGCCGGGAATAGCGGTCGTCGGACGACGCCGATCCTATTGCGCGGGCTTCGGGGCCTCGGTCGATGCCGGAGCATCGGACGGCTTGGGCGCTTCGGCCGGCGGCTTGTCCCCTGCCGGGGCGTCCATCGCGGCGGGCAGCAGCACGTTCTTGGCGACGTTGCCGTCCGGGCCGTACTCGCCTGCGACCGCGAGGCAGGACTTCTCGCGGTTCAGCGCCATCTGGTTCGACATCAGGGCGAACATCGTCTGCACCCGGCCGCCGAAGGGGCCGCGCGGGCCCACGTCCTCGGAGCGCGTGTTCTGCTTGGCCAGCAGCGCGTCGAACTGTTCGACGCCGATGCGGTAGCCGCAGACGTTGCTGGCAGCAAAGATGTAGGCGGCGAATTCCAGGGCCCGCGGCGCGGGTGCGTTGCGGATCTGCGCCTGAGCCGGCAGGCCGGCAAGCCCCGCGGCGACGGCGAGGGCGGTGACGATGTGGGCGCGCATCTTCGATCGTTCCTCGGGTCCTGCCGCGGATTCTCAAGATCCGCTTGGACACAGCCGAGATAGCCCGATCCGCACGCCGCGCCAGGGCCGCGTCCACGATCCGGTCCCGGTTTCCCCGTTCTATTTCGTCGCGGGCGGGCCGACGCAACATTGGGCCTGTGATCCAAGGATCGCAGGCTCACCCACGCAATACGCAGCACACGCACAGTCCCTAGACCGGACATCGGGAACGGCCCAACGCGGCCGGGAGGATGTCATGTCGCTGTTCGTCAATCTCGCCGCCGCGAGCGCGCTCGTCACCGCCGGCCTCGTCGGCACGCTCCTGCCGGCCGGTGCCGGCAAGGCCGCCGCCTCGCAAGGTCTCCAGGTCGAGGCGCCTGCGCCGGTCGCGGCCGCCGCCTGCGTCACCGCCGGGTGGCCCTACAATGCGGCCGGATGCGCGGGCCGCCCCGTGCGCGTGATCGCGTTGACCGAGACGGCCCCGGCCGTTCCGCAGGCCGCGGCCCGGCCGCTCGCCAAACCCGCACCCGGCCGCACGGCCGCCCGCTGAGCTCGAGCTCCGGCAGGAGCGGAGGACCCGCGTCATGTCCCATTTCTCGCACGATGCCCTCGCCAACGACCCCGAGGCCCTGGAGCGCCTGCGCACCGTCCTGCACGGCAGGGAGGCCGGCGGTTCGTTCACGGTGCCGAGCCTCGCGGATCGGTTTCCCGTGCGGACGGACGCCCGGCCCGCGCCGGTCCGGGCCGCGACCGTAGACCCGCGTGCCCGCCCGGTGAGCCGGGGCGCCGGGGCTGCCGAGCGCCTGCGACGGAAGCGCGCCAGCGAAACCTTGGCGACCTCCTGATCCGATCCGGCGGGATCGGCGCGCGCGGACGGCCTGCACTGTCGATCGTGCCGGCCCGGAAGGATAGGCCGGCCCCGCGCCCGGATGCGTGCTTGCTCAGGATGCGGAACGACCTATCCTGACCGCCTCGCGGGACGGGACCTTCATGCGGGTCGGCCGAAAGATCTATCTCGTCGGCGGCGTTCCGATCGTCCTGGCGGCGGCCATCGCGCTGGCGGGCTGGCTGCTGCTGGCGCAGGAGGAGCGCGCCCGCGGCGGCGCCGTGCTGGCGGCGCAGGTCGACCGGGTGCTGGCGCTGGCCCGCCTCGTGCGCGACGAATACGTCTCCGCCCGCATGGCCGACAGGGGCGCCCATGCCGAGCGCTTCCTGGCGCTGACGGCCGAGGCCGGGCGGGGACTTGCCGGGCTCGACGCCTATGCCCGTACCGTCGAGCAGAACGCCCGCATCGCCTCCGCGGACGCCGCCCTCAAGCGCTACGTCGCCCGGATGCAGGCGCTGATCCGCACCACCCGCGAGACGGACGGGCTGATCGCGGAGATGGGCACCCGCGCCGGCACCCTCGTGGAACTCGCCGACCGGGCGCGCCTGCGCCAGCAGGCCTCGAACGCCGACCTCGTGCGCTCGCTCAGCGAGAAGGTCGAGCGCCTCGCCGCGGTCCGCGT
Organism: Methylobacterium trifolii; assembly: GCF_022179685.1. GTDB lineage: Bacteria > Pseudomonadota > Alphaproteobacteria > Rhizobiales > Beijerinckiaceae > Methylobacterium > Methylobacterium trifolii. The sequence goes on from NZ_BPRB01000049.1 coordinate 28,515, forward strand.
CGTCCTGGCCGGGACGAACGCGGTGCGCAGCCTGGCGGCGGAGGCGGCCCTGGACCGGGCCGCGCCCGAGAACCGGAACGCGCGCTTCTCCCTGGCCTCCCAGCTGCGGAAGGCGGTGCGCGACCTCGGCGACGAACTGCGTGCGCAGGGGCGTGGGCCGGAGGCCGCCGAACTCGATGCGCTCGCCGCGGCGGAAGGGACGGGAGAGGCCGCGGCGAAGGACCTCGCCGCCTGGACGGAGCGCATCCTCAAGGTCGACGCCTCCGGGCAGCGCACCCTGCACGAGGAGGTGGCGCAGCTCATCACCTACGCCGTGGAGGCCAACGAGACCGAGCAGGCGACGCAGAACATCGCCGTCACCACCCTGCGCCTCGGGCAGCGCACGGACGCGGCCCTGGCCCGGCGCGATTCGGCCACGGCCGCGCTCATGCTGACGGAGGGCGAGCGCCTCTCCGCCAGGACCGCGGCGCTGCCGATCTCGCCCCTGATCCAGTCGGAGATGATCGATGCGGTGGACGGCTGGCGCAAGCGCCTGACCACGACGATCGACGGCCTCAGGCGCCAGGGGGAGATGGTCACCGAGATGGACGGGCTGGCCTCCGCCATGAGCGCCGGCACCCAGGGGCTCAACGACGCCTTCATCGGCGAGGCCGAGCGCTTCGGCGCCAACCTGCGCCAGATCCTGCTCGCGGGCGCCGCCGGCGGCCTGCTGCTCGGCTCCCTGGTGGCCCTGGCCGTCACCCGCTCCATCACCGGCCCCTTGCGCCACCTCCAGGGGGACATGGTCGCGCTGGCCGCCGACCCCGCCCGCGGGCGCCTCAGCGGGCTGACCCGGCGGGACGAGCTCGGCGACATCGCGCGGGCGACGGACTTCTTCGTCTCCGAGATCGGCCGGCGCGAGAAGGCCCTGCGCCGGGCCAAGGACCAGGCGGACGCGGCCCTGCTCGACCTGCGCCAGGCCCAGACCGACCTGATCCGGGCCGAGAAGCTCGCCTCGCTGGGCCAGCTCGTCGGCGGCGTCGCGCACGAGATCAACACGCCGCTCGGGCTGGCGCTGACCACGGCCACGGTGGTGCGCGACGAGACGCGGGCCTTCCGCGGCCTCGTCGCGGAGGGGCAGCTCTCGCGCTCGCGGCTCGGGCATTACGTCGACCGGATCGAGGAGGGCGCGGCCCTGCTCTGCACCAACCTTGCCCGCGCGGCCGACCTCGTGCACGGCTTCAAGCAGGTGGCCGTGGACCGGGTCAGCGACGAGCGCCGGCGCTTTCCCCTGACAGGCTGGCTGGACGAGTTGCTGGCGAGCCTGACGCCGCTGCTGCGCCAGGGCGGCCACCGCATGAGCTACGAATGCGCCGCGCTCAGCGTCCACGCCAATCCCGGCGCGCTCGCCCAGGTGGTGACGAACCTCGTCACCAACGCGGTGATCCACGGCTTCGAGGCGGGCCGGCCGGGGCGGATCGCGGTGACGGTCGCCGAGGCAGGCGCCGGCCTCGTGCGGATCGAGATCGCCGACGACGGCCGCGGCATCCTTCCGGAGAACCTGGAGCGGATCTTCGACCCGTTCTTCACCACGGCCCGCGCGCGGGGCAGCACCGGGCTCGGCATGCACATCGTGCACAACCTCGTGACGGCCAAGCTCGGCGGCCGGATCGCGATCGAGAGCCGGCCGGGGGAGGGGACGCGGGTGCGGATCGAGTTCCCGGCCGCGGCCGAACCGGCCCGGCAGGCGGCGATGGTGGGGGCGGCGGGATGAGAGCGGGATTCGGCGGCGCGGCACGGCGCGGCGGTGCCGACAAGGCACGCCCCCGCAGAGGGGGGAGGGCGCGCGCCACGTTCGTCGCCGTCCGTTCCATCCTCGCGGCCTGCCTCCTCCTCGCCCCGCTCTCCGCACGGGCCAGAACACTGGTGTTCTGCTCGGAGGGCAATCCCGAAACCCTCGACCCGGCGCTCGCCACCACCACCACGGCGATGAACGTCGCCTGGCAGATGTTCAACACGCTGGTGGAGTTCGCCCCCGGCTCCACCGAAATCCGGCCGGCGCTGGCAGAATCGTGGACGATCTCGCCCGATGGGCGCAGCTACGACTTCACCCTCCGGGAGGGCGTGCGCTTCCACGGCAACGCGCGCTTCAGCCCCAGCCGGCCGCTCTCGGCCGAGGACGTGCTGTTCTCGTTCCTGCGGCAGTGGAAGGCCGACCACCCGTTCCACGGCCGGGGCAGCTACAGCTACTTCCACGACCTCGGCCTCGCCGACCTGATCGAGGCGATCGAGGCGCCCGATCCCCGCACCGTGCGCTTCCGCCTGCGCGAGCCCGACGCGACCTTCCTGGCCAACCTCGCCCAGGCCTTCGCGTCGATCCAGTCGGCCGAATATGCCGGGACGCTGCCGGACGCGGAGGCGCTCGCCGCCGCGCCGGTCGGGACCGGCCCCTTCGCCTTCGCCGGTTACCGGGCCGACGTGGCGGTGCGCTACCGCGCCTTCCCGGACTACTGGCGCGCGGGCGGCCCGGCCGCGCCCGGCACCGAGCGGATCGACGGCCTCGTCTTCTCGGTGACGCCGAACCCGGCGGTGCGGCTGGCCAAGCTCAGGGCCGGCGAGTGCCAGGTGATGGCGTTCCCGGCGCCTGCCGACGTCCCGGCCATCGCGGCCGACCCGGCCCTTGTCCTCGTCGGCGAGGCCGAGCTGAACGTCTCGTACCTGGCCGCCAACACCGGCAAGCCGCCTTTCGACGACGTCCGGGTGCGCCGCGCGATCAACCTCGCCATCGACCGGCGCACCATCGTCGAGGCCGCCTACGGCGCGGCCGGGCTCGTCGCCAGGGGCCCGCTCCCGCCCGCCCTGTGGGCAGCCGATGCGGGACTGCCGGACCTGCCCTTCGACCGGATCGAGGCCGTGCGGCTGATGGTGGAATCGGGCAACGCCGCCGGGTTCGACACCGACCTCTGGTACCTGCCCGTGAGCCGGCCCTACAACCCGGACGGGCGCCGGGTCGGCGACCTGATCCGGGCCGACCTCGCCCGCATCGGCATCCGCGTCCGCCTCGTCACCGCCCCCTGGGCCGAGTACCGCACCACCCTCTACGGCGGCGTGCCCACCCTGATGCTCTACGGCTGGACCGGCGACAACGGCGACCCGGACAACTTCCTCAACGTGCTGCTCGGCTGCCGCGCGGCCGCCCCCGGCGGCGCCAACCTGGCCCGCTGGTGCGACCCGGAGTTCGACGCCGCGGTGCAGGCCGCCCGCCGCACCGCCGACATACCCCGGCGCAAGGCCCTCTACGACACGGCGCAGGCCATCTTCCGGCGCGAAGCCCCCTGGGTGCCGCTCGCCCACACCATCGTGCACATGGCCCACCGCCGCGGGGTCGTCGGCTTCCGCATGGACCCCCTCGGCCGCCACCTGTTCGAGGGCGTGGCCCTGGGCGACTGAGCCGCTAGGTGACCCGGGATGGAACAGACATCCGCTCCCGTCCGCACCGCCGCGCAGGCCCTCGTCGAGCAGTTGCGGATCGAGGGCGTGCGGCACGTCTTCACGGTGCCGGGCGAGAGCTTCCTGCCCGTGCTCGACGCCCTCTACGAATCCGGCATCGCGGTCACGACCTGCCGCCAGGAGGGCGGGGCGGCGATGATGGCGGAGGCCGTGGGCAAGACGACGGGCAGGCCCGGCATCTGCTTCGTCACCCGCGGGCCCGGTGCGACCAACGCCTCGGCCGGCATCCACGTCGCCCGCCAGGATTCCTCGCCGATGATCCTGTTCGTCGGCCAGGTCGCCCGCGACCAGCGCGACCGGGAGGCGTTCCAGGAGGTGGATTACCGGGCGATGTTCGGGCCGCTGGCCAAGTGGGCGGCCGAGATCGACGATCCGGCCCGCCTGCCCGAATACGTCTCGCGCGCCTTCCATGCGGCCACCAGCGGCCGGCCCGGCCCCGTGGTGCTGGCCCTGCCGGAGGATATGCTGAAGCAGGCCTGTCCCGGCCCGCTGGCCGGGCCCTGCCGCCCCGTCGAGGCCGCGCCGGGTACGGAAGAGATTGCACAGATCGCGGCACTTCTGGCGGAGGCCGAGCGGCCGCTGCTGCTGTTGGGCGGCAGCCGCTGGACGGAGGCCGCCTGCGCCGACATCCGGGTGTTCGCCGAGCGCTTCGCCCTGCCGGTGGCGACGAGCTTCCGGCGCCTGTCGCTGTTCGACCCCCTGCACCCCGCCTATGCCGGGGACCTCGGCCTCGGGGCCAACCCGAAGCTCCTGGCCCGCCTGCGGGACACCGACCTGCTGGTCGCCCTCGGCGGTCGGCTCGGCGAGGTCCCGAGCCAGGGCTACACGCTGCTCGGCATCCCGGAGCCCGGCCTCACCCTGGTCCACGTCCATGCCGGGGCCGACGAACTCGGCCGGGTCTACCGGCCGCACCTGGCCATCAACGCCGCGCCGTCCCGCATGGCGGCCGCACTCGCCGGCCTCGCGGCACCTGCGCGCATCCCGTGGTCCGGGCGGACGCGGGAAGCCCATGCCGCGTACCTGGCCTGGAGCGAGGCGGCCACGCCCCAGCCCGGCGGGGTGAACCTCGGCGCGGTGATGGTCCACCTGCGCGAGACCCTCGGCACGGAGGCCATCCTGTGCAACGGGGCGGGCAACTACGCGGCCTGGGTCCAGCGCTTCTACCGCTTCCGGCGCCTGGGCAGCCACTGCGCGCCGACCTCGGGCTCGATGGGCTACGGCCTTCCGGCGGCGGTGGCGATGAAGACGCTCCACCCCGACCGGCCGGTGGTCTGCATCGCAGGCGACGGGGACTTCCTGATGACCGGCCAGGAATTCGCGACGCTGGTCCAGCACGGCCTTCCGGTGGTCTGCATCGTCTGCGACAACGCCAGCTACGGCACGATCCGGATGCACCAGGAGCGGGAATTCCCGGGCCGGGTCTCGGCCACCGACCTGCGCAACCCGGACTTTGCGGCCTATGCCCGCGCCTTCGGCGGCTTCGGCATCACGGTCACGCGGACCGAGGACTTTCCCGACGCCTTCGCGGCGGCCCGTGCTTCCGGGCAGCCCGCCATCGTCCACCTAAAGGTCGCCACCGACGCGATCCTGCCGGGCAGCACCCTCACGCAGATCCGCGAGCGGGCGCTCTCCGGGGGGTGACGCGTACCATCAGGCCGCCCGAAGCTCGGACAGGAAGGCGTCGACCTCGCGGCGCAGGTCGTCGGAGCCCCGCGACAGGTCCACGGCGGCGGTGAGCACCTCGGTCGCGGCCTCGCCCGTCCGACCCGCGCCCTGGTCGACCTGGCCGATGCTGGCCGTGACGGTGTCCGTGCCCTCGGCTGCCTCGGCGATGTTGCGGGCGATCTCCTGCATCGCGACCTGCTGCTCCTCCACGGCGGCTGCGATCGAGGTCGCGGTCTCGTGGATGTCGCCCAATGCCCCGCCGACGCCTTCGATCACGGACACGGCCTCGCGGGTGGCCTGCTGGATCTGGGCGATCTGGGCGGTGATCTCGTCGGTCGCCTTGGCGGTCTGCCCGGCGAGGTCCTTCACCTCGGCGGCGACCACGGCAAAGCCCCGGCCGGCCTCGCCCGCACGCGCCGCCTCGATGGTGGCGTTCAACGCCAGCAGGTTGGTCTGGCCGGCGATGGCCGAGATCATCGCCACCACGTCGCCGATCTTCTGGGCGCCGGCCGAGAGGCTGCGCATGGCAGCGTCGCTGCGGCGGGAATCCTCCACCGCGCGGCCGGTCATCTGCGAGGATTCGCTGACCCGCTGGCCGATCTCCTGGGCGGTCGCCGTCAGCTCCTCGGTCGCCGCGGCGATGGTCTGGACGTTGCTCGAGGTCTGCCGGGCGGAGCCGGCCACGGCCACGGAGCGGTCGCTCGTCGCCTCCGCGAGCCCGGTCATGGTGCGGGCCGCATTCTCCATCGTCCCGGCCGCGGTCGAGACGCCGGCCACGAGGGGGCCGATGCGCGCCTGGAAGCCGGCCGCGATCTGCTCCATCGCGGAGCGACGCGCCGCCTCGGACGCCTCGCGGGCCGCCGAATCGCGGGCGCGTTCCTCCAGGGCACGGCTCTTGAGGCCCTCGCGCAGGGCCACGACGGCGCCCGCGATCGCGCC